>NZ_SNWG01000001.1:310273-620547 GCF_004362195.1 Microbacterium sp. BK668
GTACGACAAGATGCTCGAGGCGGCGGAAGCCCTGAACTCGCCGGAGGTGGCCGGATTCGTCGGTGCGACCGCGCCCGGGGACGCCTTCACCGAGCAGACGTTCGAGCAGGTCGCTCTCGGCAACGACTGCCAGCTCGTCAACTCGGACGGCGACATCGAGCTCGACTCCGAAGCCTGCGTGGGCGCGCTGCAGTTCTACGGCGATCTGACCACCAACTACTCCGTGCCGGGTGCGCAGGACGTCGACACGACGCGCGCGACGTACTTCGCCGGAGAGGCGGCGATGTTCATCTGGTCGAGCTTCGTCCTCGACGAGATGGCCGGCCTGCGCGAAGACGCCAAGCCGACGTGCCCGGAGTGCGCTGCCGACCCCGCGTTCCTCGCTCAGAACAGCGGCGTGGTGACGTCGATCGCCGGCCCCGACAACGACGGTCCCGCCCAGTTCGGCGAGATCACCTCGTGGACCATCACCGATGGCGCGAACGCGGAGGCGTCGCAGCAGTTCATCGAGTACATGATGAGCGACGGTTACCAGGACTGGATCGCGATCGCCCCGGAGGGCAAAGTACCTGTGCGCTTCGGCACGACCGACAGCCCGACGGAGTACTCCGACCTCTGGGCGACGCTTCCCGCCGGCGTGGACACGAAGGCGCCGCTGTCGGACTTCTACTCGGCGGAGGTGCTGGACGCGGTCGCCGCCGGCCCGGAGGACATCGCCCGCTGGGCGATCCCGCAAGGGCAGGGCGACCTCCTCGGCGCGCTTCAGGGCGAGCAGCCCGTCGCCGAGGCCGTCAGCGACGTCGCGCAGGGCGGCGATGCCGAGCAGGCGGCACAGACAGCTGCCGAGGCGGCGCGTTCCGTGCAGGAGTCGCTGCAGTGACGCAGCTCTCAGGGGGGTCGGACCTCTCAGGTCCGCCCCCCGTCCTGCGGGACGACGAGGATGTCCGCCCCGGCGAGCACCTCGTCCCGACCAAGCCCGGCAGGTCCCGCCGCAGCCGAGAGGAGAACCGGGCCGGTCTCCTCCTCATCACCCCGACGCTGATCATCATCACCGTCGCGGTGATCATCCCGATCATCTGGGCCGTCTCGCTCGCCTTTCAGAAGGTCCGCCTCCTGAACATCCGTCGGACCGGCCTGTTCGGCTCCTATACCCTCGACAACTTCATCGAGGTCATCACCTCGCCGGGCTTCCTCAGTGCTCTGTGGACGACGGTCCTGTACTCCGTCCTCGGCACGGCCCTCGCCATCGGAGTCGGCCTCATCGCCGCCCTCGCACTGCGCAAGCCGTTCCGCGGACGCGGCATCATCCGCGCGTCTCTGCTCCTCCCTTATGTCGCTCCGGTCGTCGCCGCGACCTTCGTCTGGTCGACGCTGCTGAATCCCCAGTTCGGGTTCGTGAACTGGTTCGGCCAGACGGTGCTGGGCTGGGAGGAACCCGTTGCCTTCCTCTCCCAGCGTTGGCTCCCCGTGTCGATCTTCGGTGTCGAGATCCAGATCCCCATCGCCCTGCTGACCGTCATCTGCTTCGAGGGCTGGCGGTCGTTCCCGTTCGCGTTCCTCTTCCTCACGGCGCGACTCCAGGCCGTGCCCGACGTCCTCGACGAAGCGGCGCGGATCGACGGAGCCACTCCGAGCCAGCGCTTCCGCCACATCCTCTGGCCGCAGCTTCTCCCGACGATCGCCGTGCTCAGCGTCCTCCGCTTCATCTGGACGTTCAACAACTTCGACGACATCTACCTGCTCACCGGTGGCGGCGCCGGCACCGAGGTGGTGGCAGTCCGCGTCTTCGACTACATGACGGCCCGCGGCGACATCGGCGCGGCTGCCGCGCAGGCCCTCGTCCTGGCGGCCATCCTCGCCGTCCTCGTCGGCATCTATCTCCGGCTCTTCGGCAGGCAGGAGGAGCAGGCATGACCGCCTCGACCGTCGAGCGCAACCGCACCCAGCCGCGGGGAGTGGGGCGCGACCGCTTCGAGAACGCGCTGTTCAAGATCCTCAAGCCCGTGGTGATCGTGCTGCTGCTGGTCGTCGCGGTCTTCCCCTTCTACTACATGGTGCTGCTGAGCTTCCGCTCACTGGATTCCCTGTTGCAGGACCCCGGAGCGCTGTGGATCTCGATCGACGAGCTCGACCTGTCCACGTACCTCGAGGTGCTCGCCCCTGTCTCCGACGGCGGGCAGGGGTTCATCGTCTTCATGCGCAACTCGCTGCTCGTCGCGATCAGCACGGTCATCCTGACCCTGCTCGTCGCGATCCCCGGCGCTTACGCCGTGAGCCGGCTGCAGTTCTTCGGACGCCGCCAGGTGTCGGGACTCTTCCTCGCGGTCTACTTCTTCCCTGCGATCCTGCTCGCTGTCCCGCTCTTCGTGTTCTTCACGCAGCTGGGGCTGCGCGGGTCGCTCGTGTCGCTCGTCATCGTGTACGTGTCGCAGGTCGCGGCGGTGTCGATCTACACGCTCCGCAACTACTTCGCGACGGTTCCGGTCTCCCTCGAAGAGGCCGCTGCGATCGACGGATGCAGCCGGCTCCAGACGATGTGGAAGATCAGTCTTCCCCTGGCCATGCCGGCCCTCGTCTCGAACGGGCTGTTCATCTTCATGATCGCCTGGAACGAGTTCCTCTTCGCGCTGCTCTTCCTCGTCGAGAAGCGCGACTCGTGGACCGTCTCGCTCGGCCTCTCGCAGCTGTCGGGGAGCATCGAGGTCCCCACCACCGTGCTGATGGCCGGCTCCGTCATCCTGACCCTGCCCATCATCATCCTCTTCTTCGCCTCCGAGCGACTGCTCGTCGGCGGCCTCACCGCCGGCGCGGAGAAGGGGTGAACGCTCCGCGTCCTGTTCTGCTGCGCAGTCGATCCTCGAAAGGAACGCACGTCTCGTGCCTCACATCGTCCAATTCCCCGAGCCCGGTCGCGTCGAACTCGTCGAGACGGATGCCGCGCTCCTGACGCCCGGCGCGGTCCGCGTCGAGACCTGGTACTCGGGCATCTCCGCCGGCACGGAGCTGACGGCCTATCGAGGGACGAACCCGTACCTCAACGCCACGTGGGACGCGCAACAGCGGCTCTTCGTTCCGGGACGGCCGAGCTTCGGCTACCCGGTGCAGGGGTGGGGATACTCGGAGGTGGGTCGAGTCGTCGAGGTCGCGGACGACGTCGTGTCTCTCACGCCGGGCGATATCGTCCACGGGATCTGGGGGCATCGCAGCGACGCAGTGCTCCCGGCGTCCACTCTCGAGTGGCGCACCCTCCCATCCGAGACGGACCCGGTGCTCGGCACCTTCGCCCGGGTGGGCTCGATCGCCCTCAACGCGGTGCTCGCCGCCGACGTGCGACTCGGAGAGCGCGTCGCCATCTTCGGCCAGGGCGTCATCGGGCTGCTGGCCACACGACTGGCCGCCTTGTCGGGCGGACGGGTGTACGCGGTCGACACCGTCGCGAGCCGCCTGTCCAAGGCCGCCGAGCTCGGTGCCGTCGAGACCATCGACGCATCGAGAGAGGGCGGCGCCGGCGCGTACATCCGGACGCTGACGGATGGCGGCGCCGACAGCGCCATCGAGCTCTCCGGCGCCGACCGCGCTCTCCACGAAGCCATACGGTCCGTCGTCGTGGAGGGCCTCGTCGCGGCATCCGGCTTCTACCAGGGCGGCGCTGCCCACCTGCGCCTCGGCGAGGAGTTCCATCACAACCGGGTGCGCATCGTGGCCAGCCAGATCTCCGGGGTCCCCGTCGGACTCGGCGGCCGGTGGGATCAGCCGCGACTGGTCCGCACCGTCATGGACCTGATCCTCGCCGGCGCCGTGGACGCCGGCGCGCTGGTCACCGACATCGTCGACGCTTCCGACGTCGCCGACGTCTTCGCACGCCTGGACTCCGGCGACCCCGGGATCCTTCAGGCGGTCCTGAGATTCGATGCGGCCCCGGAGCGCTCTCGATGAGGGTTCCGGACTACCGGCCCCGAGTGCCGAAGAGGCCCTGCCGCGTGGGGCTGATCGGCGCCGGCGCGATCGCGAGGACGGCCCATCTGCCCGCTTACAGCGCCTGGGGCATCCCGGTCGTGGCGGTGGCGTCCCGGCGCACGGACTCGGCCACGGCGCTCGCGGCGGACTTCGGCATCCGGACGGTCCACGACTCGGTGGGGGCCCTGCTCGCCGATCCGGAAATCGACGTCGTAGACATCGCGACAGGACCGGACGGTCGGCTCGCTCTCATCGAGGCGGCCATCGAGGCGGACAAGCACGTTCTCGCGCAGAAGCCGCTGAGCATCGACAGCGACGAACTGCCGCGACTGCGGGGACTCCTCGCGCGAGCGCGGGAACGCGGCATCCGGGTCGCCGTCAACCAGAACGCACGCTGGGCGCCGTCCTGGCGCCTCGCGACGCTCCTCGTCCGCAGCGGCGCCATCGGCGAAGTGATCGGCGTCACGCACCTGCATGACAAGCCTCTGCCACCGCTCGCCGGCACCGCTTTCGATCTGACTCCCCACATGCTCCTCACCGACTACCTCGTCCACTGGGTCGACATCACCCGATGCTGGCTGGAGGGATCGGAGGTCGCATCCGTCGCCGCGCAGGAATCGCGCGTCCCGGCGCAGCCCGTGGACGCCCGCAACCCGTGGCACGCCAGCGTGCTCATCGGGTCCTCGACGGGGGCGAGCGCGTCCATCCGGATCGTCGGCGACGCCCGGACCCGCAGTGGGGGCTGCCCGTACTGGATACACGGGACCGAGGGGACGATCCGGGGCAGCGTCCTGCTGGGCAGCGACTTCGCTGAACTCGAGCGCGGCGACGAGCGCACCCGCTTCGCTCTCGAGGGTCAGTGGTTCCCCGACGGCTTCGCCGGTGCGATGGGCGAGCTGCTGACGGCGGTGGACGAGGGCCGGGAGCCGGAGAACTCCGCCGACCACGTGCTCGCCTCGGTACGGCTCAGCCTCGCCGCCGCCGCGTCCGCGGAATCCGGGGGCGCGCCCGTCCGGCCCGACGATCTCCACCTGAGCACTGCTTCCTTCAGGAAGGCGGCCGCGGCATGACCCTCATCGACGAACTGCCGGTCGCGCCGACGGCGCGCATCTACGCCGAGGGGTGGCAGAGCTGGAGTCCCACGACCTGGTACGACCGCGACAGTCTCGCCTTCCGCCCCGCCGAGGAGTGGCAGCATCTCATGCGCTTCCGCCCGGGAACGGCCATCCCCGACGAGGGGGTGCAGGGCGAGGGCCTCCTCGCGGTCGACCCGGGTGACGGGGCACCGACCCGGGTCTACGCCACACTCGATGCCTCCGCCCAGGTCCCATCGATCCGGGCCGAATGGCAGGGCGACCACGTGACCGTTCGCGCGGACGGCCTCGTCGAACAGTGGACCGTCGACGCCTCTCCCGCGTCCGACGGCGCGCTCAGGTCTTTCGGCGACAGATTCGGTGCGGCGGCCGGTGCGCGCGTCGAGGCGGCCGTGCCGCGGGTCTGGTGCACCTGGTACCGGTACTTCGAAGAGGTCACCGCCGCCGACGTGGAAGAGAACCTCCGGGAGATCGATCGACTCGACCTACCCGTCGACGTCGTCCAGATCGACGACGGCTGGAGTCTCGGCACGGGCGAGTGGACGAAGCCCGATCCGCGGTTCGGCTCTCTCGGCGACGCCGTTGCGGCGATCCGCGACAGCGGTCGCCGAGCCGGCGTGTGGCTCGCCCCCTTCTCCGTCGGTTCGAGATCCGACCTCGCCCGCGCTCATCCGGAGTGGCTCACCGGTCCTGCCGGCTTCAACTGGGGCGACGACCTCGTTGGGCTCGACCTCACCCACCCCGGAGTGCGGGATCATCTCGGAGAGGTCTTCAGCCGCATCCGTGCTCTCGGCGCGGACTACCTGAAGCTCGACTTCCTGTACTCCGGCGCGGTACCCGGCGTCCGTCACGAAGAAGCCACCCCCGTCGAGGCGTACCGATCGGGGCTCGCCCTCATCCGGGAGGTCATGGGTGCGGATGCCTACCTGCTGGGGTGCGGCGCTCCGATCCTCCCGAGCGTCGGCCTGGTCGACGCCATGCGCGTGTCGCCGGACACCTTCCACGAGGGGGGCGAAGACGGATCGCAAGGACTCCGCGGTCGCCTCTCGCTCGAGGCACGAGCCTGGCAGCACGGACGCCTGTGGACCAACGACCCCGACTGCCTGGTCGCACGCCCCTCCTTCGCGCTGCGCGACGAGTGGGCCGACGTCGTGCTCCGAGCACCCGGCCTGCGCGGATTCTCCGACCGCATCGCCGAGCTCGATGATCACGGCCTCGCCCTCGTCCGCCGGCTGCTCACGGAGCGGGCCCGATGACCGCCGCAGACCTGCAAGGACTCCGAGCCCGACTGCACCCCCTCGTCGCCGGGCTCTACGGCGATGGGGCCGGCGAAGTGCTCGACGGCCTCATGGAACTCGCGGCGCGCTGGGCGCCGGCGCTGCAGCGCGCCGACAAGGACCGCCCCGACGAGGCGACGGCCTACCTCATCACCTACGGCGATGCCTTCCGCCGGAAGGACGAGGCGCCGCTCCACACGCTCGCCGGGGTGCTCCGCACACATGTCCGGGATGCTGTGACCGACGTCCACCTCCTGCCGATCTATCCGTGGACCTCCGACGACGGGTTCGGGGTCCTCGACCACCGGCAGGTCAATCCCCAGCTCGGCACGTGGAGCGACATCGCGGAGCTGCGCGCCGACCACGCTCTCGCGCTGGACTTCGTCGCCAACCATCTGTCGAGCTCGAGCGCCTGGTTCCGAGGATGGCTCGCCCGCGACCCGCGCTTCGACGGGTACTTCCTCGAACCGGGACCGGACTTCGACACCACCCACGTCGTCCGTCCGCGCACCACTGCGCTCATCCACGAGTACTCGCGGCCGGACGGGACGACGGCGAAAGCGTGGACGACCTTCGGCGCCGACCAGGTCGACGTCGATCCGAGCACCCCCGCGGTGCTGCTGGATCTCACCGACGTGCTGCTCGGCTACCTGTCGCACGGCGCGACGACGGTGCGGCTGGATGCCATCGGATACCTGTGGAAGCAGTCCGGAACGACGTGCCTCCACCTGCCGCAGACGCACGCGATCATCCGGATCTGGCGCGTGCTCGTCGACGAGCTCGCCCCGGGGACCCTCCTCCTCACCGAAACGAACGTCCCCCACGCCGACAACATCACCTACTTCGGCGACGGGTCGAACGAGGCGCACATGGTCTACCAGTTCGCCCTGCCGCCGCTGGTCCTGCACGCCTTCGTCACCGGACGCGCGACCGCGCTGTCGGATTGGGCGTCGACGATCGGGCCGGTCAGCGAGACCGCGACCTGGTTCAACTTCCTCGCCAGCCACGACGGCATCGGCATCCGTCCCACCCAGGGACTCCTCACCGACGGAGACCGCGCGCAGCTCGTCCAGCGCACGCTGGCACGGGGCGGCCGCGTCTCCATGGCACGCCGCCCGGACGGTTCCGAAGGGGTCTACGAGCTCAACACCAACTATCTGGACGCGCTCGTCGACCCGGAGGACCCGGATCCGGATGCCTCGGCCGTGGTGCGCGGACTCGCGGCGCACGCGATCCTGCTGTCCGTCGTCGGAGTGCCCGCGATCTACTACCACTCCCTGCTCGGCTCCGGCCAGGATCTGGACGGCATGGAGCGAAGTGACATCGCACGCCGGATCAACCGCGAGACGCTCGACGCCGACCGTCTGACGGCGGAACTGGCATCCTCTCCCCGAAGGCAGGGGATGCTCGAAGGCCTGCGGCACCTCCTCGAGGTGCGCCGGAGCCTCGCCGGCTTCTCACCGTTCGCGGACCAGACAGTCGAACAGCTCGACCCACGCGTGTTCGCCGTCCGTCGCGCCGCCGCGTCCGACGATGAGGTCGTCGCGGCGATCAATGTGAGCGAGGAGCACGTCTCGCTTCCCACGCTCCGGGGACGCGACGTTCTCACCGGCCGACGCCACGAGGGCGTCGACCTCGGCCCGTTCGACTATGTGTGGCTGACGACCGATTGAACCGTCGGGGTCATCGCGCCCGGTTCGGCGCGAGCAGGCTTCGGGGATGGCGACGCCGGCTCCGCCGTGGCGTCAACCGCTCGTCCGCTCGTGCGATGCGTGGGCGGAGGCGGGGGCCCTGCGGAGTCTGGTCACCGCCAGGACGACGCCCACGATGACCAGTCCGACCACGAGACCGAAAAGGCCCGACACCACGGTGTCGACGACCCACACGACGACCGGCCCGAGCGACTCCACCCAGTGGGTGACGACGTGCAGCAGGTCGTAAGGGCCCTCCCAGATCGTCTCCGCCAGATTCGCGATCACGAGGTGACCACCCACCCACAGCATGGCTATCGTGCCGACGATGCTGATGATGCGGAACACCGCCGGCATCGATCGCACGATGGTCTCTCCCGTGCTGCGCACCCTCCCGACGGAGCTCTGCGCCATCCCGAGTCCGATGTCGTCGATCTTGACCAGCAGCGCAACGGCTCCGTAGACGAGCAACGTCATCGCGAGAGCGATCACGCACAGAACGCCGAACGTCATCCAGATCCCCAACCCGGCGTCGAGACTGGCCAACGAGATCAGCATGATCTCCGTGCTCAGAATGAGGTCCGTGCGTATCGCGCCGAACACGAGCTTTCGCTCGTCCCTCGGGGCGTCCTGCCCTGGGCCGTGGTGGGCCCCGAACCACTCCATGACCTTCTCCGCGCCTTCGAAGCACAGGTACAGGCCGCCCACGATGAGCAGCCACGGCAGCACCCATGGGGCGAAGGCGGTGAGCAGCAGTGCGAGGGGGATGATGATGATGAACTTGTTGACGAGACTGCCGAGCGCGATCTTGCCGACGATCGGCAGCTCGCGGGCCGGCAGCACGCCCTGCACATACTGCGGAGTGACCGCCGCGTCATCGATGACGACGCCAGCGGTCTTCGCGCTCGCTTTGACGGCGGCCGTGAGGATGTCGTCCACGACCGCAAGCAAACCCACCGACATGCTGAAACCTCCGCCTGGGACCTCCGTCGCGCCCGCGCGCGAGTCGACTTCACGCACGCTAGCGCAGCCCGGTCTCGCTGCCGACGGGGTTGCGCTCCGAGGGTCGTTCCGAATGGCGGTGCCACGGGTCCCCACGGCGGCGGAGACCTGGCGATGGGGTGGGTCACCGCGGCGCGCCGACGGCTCCGGTGATCGTTCTTCGCGACGCCCGCGCGCGGACACGGAGATTCGAGGCAACCGACCTGAGGACGACGGACGGCGCGGCCAGGGTGCTGGGGTGCGCGTTCATGAACGCCACCTCGTTGAACGCCGTCGCGACCGGGACGTCCACCACGGCGGCCGCGAGGACCTGATCCACCACCGCTCGCCGCAGCCGGATCGGCAGCGGTGGCCGCGCGGTCTCGAGGCGCTGCGCGTCCGCCTGCGTGGACAGGTCCCACGCGGCATCCACCACGACCTTCTGCAGTTCGAAGAAGCGCGTGGCCATGCCGGTCGGATCGGACGGGCCGCGCAGGTACTCCGAGAGACAGGACGCGTGCAGCGCGGCCGCCGACATGCCCTGGCCGTAGATCGGGTTGAACGACGCAACGGCGTCTCCGACGCTGATCAGGCCGCCCGGCAGGCGCTGGAGGAGGTCGTAGCGGCGGCGCCGCGCCTCGCTGAGCCGGAAGGCGTGCACCTCTCCGATCGGCCGGCCCCGCGCTACCTCGGCGAAGACCGGGGGCAGGCTGGCGCACCGGTCCAGAAAACCACCCCAGTCCTGCGGGGGCCGGTCGTCGCCGTACGTCATCTGCAGCAGCATCCATCGGCCGCCCTCGACGGCGGTGAGCGCTGCGTGGGTCTTCTTCGGGTAGCCGGGCGAGACACGCGAGGTGGCGACGGCCACGCGCGGCTCGTCGTCGGAGCGGGCGAAGTAGGCGGTGGCGTAGTTGACGTCGATCTGCATGCGCTCCATCGGCGGCGACTCCCATCCGTCGCGATCCAACCAGGCCGCCAGCCGGCTCGACCGGCCCATCGCATCGACGACGAAGTCGGCCGGCAGGACGCTCTCGTCCCCCGCCGCCAGCCGCACCCCGGTGACGCGTCCCTCGCGATAGACCAGCCCGGCGGCCGCGGTCGGCACCAGCCGCACGTTCGGCAGCGCCAGGGTGCGACGGCGCAGCAGCGCCTCGATGAAGGTGCGGCTGCCGTTGAGCAGCACGACGTTGGGAGACGACACCGCTCGCACGTCGTCGATCCACTGCTCGCTCTGCTGCGGCGTCGAGGCGACCGCACCCTGCTCGACGGCCTCCCGGCCGAATCCCGGGAACCACCGCTCGATCTGCGCGCGCCCGCCCGGCAGCAGCGCGTGCACCTGAAGCCGCTGCGGCACGCCGCGGCGTCCATCCTCACCTCCCGACATGTCCTCATCCCGCTCGAGAACGATGACCTCGTCGGCATTGTCGGCAAGCACCCGTGCCGCCAGCAAGCCCGCGACGCTGCCTCCGAGCACGACGGCGCGCTGCAGTCGCGGGGTGCCGACATCCGGTCGCTCCCGAGTGCCGAGGCGGGCGAATACCTTCGCCGGAGACTCGCTCACCCGCTGCTCCGGTCGCGAAGGCTCAACCGGCCGCGCCGGTCGCGCCCGACCCCCCGTGACGGCGATGGTCGGCGCCCCGTCCGTACTGCTCCGCAACTGCACGCGGAGCGTCCGTCGTGGCCCCGTCGCGCCGCGTCTCGTACGTCTCGGTCTCGGGGCTGAAGAACCGCTTCAGCGCGACCCACCAGGAACGAGCCATCCCGTCAACCTCCGTTCCTCGGCGTCACGTCGGTCGACGGATCCGAGCTGATCATCCGAGAGTAGGGGCGATCCCGTCGCCACGCGAGGTCGAGATTTGCGGCAAGACGACGCGTCGACCCTTCCGGCCCTTGAGCGCATCCGTGAGGGTTCCTAGAATCCCGCACCGAAAGGAGCATTCCGACATGGACGGACCAGATCTTCTCGCGGCACGACTCCTTCGCGCGATGGTCGCGGACGACGTCGACGCCGTCAGTCACCTTGTCGTCGAGATCGAGGACAGCGGCTACTCCGGCCTCGTCGCCACAGGGCTCGCGCAGTCCTATATCAGCGAGGTGCTCAAGACGGCCAGGCGCGAGCCCCTACTGCGCGCGCTCGAAGCCCGGATCCTCGAGCTCACGACGATCGAAGAGGAGGCGAAGGAGGACTCCGCCTGATCACCGGCTCGCCGGGGACCGACGGTGGACCCGGTCGGTCGGGCACACGAGAAGACCGGGGCCCGAGCGGCTCCGGTCTTCCCGAGGCGTGGCGACCGATCGGCTATGCCGCGTTGCGAAGCACTTCGCGCAGTGCCTCGAACTGAGGCTTGGGGTTGTTGTGCGCGTCGAACAACAGGCCCGCACCCTGACCGGTGAACCACCCGGGGATCCACGAGTTGGCGTCCGAGACCCCCCAGACCGTGTAGGAGTTGCACGCCTCGACCGCCAGGCATGCCTCGAGCGTCCAAGCCCACCACTCGACCTGCTGCGCCGCCTCGGCGGGGTCGGACGGGGTGTTCGTGTACGTCCCGTTCTTCTTCTGGGTGACGAAGGTGCGGATGTCGACCTCGGTCAGCGCGACCTCGAGCCCGAGGTCGGCGAAGCGCTGCAGGTTGTTCTGGAGGTCCGGGAATCCGTACTGCGTGTCGAGGTGCCCCTGGAATCCGACCCCGTCGATCGGGACGCCGGCGGCGAGCAGCTCCTGCACGAACGCGTACGCGGCGTTGCTCTTCGGTCCGGTGAACTCGAGGTTGTAGTCGTTGTAGAACAGCAGCGCCTCCGGGTCGGCCTCACGCGCCCACCGGAACACGTCGCCGATGTAGTCGACGTTCGAGAGGCCGAGCTCCGCGTAGGCCTCGGAGAAGATCGTCTCGCGGAACGTGCCGTCGTCGTCGAAGATCTCGTTGACGACATCCCATTGCTGGATGCGGCCCGCGAAGTGCTCTGCGACCGTCGTGACGTGCTCCTCGAGGATCGAACGCAGCTCCTCGGCGGTGAAGTCGCCGCTCGTGAGCCAGGTGGGGAGCTGATTGTGCCAGACGAGCGTGTGCCCGCGGACGACCTGCCCGTTCGCCTCGGCGCTGGCGAGAAGCGCCTCGGCGGCATCCCACTCGTAGACGCCCCGCTGGGGTTCGAGGGCCTCCCACTTCATGACGTTCTCGGCCGTCACGCTCGAGAACTGCGTGTTGACGATGTTGCGGTACTTGCCGTTGTGCTCCAGCAGATCGGTGTTCACTGCCACACCGATCTCGATGCCGGCCTCTTCGGCAAGGGCGCGCAGCGAGTTCTGCCCGATCGCGGCCGAGTGCTCGGAGGCGTTGGGGTTCGCCGGCGGCGCCGGCGCGGCGAAGGCGGACGTGGGCAGGACGGCGACGGGTGTCAGCGCCAGGACGCCGACGATGAGGGCACGCGATATCCGCATGATGCTCCTTTGCATGGGCGCGAGGGGTATTCGTGGATGCCGCGGGGCCGGTCGGCGCCCGCCGCGCAGCCATCGTAAGCAATATGTCGTTATTGTCAACAAATATCGCTTCGCATCCGGAGCCGACCGTTCGCTTCGACCGTCTCGGGCACGAGTGGGTGGAGCGCGGCGAGCGCGCGTGGGAGCTCCCCGAGCCGAGCTGGGGACGTCAGGACTCCGAGGGCGCGAGCGGCAGTTCCAGTCCGTAGTTCCAGGACAGGATGGCGGGCTGTTCCCTGTAGAAGCTCAGCACCGACACCGATCCCGCGTCCAGGGTGATCTGAGCTCCGAACCGTGGAGCGAGCCGGAGGAAGACCGCCGTCAGGATGCGCAGGAAATGGCCGTGCGCCACCAGTGCGACGTCCCCGTCGACCATCGCGGGCAGGACACGCGTGAGCACACGCGAGGCGCGAGCGGCGACCTCCTCCACCGTCTCGCCGGGCGTGCGCCCGCGGACCACGCCGTGCGTGAACGCCGTCCAGTTGTACCCGAGCTCCTCGCGGATCTCCCGCGTCGTCCGCCCCTCGTAGCCGCCGTAGTCCCACTCCACCAGGAGCGGATCCACCTGCGCCTGCAGGCCGGCGAGCTCCGCCGTTCGCCGGGCACGCTGCAGCGGCGAGGACAGCACGAGAGAGAAGTCATAGCCGGCGACGAGCTGTCCGGCACCGCGGGCGAGCGCCTCCCCTCGGCTGGTCAGCGGGATATCCGTCAGGCCGGTGTGCCGGCCCGAGCGCGACCACTCCGTCTCACCGTGCCGCAGGAGCACGAGCTTCCCCGGGGGGTCGTCGGGGGCGGGGTGGTCGGGCAGCGGGTCGGTGGGCACACGGCAACCGTATCCGCGAGGCGGAGGTCGGTTCCTCCCGCCGCCGTCGTCGTGGGCCTCGTCCGCTTTCACCGGCGCACCCGCGGCGCTAGGTTGTGAGCACCAGCGCTACCCGGTCCTTGCCGCTTCCCGTCGAGAGGACCCGCCCATGTCCACCCCCCGGGCTCCGCGCTGGAGCGTCCCGCTCCCCGACCTCGCCGGAATGCGCGCCGTCGTGACCGGTGCGAGCGACGGCGTCGGCGTCGAGATCGCGCGCGCATTCGCCGGCGCGGGAGCCGACGTCGTGCTGCCGGTCCGCAACCGCGGCAAGGGCGATCGTGCGATCGCCGCGATCCGTGCCACGGCACCGGAAGCGACGCTCACCCTCATCGACCTCGATCTGGCCGACCTCAGCTCTGTCGCGGCAGGCGCCGATGCACTGCTCGCCGAGGGTCGGCCCGTCGAGCTCCTCGTGCTGAACGCCGGCATGATCGCGCTCCGAGATCCCGTCCGCCACACCAGCGTCGACGGATTCGAACTGCACTTCCAGACGAACCACCTCGGCCACGTCGCCCTCGTGGACCGCATCCTCCCCCTCCTGCGAGCGGGCGGCGCGCGAGTGACGGTGCAGAGCAGTCTCGCCGCACGGTTCCACCGCGTGCGCTTCGACGACCTGCAGCTCGAGCACGGCTACTCCGCCTTCCGCGCCTACGGCTCGTCCAAGGTCGCCCTGAGTCTCTTCGCTCTCGAACTCGGTCGCCGGAGCACCGAGCGCGGGTGGGGCCTCACGACGAACGTCTCCCACCCGGGGATCGCGATCACGAACATCGGCCCCGCCGAGATGCGGGACGCGCCCGGTGCCGTGGCGCGGACAGCCCGCCGGATCATGGATGCCGGGGTCGGCGGGACGCCGGCCGAGGCATCCCTCCCCGCCGTCTTCGCGGCGGCGTCGCCCGACGCCGTCGCCGGAGGCTTCTACGGACCCGGCGGCTTCCTCGGGCTGCAGGGTCCGCCGCGACGGCGGCGCCCCTACCCCTCGATCGTCGACGCGAACGCGGCGCGGCGCGTCTGGACTGTCTCGGCGAAGCTCGCGGGCCTCACGTGGGGCGGTCGCAGAGCGGGCGCGAGCGGCTGACGGCCAGGTCCCGGCCACGCGAACCGTCAGCCCTCGGACAGCTGGTCGTCGACGAGCGCGTCGAAGAAGCGCGACTTGGCGTCTTCCACGTCGCCCCCCGCCCGCTTGACGGCGTTGTAGGCGGCGCGGGCGGCGGCATCCACCGCCATCCGCTGCCACGACCGCACGAACCGGCGATCGTGCTCGGACCCGAGGACGGTCAGCGCGACGCCGATCGGCGGCGCACCGTCGCGCTCGAACGTCGCGAACGCCTCGGTCCAGATCTCGAGGTGAACCGGCCGGTAGCGAGGGGGGAGTCGCCTCGTGGCCGCCTCGAAGTCGGCGGGCCGCACGCGCAGATGGAGGTCGATGTCGCCCTTGGTGACGAGCCCCGGGAGACTGCTGCCTCCGATCAGGGTCAAGGTGCCGGGGACGTCCTGGCGAGCCAGGAGATCCTGCTCACGCTCGAGGATGCCTCGGGCAGCGGCGACCGAGGCTGCCGTGGTCATCAGCAGCTTCGGCGATCCGCTGTGCCCGTCGATGGGTCAGGCCTCCCCCATCATCAGTCCTTCGATGGAGTGCTTCTGGACGATCGGCTCGAGCTCATCGACGACCGGGCACACGAGATGCCGGCGGACGCGCTCGGGGAGCCGCTCGTAGAAGCCGCGGGTGACCGCCATGTCGTGGTGCTCGGCGTTCCCGGCGCCGGGAGCGTCCACGCCGAGCACGAGCACGGGTCGCGCTCGGTCGGAGGTGTTCGCGGTGCCGCGATGGATCGTGAGGGCCGAGCGGACGGAGATGTCGCCGCGCTGCGGGTACTTGCGAACGGCGAGCTCGTGGAAGCGGGGATACAGCGAGGTGTCGGGGAACATCTCGTGCTCGAAGCCCTCGGGCAGGTCCCACTGCGTCGTGGGTGCGATCTCGAACGGTCCCATGTCCTCCGTCGTGTCGACGGCCGTGACGTTGAAGGCGAGCGACGTCAGTCGCCCGGTCTCGCGGGTCTCTTCGGGCATCGGGAAGTCGCGGTGGAAGGGCTGGTCCTTCGCGCCGGGATTCGGGACGTCGAAGCCGAGCTCCACGATCTGGTAGTCCGGCCCGAGCACCGCCTCGCAGACGCCGCGCACCCACGGGTGGTCGACGAGCTCGACCCAGCCGCGCATCTGCTCCGGGTGGATCTCGACGTAGTGCCGCTTGGGTCCGCGTCCGACCGCGCCGCCCTCCCGGCCGAGGGCATCGGCGTACGCCGCCTCGATGTCCTCCCGCAGCGCATCGGCCCACTCGGCGGAGAAGGCGCCCTTCCGCCCGTCGATCCCGTCGCTGTAGAGCGCCTCCACCGTCTGCGCGATGGCGGGATCGAGCCCGTCGAGGTCGGGCGAGGCGGGGGTGGCGCGAGGCACGTCGTTCATGGTCACTCCTTCGGATCGTCTCGGGCCGTCGGTGGCACGAGGGTGTTCGGACGCTCGGCGGCGGAGGTCGTTAGGCTGCCCAACCGCTCAGCGTTCCGGCTGCTCAGCGTTGCGGCTGCTCAGCGGCCGGTCATGGCGCGGCGGATGCGCTCGATCGGGATCTTGGGCTCCCGTGCCTCCGTCAGCAGGCCGTTCGTCTCCTGCAGGGTGTCGGTCAGCTGCGTGTAGCAGAACCCCTGCAGCGCGCGGCTGCCGTGCACGGCCGCCATGAGGCCCTCGAGGCGGTCCCCGAAGTCGTCCGCGCTCGTGGCGGTGGAGTACCCCCAGGCATCCTCGTGCGCGTCGACGTCGTACGAGATGCCGCCGAACTCGGTCAGCATGACGGGTGCCTCGTCCACGTCGCCCGAGAGGATCAGCCGACGACCGGCCGGACCCGACGTGCGGATCATCCGGTCGACGGCGTCGCGATCGGCGTACCGCTCGCGCATCACATCCGGATCGGCTTCGTAGTCGTGGATCGCGACGATGTCGGTGTCGACCTGCTCCCAGCCGTCGTTCGACACGACGGGACGCGTCGGGTCGAGCGCCTTGGTCAGGTCGACGAGAGAGCGCGCGTAGTGCTGCATCCGGGCGTCGTAGGCGATGTGCTGCACGCCCCAGCTCTCGTTGAGCGGCACCCACGCCACGATCGACGGGTGCGAGTAGTCGCGGCGGACGATGTCGAGCCACTCGCGGACGGTGCGTTCGACGGCGGTGGTGGAGTACTCGAAGGTGGCCGGAGCCTCGCCCCACACGAGGATGCCCAGGCGATCGGCCCAGTAGAGGAACCGGGGGTCCTCGAACTTCTGGTGGACGCGCGTCGCGTTGAAGCCGAGGTCCTTGATGAGCTGCGCCTCGATGCGGAGCGCATCGGCCGAGGGAGCGGCGAGGTGGGACTCGGGCCAGTACCCCTGGTTGAGCACCGACCGCAGGTAGTAGGGGCGGTCGTTGAGCCAGAAGGCGCTGTGACCCACGTGGACGGTCCGCAGACCCAGATACGACTGGACCCGGTCGTCGCCGACGCGCACGTCGGCGTCGAGGAGTCGCGGATGCTCCGGCGACCACAGCAGCTGCTCGTAGCCCTGCCCGTTCCCGAGTGCGGGGACGGGGATCGAGACCGTGACCGACGCGCGGTCGGTCACGGTGGCCGCCTCGGCGAGAGGCCGCCCCTCGAAGGCGAGCCGCACGCGCACGGCGACCGGCTCGCGCGGCACCCGGGAGAGCTCCAGACGCGCCGACACGGTGGCGGCGTGGACGTCGGTCGTCCAGTGGATCGACCGGATGGCGACGGGCGCGACCGCTTCGAGCCAGACCGGCTGCCAGATGCCACTCGTGCGGTGGTACCAGATCACGTGCGGGTGCTCGAGCCAGTCCTGCTTGCCGCGCGGCTGCTCGATGTCTTCGGGGTCGTCCTCGACCCTGACCACCACCGAGTGGGTGTCCGAGTCGCCGAGCGCGTCGGTGATGTCGAACGAGAACGGAGTGTGACCTCCCTCGTGCGCTCCGACGAACGATCCGTCGATCCACACTCGGCTGCGGTAGTCGACGGCACCGAAGTGCAGCACGATGCGCGCGCCGTCCCGGCGGCCGGCTGCCTCGAGCTCCGCCGCACCGAAGGAGCGCTGGTACCAGACGACGCGGTGATGCGCCGTGGCCCCCACGCCGGACGCCGGCGACTCCGGGGGGAACGGCACGACGATCGTTCCGTCGAGCGCGTTGCGCTCGAACCAGCGCTCGTCAAGCCCCGTGTCGGAGTCGTCGTGCTGGAACGACCATCGGCCGCACAGGTCCGACCAGCGGCTGCGCACGAGCTGCGGGCGAGGGTATCCGGCCGGCACCTCGCACGGGCCGGAGGGGTTCAGGTCGTCGTCGAACATACCGACAGCATGCCGGATTCCTACAGCGCTGTAAACCTCAGTTTTCGGGAGCGCTCTCACGGAACACGATGCGGTGAGGAGCCAGCTCGTGCCGACCCATGCCGTCGAAGCCCTCGATGCGCTCGACGAGCATCTCGAGGGCCCGCTCGACGAGCGCCGGCATGTCCGGGGCGACGGTGGTGATGCTCGGATAGGTCACCTCGGTGATCCCGATGTTGTCCCAGCCGATGATCGCGATGTCGTCGGGAACGCGCCGCCCCCGTTCCTGAACGGCCCGGAGCGCGCCGATCGCGGCGAGGTCGTCGCGGCAGAACAGCGCGTCGACCTGCAGTCCGGCATCCAACGCGGCGCCCACCGAGCGAGCGGACGCCTGAGCGGACACCTCGGCAGCGGGGATGAGAAGCCCAGGCTCCGGCACCAGGCCCGCCTCCTCGATGGCCTGCTGATAGCCCGCGATCCGCAGGCGCGACGTGTTCGTCAGGCCGGTCGCCTCGTGGCCGACGAAGCCGACCCGCCGGCGCCCGAGCGCCAGCAGATGCGCCGTCGCCTCCGCCGCGGCCGCGACGTTGTCCACCATGATGCGGTCCATCGTGAGGGGCGCCGCCGCCTCGCCCAGAAGGACGATCGGCACGTCTCCGCGATGCCGCGCGACCTCGGTCGACGACATGACGCTCGGCTGGAAGAGGAAGCCGTCCACCAGTCCGGCCTCCGAGCTCGCGACGACCTCCCGCTCGCCCTCGAGCGTGCCGTCGGTCTCTTCGAGGAGCAGCCGGTAGCCGAAGCGCTGCGTGGTGCGCGAGCTCATGCGCGCGAGCTCGGCGAAGTACGGGACCCCCACGTCGGCGAAGGCCAGGGCGATGAGGCCGCTCCGCCCGGTGGCCAGACGCCGCCCCATGACGTTGGGCCGGTAGCCGAGCTCGTCGATGGCGCTCTGGACGGCCGCGCGCGTCTTCTCGCTGACGTGCGCGTAGTTGCGGACGACGTTCGACACGGTCTTCATCGAGACTCCCGCGTGATCGGCCACGTCCTGGAGCGTGACTCCGGCCATCGCACCTCCCTGCGCAGATCGACGACTCCACCATAGCCACATGGACGGGGTTGACAAGAGAATTTCTAGCGCTGTAGATTCACGGCCACAAGGCGATGGGCCGAGAGGTCGCGGCTGACCCCCCAGACGTGACCGGCCCTGACTCAAAGGAGAGCGATCACATGAAGAAGGCGTTCGTTCGGGCGCTCGGCATCGCAGCAGCAGTGGGCCTCGGAGTGGCGCTCACGGGTTGCGGCGGGTCCTCGGGCACGACCGGAGCCGTCTCAGGCGACGGCGAGTACGACGGCCCGAAGGTCGACATCACGTTCTGGCACGGCTGGACGGGCGGTGCTGCACCGACCCTCGTGCCGAAGCTGATCGAGCAGTTCAACTCGGAGCACGACAACATCGTGGTGAAGAACGTCCCCCAGGAATGGGGTGACATCGCGGCCAAGATGCCCCTGGCCATCAAGGCCGGCAAGGGCCCCGACGTCGCGGTGCTGCACGGCGACGACCTCGCCACCTATGCGGCGCAGAAGCTGCTCCTCAACGCGGACGACATCGTCGACGGGCTCGGCTACACGGCCGACGACTTCCCCCCGGGTGTCTTCGAGGCCGGCGACTACAAGGACACGCAGTACGCCATCCCGTGGAGCGTCACGCCCCTCGGCCTGTTCGTCAACATGGAGGTGCTCGGCCAGGCCGGCATCACCGAGATCCCGACGGATCAGGAGTCCTATACCGCGGCGCTCGAGGCCCTCAAGAACGTGGGCGTGCAGGGCGAGTGGGTCGACGGCTACGTCTTCACCGGCACGTTCGAGTTCGAGAGCCTGCTGTGGCAGTTCGGCGGCGACCTCTACAACGAGGACGTCACGCAGGCGACCTTCAACTCGGAGGCGGGTGTGCAGGCGCTGACGTGGATGACCGACCTGGTCAAGGACGGGTACAGCCCGGCCAACGTCGCGCAGGACGGGAACATCAAGGCGCTGCTGGCCGGTCAGACCGCGTTCAACTGGAACGGCGTCTGGCAGACCACCAACAGCGCCTTCGCCGACCTCGACTGGCAGGCGGCCCCGGTTCCGCAGATCGGCACCGAGCAGGCGGTGTGGTCGAGCTCGACGCACTGGGTCTTCCCCGCCAACAAGGGACAGGACGCGGACAAGACCGCGGCGGCCGCGACGTTCGTCAAGTGGATGAACGACAACTCGGCCGGCTGGGCCGAGACCGGTGAGCTCCCCGCCGACAACGAGGTGCGCAACGACCCGACGCTGGTTCAGAACTACCCGAACCTGCAGCCCTTCATGGATGAGCTCGAGTACGCGCACTACGAGACGGTGTCGCCGGGCATCACCGAGGCCAACGCGCTCATCACCACCGCGATCAACGAGGCCCTCACCGGCAAGAAGAGCCCCCAGGAGGCGCTCGACGACGCCGCGAAGAAGGCCGACCAGATCCTGAAGCAGAACCAGGCGAAGTACGGTGGCTGAGATCGTCACCACCCCCGCCGTGGCTCCCCAGCGCGAAGGCGCTGGGGGGTCCGGCGGGACTCCCGCATCACGGGCGCGAACGGGCCGCCGGCGGACGCTCGTCGCCTACCTCTTCCTCGCCCCCTTCCTGATCCTCTTCCTGACCTTCGTGGTCGCACCGGCGATCTTCGGCCTGTGGATCAGCGTCACCGACTACAGCCCGTTCAGCGACGTCCAGAACTTCGTGGGGCTGCAGAACTACATCGCCCTCTTCGATCCGAACAGCACCTTCTCGGGCGACTTCTGGCAGTCGATGGGGGCGACGGCGATCTTCGTGGTCCTCTCGGTGCCCTGTCTCGTGCTCGTCCCGCTCGGGATCGCGCTCCTGCTGAACCGCAGGATCCGGGCGGCGACGACCTTCCGCACGGTGTTCTTCGCGCCGTACGTGCTCGGCGTCGCGGTGATCGGCGTCATCTGGGGCTACATCCTCGACACGCAGTCCGGCATCCTGAACCACCTGCTGGGGCTGATCGGGCTTCCCGACGACATCCCGTGGACCGTCAACGTCCCCTGGGTGTGGGTGACCCTCGTCGGGGTCACCGTCTGGTGGACGATGGGCCTCAACACGGTGATCTTCCTCGCCGGGCTGAAGGGGATCAATGCCGATCTCTACGAGGCGGCGTCCCTCGACGGCGCGGGCCCGTGGCGCAGCTTCCTCAACGTCACCGTGCCGGGGCTGCGCCCGGTGATGCTCTTCATCACGACGACCACCGTGCTGGCCAGCGCCAACATGTTCGGTCAGTCGTACCTCCTCACCGCGGGAGGCCCGGGCAACGCGACCCGCACCGCGATCATGTACATCGCCGACCAGGGCCTGTCGCAGAACAACATGGCCCCCGCCGCGGCGATGAGCTACGTGCTGTTCGCGTTCCTCGCGATCATCAGCGTGATCAACTTCCGCCTCCAGCGGGAGCGAGTCGAAAGGACCGTCGCATGACCGCCACGGCCATCCCGGACACCCGGCAGGCGACGACGCCGACCCCCGAGCGCCGGCAGAAGTCGCCGCGCCGCATCGCGGGCACGACGGTGCTGTACATCGTGCTCGGCATCCTCGCGCTCATCATCATCCTCCCGCTCGTCTGGATGCTGATCACCTCCTTCAAGACGGATGCCGATGCCGTGCGCAACCCATACGGCTGGCCGAACCCGTTCTCGACCGAGGCATACACGACGCTGCTCACCAGCGGCGAGCAGCCGATCTTCCTCTGGCTGTGGAACAGCTTCGCCGCCGCGACGATCCAGACGATCCTGATCCTCGTCACGGCGTCGATGGGCGCCTATGCCCTCGCGCGCATGGAGTTCGCCGGGAAGAGGATCGTCTTCGCCGTCATCATCTCGACGCTGCTGGTGCCGCCTGTCGTGTTCCTCATCCCGAACTACCTGATCGTGCAGAACCTGGGCTGGCTCGACACCCTGCTCGCGATCACGGTGCCCGGGGCGGCGGGCGCCTTCGGCATCTTCTTCCTGCGCCAGTTCTTCGTCGCCCTCCCCGTCGAGATCGAGGAGGCGGCGCGGGTCGACGGCGCGGGGGAGTTCCGGATCTTCCTGCAGGTCGTGCTGCCGCTCGCCCGGCCGGCGCTGGCGACCCTCGCGGTGCTGTCGTTCCTCAACAACTGGAACGACTTCCTCTGGCCCGTGTACGTGCTGCTCTCCCCCGAGAACATGACGCTGCAGCCGGGCCTCGCGATGCTCCAGGGCGCCTACCGGACGCACTTCGCCATCGTCATGGCCGGAGCCGTCATCGCGTCCGTCCCCGTGCTCATCCTCTTCGGCATTGCGCAGAGGCAGATCGTGGAGTCGGTGGCCGGAGCCGCGGTCAAGGGGTAGCGGCCTATGCGGTGCTGATCCGTCGATCGGGATCGACCAGCCCGAGCTCGTACGCGATCAGCACCGCCGACACCCGGTCGCGCACTCCGAGCTTGCGGTACGCGTGCTCGAGGTGCTTCTCGACGGTGCGCGGCGAGACGCCCAGTCGCGCCGCCGTCGCGGCGACGCCGTGTCCGCCTGCGATCGAGCGCAGGACGGCGAGCTCCCTCCCCGAGAGGGAGCTCGCCAGATCCGCCGGCACCGGCCGCGCAGCGAGGATCTCGGCCTGCTTCTGCAGCGACGTGAACAGGAGCTGCAGCGAGCGCGCGAGCTCCATGTCGTCGTCCGTGAAGTCGCTCCCCGGCCGGCAGACGACGACCGCCTGGTGCTCGACGCCGCGCACCAGCATGGGGATCGACAGCTGCTGCTCGGCGCGGACCCCCCGCAGGAGCGCGTACACCTCGTGCGTCTGCCAGGCATCCAGGAACCGGCGGGGGACGCGCCCGACGGACTGCGGCCCCTTCTCCCCCGTGCCTGCATACCACCGCAGCAGCGGGTGGTAGTCGAACAGCGCCAGGTCGAGCCCGCGGAACAGCACGGAGATCGCCTCATTGGCCTCACGCGACTCCGGGTCGATCGACGACCACCCGTATCCGCGGACCGTGATGCGACCTTCGCCGTCGCGCAGGTTGGAGGTGAACATCCGGGCGTCGAAGGTCGAGAGGATGCTGTCGCGCAGGTCGGCCAGGGGCAGCTCGACGATCGGTCGCTGCAGCACTTCCGCGGTGATGAGGAACCAGTCTGCGAGTCTCCTGTCGACCGAAGACATGGCACCACGGTAGTGCCGGGCGCACACCCTGACTACGGGAAGCGACGCCGTCAGCGGCTCGAGCCCTCGCCGAGCGGCAGCGGGAGCACGATCGGTGGACGCCGCGCGCACACGAGGGCGTACCCGCCGCTTCTGGCGAGACCGCACACGACCCCGGCGGTCGGCGCCGAGCTGCCGCCGGCGCCGACCGCCGGAGTCGTCGAGCAGCCCGCGGCCGCGGGGAGAAGGGCCAGGGAGAGGATGGCCGCGCGCGCCGTCACCCGCGTCGCGCGCCCCCGAGCACGCGACCTCCGACACCGCTGCGATTCCTTCATGCCATCTTCTCCCCGGCATCCGCCCTGTCCCTGGAGGGCGGGAATCGAGACCAGGATGGCGCCGGCCGCGCACGCGTGCCATACGCGGAAATACGCACGAGAGGGCGGGAGCGGATGCCTCGGCCGCCGCATCGGACGCCACGTCGCGAGTCAGCGGAGGGCGACCACCAGCCTGCCGTCGACGAGTGCGAGGTCGGCGGGCTCCCCCGACAGTTCGATGACCCGCACGCGCTCGAGCGTCGCGGCGTCGAATGCGAGGACGGCGGCCGGCTGTGCGATCGCGACCCACACCAGGCCTTCGTCCACGTCGACGGCGGCGGGGGTGCCGGGAAGAACCGCCGTCGACACGACGCGGCCCGCCGAGGCGGTACCCCACAGCCGATCGTCCCCCGCCGTAGGACGGGGCGATCGCCTACCGCGTCGACCCGGCGTCGGGCGCCGTGGTCGCCGCCGTGCCGATGCCCGTCCCGCCTGACTCCGGATACCTCATCTCGCACGACGACGCCGTCTGGTACACCGACCCGGTCCACGGCGCCCTCGTGCGGATCGACCCCGACACGGGCGAGGCGCGACTGCTCGAGAGCCGCATCGAGCAGCCGCAGGAGTACTGGGGCATCGCCGCTTCCAGCGCGCCCGAGATGCCGGGGAAGCTGTGGGTGCGCAGCGGAGACAGCGAGGTGTGGCTCGTCGACACGCGCCGCGACGCGGTGGAGCGCCGCATCCGCGTGGCCGAGGGCGGTGGCGGAGACGTGCTGCAGGTCGGCGACGAGCTGTGGGTGTCGAGCTTCGCCACAGACGAGGTCGAGGTCATCGGTCTCGGCGGTTGAGCACGTCGCCGCGAGTCGCGCCATCGCGCTGGTAAGAAGGGATGATCGGAACCGACCGTTCCGATCATCGCCCGAATGACGCACGACGAACCCGGATCGCCGCGCGCCGACGACGACCGCGTGTCCGTCCGCGCGGTGTTCGCCGACCTCGCGAGGCGGCTGCCCGGGCGCGTCGGCGTGAGGCGGCGCAAGGGGCTCGGGTGGCCCGCGCGCGGTCGCGGCGGCGCCCGATCGGCCGGCGCACGGCATCGCATGGCCGTGCGCGCCCTTGCCTACGCGTGCGACGAGCGGGATTTCTCGCGCCTCGTGCGGGTGCTGCATCCGGACGCGACGCTGGCCATCGACCGGGGGACCGAGCACCCGGACCGCCTCACGCTCGTGGCGGGCCGGGCGCACGTCATCGACCTCGTCGTGCGGTTCCTGGATGCCAACCCCGATGCGGTGGCGGTCGAGTGCCCCGTCGACGGCCGGCCCGGCATCGCGCTGCACACTGCCCGCGAGATCGTCGGCGTCGTGACCGCCGAGCTGCGCGCCGAGCGCATCTCCCGCCTGCGGCTCGTCGTCGACCCGGTCAGGCTGCGGCTCTGGAACGGCGGCTGACCGGCGCGCGGGCGGGCAGCCGTCCGGGGGCCCGCTTCGGCTGAGCGCCACAGTTTCCTGCGAACGCGACACGGATCGGTGTGGCGTTCGCAGGAAAGTGCGGCACTCGCGCCACGCGCGAGCGCCGGGAAAGAGTGCGACGGCGCCCCGCTCGCCGGGCCTTCCGGTCGGCGCGCGCTCCTTCCCCTACAATGCGCGGAGAAGGTCGTCGGGGGACGACCGTCATCCTGCCCATGAGCAGAGGGATTCGGTCGACCATGACTTCCCGCGACTCGTCTCGCGTCACGCGCCGTCCGTCGGCTCTCGTGCGACGGCGCCGCTTCTTCGCCGCGCTGATCGCGGCCCTCGTGATCCTCGGAGGAGCCTCGGCCGCGATCGCCGCGATCGCACTGTCGAGGACGACGGATGCCGCGCCCGTTCCTTCGCCGACCGCCACCACGGCCTCGGGCCGTACCCCGACTCCGACTCCCGCGCCGACGCCGCCGACACTGACCGCATCCGAGCAGCTGCTCGCCACGACCGACGATCCGAACGCCTGCGCCGTCAGCTTCGAGGGGGACGGCATCGCCGACGCCCCGCAGCTGCAGACGCAGGGAACCCTGTACAGCGGGCTGCCCATCCCCTCGCGCGACGGAGCGGTCTTCGCCGGATGGTACGCCACGCCGGCTGACGCGGCATCCTTCAACATCCCGGCCCGGGTCAACGGGTCCGAGGTCGTCGCGTGCACCGACCAGCAGGTCACGCTGCACGGCGCGTGGAAGTCCCCCGAGGAGAACGCGGCCGAGGACGCCCGCATCCCGATCATGATGTACCACCAGTTCACGACGAAGCCCGAGGGCGAGAGCGGATGGCTGCGGGGGAACTACGCGTACATCGGCGACTTCGACGCGCACATGAACCACATCGCCACGGGCGGCTTCTATCTGCCGACCTGGGACGAGCTGAGCGCCTTCATCGACGCGCGGCTGTGGCTCCCGAACCACTCGGTCATCATCACCGACGACGATGCCGATCAGACCTGGTTCGACCTGGCCGCCCCCGTCGTGGACAAGTACAAGCTCCTCGCGACGTCGTTCATGATCACCGCCTACCGTCAGGACGCCCCGCCGAATCCGTACGTCCTGCGCCGGTCCCACACCCACGACATGCACAAGGCGGGGGCCGACGGCGAGGGACAGATGGTGAATCTCAGCGCCGAGGAGATCGCCGCCGACCTCGAGAAGTCGGCGCAGGTGCTGGGCGTCAAGGAGGTCATCGCGTACCCGTTCGGCCACTTCAACGAGACGTCCAAGGAGGGGCTGCGTCTCGCGGGCTTCGAGCTGGGCCGGACCATCGAGCCGGGTTATGTGACGATCGGGACGGACAAGCTCGCCCTCCCGGTGCAGCGGATCAACTACGGGATGGGCCTCGACGCCGTCACCCGCCTGATCGGCTGAGCGGCCGCTCTCCGGGGGCTCGCGACGGGGCCCGTACCGGCGCAGGTCGACGCAAGTCGAATCGCGCGCGAAGAATGTCTTCCCTTCCGGATGCACCAGAGGTACAGTGGCATCGCGCAAGGGGCTTGGGAACCCTTAATCGTTCGGCACACCCGGTCGGATGAGCGCATCTGGGGACGGTGACCGTCGTCGATGTCGTCGACGTGCAGCGTCTGACTTGGGGTAGAGGAATGTCTATCGGGGACGCACAGTCGTGCGCGCGGTGGACCGCGGCCTGAAGCTGGCCGTAAAGGGTGCGACGTCGCCACAGGGCGCCGAAGTGGAGACCCGAAATCCACTTCGGCGTCCGGCGGCGATCGGCCCTCGGCCAGCGATCATGCCCGCGGCTGTCGCGCCGCGTAGCGAGCCTTCGCTCGAGCGCAGGCATCTATGGGAGCGCCGCTATCGGCGGCGACTCGTCATGACGGATGCCTTCACGGTGGTGGGAGCCACCGTGGCCGCAGCGAGCCTGGAGTTCGCGGAGTTCAGCCTCACGGCGCTCGCCGACGCGGCACGCGTCGTCGTGCCCGTCGTGGCCGCATGGCTCGCCCTGCTGTGGCTCGGCCGCACGCGAGAGCCCGGCATCCTCGGCTCCGGGGCCGCGGAGTACAAGCGCGTCGCCCACGCCACCGGGTTCGCCTTCGGCATCCTCTCGATCCTGTTCGTCATCTTCCAGCTGAACGGTCTGCGCCTCCAGCTCGCGATCGCCCTGCCGGTCGGGCTGCTCGCGCTGCTCGTCGGCCGGTGGCTGTGGCGGAAGAGGCTCATCCAGGAGCGCAAGAACGGGGACTGCGTGTCACGCGCGATCGTCGCGGGAACGCGCCCCGATGTCGAATACGTCATCCGGAACCTGCTGCGCGATCCGCACCACTGCTACCGGGTCATCGCCGTCACGACGAACGGCCACGACCCCATCGTGGTGGACGGCACGTCCTTCCCGGTCGTTGGCGGCATCCAGTCGACGGCCGACCGAGCGCGGTTCTCGGGAGCCGACGCCATCATCGTCGCGAGCACGCCGAAGGGCGACCGCGACTTCCTGCGCCGGCTGGCGTGGCAGCTGGAGGGAGCGGCTGCCGAACTCGTGGTCTGCAGCAGGCTGACCGAGGTCGCCGGACCCCGCATCTCGTTCACGCCGCTGGACGGGCTGCCTCTCATCCAGGTGAAGATCCCCGAGTTCGAGGGCGGCGTGCACGCCTTCAAGCGAGCGTTCGACCTGGTCTTCTCGAGCCTGGCCCTCATCCCGATCCTGCTGCTGACGCCGTTCATCGCGCTGGCGATCAGGCTCGACTCGCCCGGCCCGGTGTTCTTCCGCCAGACCCGCGTCGGGCGGGACGGCGGCTATTTCCAGATCTTCAAGTTCCGCACGATGCGCGTGGACGCCGAGGCGCAGCTCGAGCTCCTGCGCGCGGGGAACGAGGGCGCGGGACCGCTGTTCAAACTGCGGCGGGACCCGCGCGTCACCCGCGTCGGCGCTTTCCTGCGCAAGTACTCGCTCGACGAGCTGCCCCAGTTCTTCAACGTGCTGCGCGGGGAGATGAGCGTCGTCGGGCCACGGCCGCCGCTCCCTCGCGAGGTCCTCGACTACGACGGCACCGTGTGCCGCCGCCTGTACATCAAGCCGGGCATCACGGGCCTGTGGCAGGTGAGCGGTCGCAGCGACCTCTCGTGGGAGGAGAGCGTGCGCCTGGACCTGCGCTACGTGGAGAACTGGTCGCTCACCTCCGACCTCATGATCATGTGGCGCACCGCGCAGGTCATGCTCACGCCGAAGGGAGCGTACTGACATGCTCCCCGCGCCGCCGAAGCTCCGTGCGCCGCACGGGACCCCCCGAAACCTCCCGATCCTGCGTCGCTCGCCCGCGTCACATCGCGGTGTCCGTCCGGTCAGCCCCAG
Source organism: Microbacterium sp. BK668 (assembly GCF_004362195.1). Taxonomy (NCBI): domain Bacteria; kingdom Bacillati; phylum Actinomycetota; class Actinomycetes; order Micrococcales; family Microbacteriaceae; genus Microbacterium; species Microbacterium sp. BK668. The sequence continues at coordinate 338,288 of NZ_SNWG01000001.1, forward strand.
TTCGGATGCGACACCGCTGGTCTGTCGCCCCCAACAGCGGGCGGGCGGCGCAGCTCTTCATCACGTGGAAGGCGGGTGAGCGCCGTGGTCTCGACAGTGCGGATCCTCGGCACGCACGGTGTGCCGGCGAACTACGGCGGGTTCGAGACGGCCGCCGAGAACATCGCGCTGCACCTGCGCGATCAGGGCTGGGCCGTCGACGTCTACTGCCAGCTGCCCGGCGTCGCGCGGACGAAGACCGACGAATGGAACGGCGTCAAGCGCACGCTCATCCACGAGCCCAAGGAAGGCTGGCGGGGAACGGCCGCCTTCGACCTCACGTCGATCCGGCATGCGATGGCCGTGCACTCCCCGGGAGACGTCTGGCTCACGTTCGGCTACAACACCGGCGTCTACGACGTGCTGCCCAGGCTCCGCGGCATCCCGAACGTCATCAACATGGACGGGATGGAGTGGACGCGCAAGCGCTGGGGGCCGCTCAAGCAGGGCATCCTGCTCGGCAACGAGCGCTGCGCCGGCTGGGTGGGCGACGTCCTCATCGCGGATCACCCGGTCATCGCCGACTACCTGCGGCGCCACTTCGGCCGCCGGCGGGTGCAGATGATCACGTACGGCGCGCACGAGGTGATCGGCGCCTCGACGGCGCCTCCGCGCGAGCTGGGGCTCACCCCCGGGCGGTACGGCATCGTCGTGTGCCGGCCGATACCCGAGAACTCGGTGCTGGAGATCGTCCGCGCCTGGTCGGCCGAGGAGCGCGGGATGCCGCTGGTCGTCGTGGGCCCGTACGGCGCAGACGATCGGTACCAGGCAGAAGTGATGAGGGCGGCCTCGCGCGAGGTCCTCTTCCCCGGCGCGATCTTCGACGCGGAGCGACTGCAGTCGCTGCGGTTCCACGCGGCGGTGTACCTGCACGGGCACACGGTGGGCGGCACGAACCCCTCGCTCGTGGAGGCGATGGCGGCGGGGAACGCCATCGTCGCGCACGACAACCCGTACAACACGTGGGTCGCCGGCCCCGACAACGCCTACTTCTCCGATTCGGAGAGCCTCGCGCGCATCCTCCGGGTGCTGCTCGGGGACGACGGCCGGCGCAGGCGCATGGGCGCCTCGAGCCGCCGGCGGTTCCTGGACGAGTTCACGTGGGCCAGGATCGGCGCGCAGTACGAGCAGGCGCTGCTCGACGGGCTCGCGCGCCACGGACATGTTCGGCAGAGGATGGGAGCCTTCGCATGATCGACGTCGCTGTCGTGGGTCTCGGAAAGATGGGTCTGTCGCATCTGGCGATGATCAGGGCGCATCCCGAGGTACGCGTCGTCGGCGTGTGCGATGCGACCGGATATCTCCTGGACGTGCTGGCGAAGTACACCGGGGTCCGCACCTTCAAGGATCTCGACCGGATGCTGGACGAGGCGAGGCCGCAGGCCCTCATCGTCGCCACACCCACCCACCTGCACGCCGGCATGATCCAGGCGGCGCTGGAGCGCGGCATCCACATCTTCTGCGAGAAGCCGCTCGTGATCGACCCGGCGCAGAGCGCGGTATTGACCGACGCGACGGCGGCGCGCGGTCTGGTGACGCAGGTCGGATACCACAACCGCTTCGTCGGGGCCTTCCGCGAGGTGCAGCGACTGCTCGACGTCGGCGCGATCGGCACGGTCAGCACGGCCCTCGCCGAGGCGTACGGACCCGTCGTCCTGAAGGCCGCGGGCCACACCTGGCGCAGCCAGCGCGCGACGGGCGGCGGCTGCCTCTACGACTACGCGGCGCATCCGCTGAACCTGCTCACGTGGTATCTCGGGGCGCCGGAATCGGTGAGCGGCAGTCAGCTGACCAGCATCTTCTCGGCGCACATCGACGACGCCGTCGCGAGCACGCTGCACTATCCGGGAGGCACGGCGCAGATCGTGGCGAACTGGTCGGACGAATCGCAGCGCAAGATGACGACCAAGGTGACCCTGTGGGGGACACAGGGTCGGATCCACGCCGATCGCCAGGAGATCCAGGTCTACCTGCGCGACGGCGCGACGATCCCCGAGGGCTACCACCCGGGATGGAACGTGCGATACACGACGGAGCTCACCGAGGCGCCGTGGTTCTACCTCCGCGGCGAGGAGTACAGCGCGCAGCTCGACGCATTCGTGCAGAGGGTCATCGACGGCGCCGTCGAAGGCGAGAACGACTTCGCGTCCGCGGCCGTCACCGACCGCGTTATCGCGATGATCAGCGAGGACGCGACGCGGGACGGCGCCCGGCTGACCCGCGAGGGCTCTGCCGCGCGGCAGGTCCCCGCGGCGAGACGAGGTTTCGGCGCCGCCTTGCGCGGACTCATGGCGGGGGCGTGAGATGACAGCGACAGCCACCCGGACCATGGACCGGCTCCTCTTCGGAGACAACCAGTTCTTCGGCGTCAACCACATGTCGGAGGAGAAGGCGCGCGCTCAGCAGATGCGCTTCCAGAACGTGGACGACATCATGGCGGTCCTCGACGCCGCCTACGACGAGGGCGTGCGCACCTTCATGTGCACGACCCACGATCGGATCGCGGAGGTCTGCGACCGGGTGCGCGCCGACTCCGCCCGCTACGAGGGGATGACGTTCTTCCCATGCATGCCCTACGCGCACAAGTACGCCAATGCCGTGACGGATGACGGCTTCCTCGGCGCCATCCGCCGGTTCCTGCCCGAGGAGGGCCTGCTCGACAGCATCGCGCGCGGCGCCTCGTCGCTGGCGCGCAAGGACATCGAAGGGGTCTCGACGCTGCTCGTCGACGCCGAGCTGAAGATGTTCGCGGGGCTGTCCACTCCGGTGATCTGGCTGCAGAACGTCGTGGTCGACCTCCTGTCGGGCCTCGGCTTCACCGACGCGTTCCGCATCTTCGCCGATCATGTGGCCGCCCGCTACGGCGCGCAGCCCGGATTCATCACGATGAACCTCCCGCGCGTGCTCGACGACCTGGACCGCGCGGGGGTCGAGAACCCGATCGTCTGCTCGAACATCAACAAGCTCGGCTTCCGCATGTCGGGCGGCGTGGAGGCCTACCGCGAAGCCATGGACAAGCGGCCGTTCCGCGCGGTCGCCATGTCGGTCTTCGCCAGCGGTGCCGTGCCGCCCCGCGAGGCGATCGAGTGGGTGTGCGGGCTGCCCAACCTGGAGTCGATCGTGTTCGGCGCCTCGAGCCGCTCGAACATCGCATCGACCGTCTCGCTCGTCGACGAGTACTGGCCGGAACGCTGACATGACACCCTCGGACGACCCCGCGCGGCAAGGCACCATCCTGATCGCCAACCCCTCCGGAGACCTCTACGGGTCGGACCGGATGATGCTCGAGGCGGCGCGCGGGCTCGTGCGAGACGGCTGGCGCACGGTCGTGACGTGCGCGAGCGATGGACCGCTCGTCGCTCGTCTGCGCGAGGCCGGCGCGGAGGTGGTCGTGCTGAGCGCGCCCGTCGTCCGGAAGAGCATGCTCAGCCCGCGCGGGATGGCCGCGCTCCTGCGCGACATCGTCACCCGGCTGCCGCGCATGCGCCGGCTCGTGCGGGAGGTCGACCCGGATGTCGTGCTGGTCAACACGGTGACGGTGCCGTTCTGGACGCTGGCCGCACGCACCTGCGGGACACCCGCCGTCGTCTACGTGCACGAGGCCGAGGCGGGACTCTCCGGCCCCGCCCGCGCGCTGCTGACCGCTCCGCTCCGGCTGGCGACGGGCGTCGTGTTCAACTCCGAGACGAGCCGCCGGGTGGCCGGCTGGGAGTCGGCGGATCGGCAGCTGCGCGCCGACGTCGTCCCGAACGGCGTGGTCGGACCCGCGCAAGCCCGCCCGGCACGCCTCGAGATCACCGGGCCGCTCCGGGTCGTCTACGTCGGCCGGCTGTCGCCGCGCAAGGGCACGGACCTCGTGCTGCGGGCCGCCGCACGTCTGCGGGATGCGGGTGTCGAGACCGATGTCGAGATCGTCGGCTCGGTCTTCCCGGGGTATGAGTGGTACGAGACGGAACTGCGGGAACTCGTCGATCAGCTCGACCTCGCAGCGCAGGTCAGGTTCACGGGCTTCCGGGAGACGGTCTGGCGCGAACTGGCGGATGCCGACGTGGCGGTCGTGCCCTCCCGGCTGGACGAGTCGTTCGGCAACGTGGTGATCGAGGCCCTGCTCAGCGAACGGCCGGTCGTCGTGGCCGACCACACCGGGCTCGCGGAGGCGGCGAGCGGATTCTCGGCCGCCGTCCTCGTCCCGTCCGACGACGAGGAGGCTCTCGCCCGGGGCCTGCTCCAGGTGCGCGACGGATGGACGCACTACCGCGCCGGAGCACGGCGCGACGCCGCGCGGGCACGGCGGGAGTACGGCACGGACCGGTTCCACGCACGCCTCCTGCGCGCGCTCCGACGACACACCGCTCCCGCGCCGAGCGCGGCACCCGGAGACCGGCAATGGACACCCGCACTCGACTGAGCGGGGCAGCCGCCGGAACCGGGGGTGCGCGCGGGGTCGAGCAGGCCTACACTGTGCTCACTGGGGACCGTGCCACTTGGGAATTGGCACGGCGAATGCGCGCCGCTGCGCGGAGCGCAGGGTCCTCCCCGACTCGGAGTATGGGGATTGGACAATCGTCATGATTGTTCGTGCATCAGCTGTGTGCGCCGCGGCTGCGCTGTGCATCGGCCTATCGGCGTGTTCCGTCGCACCGGAGTCCGCCGAGGGCGCGCCATCGCGCCCGTCCGCGTCGGCGTCGGCATCCCCCCGATCAGCCCCCCCGACCGATTCCGCTCCGACCCCTTCCGCATCCGCGCCCTCCCCTCCGTCCGGCGCGGATGCGGACCAGCCGGTTCCGAAGGCCGGTCGGGGAAGCGACGCGGCTCCCCCGACCCAGTCGGCGAAGCCCGTCACCCCCGCCGAGCCCGTCGCCTACCCCGACGGTGTCACGGTGCGCATCGCCGAGGTCTCGTACGCGGAGGAGACGGCGACCGGCCCGGGAAGCTTCCCCGGGAGAGCCTTCGCCCGGCTGAGCCTTCAGCTGACCAACGGCTCGCCCGAGCCGATCGATCTCGGAACGTCCGTCCTGACGGTGCTCGACAAGGACGGCCAGCCGGTCGCACCCGTGTACGCCGAAGAGGCGGAGGTGCGCGACTTCTCGGGCACGCTCCGGCCCGGCAGCACCGCGACGGCCGTCTACGCGTTCGCGATCCCCGAGGAATCCCGATCCGCCATCACGCTGGTCGTCGACTTCGATGCGGCGCACACGTCCGCCGTCTTCCGCGGAGGCCTGAGCTGACATGATCCCCGCACCTTCGCACCGCCCGAACCACGCAGCCTCGACCGGAGGACTCCGCATGCACAGCACCATCTTCGACCGGACGGGTGAGTCTGCACGGCGCATCACCGCCGTCATCGTCGCCCTCGCCATGGTCGTCGCGACACTGGCCCTGGTCGTCGTGCCCTCGACGCGCGCCGCCGCGGCCGATCCCCCGCCGCTTCCCGACACCGTGACGACCGACGTCCTTCCGACCTGGCAGATCAACGGCGTGGTGTGGAGTCAGGCCGTCGTCGGCAACAACGTCTACGTCACCGGCAGCTTCACCAAGGCCCGTCCGCCGGGGGTCGCTGCCGGCGGTGCCGGCGAGATCGACGCGAAGAACGTCTTCGCCTTCGACATCACGACCGGCAACCCGCTTCCCAACTTCTCGCACTCCTTCGACGCGCAGGGGCTCATCGTCCGCGCGACGCCCGATGGCAAGACGGTCTACTTCGGCGGCGACTTCACCCTGGCCGACGGGCAGGCACGCTCGCACGTCGCCGCCTTCGATGTCGCCACCGGCGCGCTCCTGCCCTGGGCGCCGCGCACCGACGGCCAGGTGCGCGGCTTCGCGTTCGCCGGGAACACGGTGTACATCGGGGGCAACTTCCGCTCGAGCGGCGGGCAGGCCCGCACCGAGCTCGCCGCCTGGAACACCACGACGGGAACCCTGACCTCGTGGGCCCCCTCGGCCGCAGGAGACGGGTTCGTGTGGGACATGGTCACGAGCCCCGACCGGTCCCGGGTGATCATCGCGGGATCGTTCACGCTGCTCAACGGCCAGACCGCGTACGGCATGGGATCCCTGGATGCCTCGACCGGCGATGCGATGCCGTGGGCCGTCACCGACACGATCAAGACGGCGGGCCTCAACGGTGCGATCTCCAGCCTCAGCACCGACGGAACGCAGGTGTTCGGGACCGGCTACGCCTTCGGCGCCGGAGCCTCCTTCGAAGGGACCTTCGCCGCCGACCCCTACACGGGCAAGATCAACTGGATCAACGACTGCCTCGGCGACACCTACTCGAGCTTCCCGCAGGGGCAGGTGCTGTACTCGGTGGGGCACCGCCACGACTGCACGGTCGTCGGAGGCTTCCCCGACACCAGCCCGCGCTCGCGCTGGATGAAGGCGAGCGCCGAACCCACGTTCCCGGTCGGCACCATCACGAAGAAGGACGCCTACGGGTGGGACTTCACGGGCCACCCCTACGCGGGGCTCCTGCACTGGTACCCCGATCTCGAGTTCGGCACCTACACCTCGGCCCGGCAGGCCGCCTGGTCGGTCACGGGCAACGCCGACTACATCGTGCTCGGCGGCGAGTTCCCCAAGGTCAACACCACGAACCAGCAGGGCCTGGTGCGCTTCGCGCGTCGGCCCATCTTGCCGCACGCGGTGGCGCCGCTGAACAACACGGCCTTCACACCGGCACCGTACTCCAACGAGGCAGGGACTGTGCGGGTGCCCTTCGGCAGCGTGTGGGACCGCGACAACACGACGATCACGTATGACGTGTTCCGCAGTCCCGCGACGAAGATCGCCACCTTCACCCGCACCGACAGCGAGTTCTGGAAGCTGCCGAGCCTGAGCGTCACCGACACCGGCCAGACCCCGGGCGCACAGGTGCGCTACCAGGTGCGGGCCAAGGATGCCGACGGCAACGTGCAGTGGAGCGCGTGGTCGCCGTACATCACGGTGTCGGATGCCGCGGCATCCACCTACCGGTCGGCGGTCCGCAGCAGCGCGCCGACGCACTACTGGCGACTGGGCGAGACGACCGGGACCCGCCTCTACGACGACGTCGGCGATGCTCCCGGGACCCTGCTGAGCCTGACGCTCGCCTCCGCGGGCGCGCTCACCAACGACGCGGACGGGGCGGTCACCTCGGCCGGAGGCAGCAACCCCCGCATGACCACGACCGACGCGGAGACCGCCGGGACGACGGCATCCGTCGAGGCCTGGGTCAAGACGACGAGCACGCGCGGCGGGCGCATCGTCGGGTACGGCAACTCGTCGACCGGGACGTCCACGTCCGCCCTCACCGACCGCGTGCTCTATCTCGATTCGTCCGGGCGCGCCAACTTCGCGATCAACGACGGGGCGTACCGCACCGTCTTCAGCAGAGGGAGCATCAACGACGGCCAGTGGCACCACCTCGTCGGCACCGTCGGCAGCGGCGGGATGGAGCTCTACGTCGACGGGATCCGAGTCGGACGCGACCAGAGTGCGACGACGCCCAAGACGTACGAGGGCTACTGGCGCATCGGCGCGGACCAGACGACGGGGTTCGCCAACCGGCCGAGCGACGCAGCGCTGGCGGGCAGCATCGACGACGTCGCGGTATACAGCAAGGCGCTGAGCAAGAGCGACATCCAGGCGCACTACCTCGCGAGCGGTCGTTCGGGCGCGTGGGGCGCCGCCCCCTCGGACGCCTACGGCACCGAGGTGTCGGCGGACGCGCCCGACCTGTACTGGCGTCTCAACGAGACCGCGGCAGGGCCGGTCGGCGACTTCGCCGCCGGCGGCACGACGGGCAACCAGACCGGCACGGTGACCCGGAGCCAGCCGGGCGCGATCACCGGCGACACCTCGACCAGCTTCAACGGACTGCTTTCGGGTCTCGTGGTCGCCCAGGAGGCCACCAACGCCCCACGGGCGTTCACGGCGGAGGTCTGGTTCAAGTCGACGAGCACGACGGGCGGAAAGCTCGTCGGCTTCGGCAATGCGGCGAGCGGCCTGAGCTCGAGCTACGACCGGCACATCGTGATGCAGAGCAACGGCCGTCTCAGCTTCGGGGTGAACAACGGCTCGCAGGTGAGCCTCGTGAGCCCGGCCGCCTACAACGACGGCCTGTGGCACTACGCGGTCGCCTCCCAAGGGCCGGACGGCATGAAGCTGTGGGTCGACACCAAGCTCGTCGCGAGCAACGGCGTGGCGACGGCGCAGAACTACCGCGGCCACTGGCGGATCGGCGGGGACCGCACCTTCGGCAGCACGTCGAGCAACTACATCACCGGCACGCTCGACGAGGTGGCGGTGTACCCGGCGGTGCTCAGTGAGCAGCGCATCCGCGCGCACTACGCCGCGGCGGGCCGCACCCCGGCCGAACGCGCTCCGGTCGCCTCGTTCACCGCGACGTCGAACGAGCTCGCGGTGAGCGTGGATGCCTCGGCCTCGTCCGATGCGGACGGCAACATCACCGGGTACGACTGGACGTTCGGCGACGGATCGACGGCGACCGGCGTGACCTCCTCGCACACCTACGCGCAGGCGGGAACGTACACGATCACCCTGAAGGTGACCGACGCGACGTCGCTGGTCAGCACGACGACGAAGGTCGTCACCGTCGCCCCGAACAAGGCGCCGACGGCCGCCTTCACGTCGACGGTGACGAACCTCAGCGTCGCGTTCGACGCGAGCGGGTCGACCGACACCGACGGCACGATCGCGAGCTACGCGTGGGACTTCGGGGACGGCCAGACCGGGGCCGGGGCCACGGCGACGCACGCGTACGCCGGCGCGGGGACGTATGCGGTGAAGCTGACGGTGACGGACGACCGCGGCGCCGTCGGGACGATCACGAAGAGCGTCACGACGACACTGGCGCCGAACACCCCGCCGGTGGCCGCCTTCACCTCCACGACGGACCTGCTCACCGCGTCGTTCGACGGCACGGGGTCCACCGACGGTGACGGCACGGTGACGAGCTGGGCGTGGAACTTCGGCGACGGGAGCAGCGGGACGGGCAGCACCGCGCAGCACGCCTACGCCACCGCCGGGGTCTACACCGTGACGCTCACCGTGACGGATGATCGAGGGGCGACATCGACCGTCTCCCGCGACGTGACCGTCGTCGCCAACCAGGCGCCCACCGCGTCGTTCACCGCCGCGGTGACCGACCTGACGGCGACGGTGGACGGGACCGGGTCGACGGATGCCGACGGCGCGGTGTCGACGTGGGCGTGGGACTTCGGCGACGGATCAGGCGGGTCCGGCAGCACGAGCTCCCACCTCTATGCGGCGCCCGGGACCTACACCGTCGCGCTCACGGTCACCGACAACCGGGGGGCGACGAACTCGACGTCGAAGCAGGTCACCGTGACCGCGCCCCTCGTCTGGGCCAAGGACTCGTTCGAACGGACGGCGACCAATGGCTGGGGCAGCTCCGAGACGGGCGGCGTGTGGTCCATGAACCCCGGCACGGCGACAGCCCTGAGCAAGTTCTCGGTCGCCGACGGCGTGGGGAAGGTGAGCCTGTCCGCGGGCAACAGCTACACGGCGTCGCTGCCTGGAGCGACCCCCTCGACGAACACCGAGGAGCGCTTCACGGTGGGGATCAACCAGCCGTCTACGGGGGGCGGGTACTACTTCTCGGCGATCGGCCGGCAGATCGACAACGCGAACGACTACCGAGCCAAGTTCCGGGTCGCATCGACCGGGGCGGTGGCGCTCTGGCTGACCCGCACGGTGGGCGGCGCGGAGACGGTGCTCACGAGCATCACGATCCCCGGCCTGTCGGTCACCGGTCCCGACACGTTGAGCGTCCGCGTGCAGGTCACCGGCGTCAACGCGACGACGCTGAAGGCGAAGATCTGGCGTGCGGGAACCGCGGAGCCCACGGCGTGGGCTCTGACGGCGACGGACAGCACCGCCGTGCTGCAGGCGCCAGGATACGTCGGCATCAACAGCTACTTGTCGGCCAGCGCCACGGCGGTGCCGATCGTGTACAGCTACGACGGATTCTTCGCGGGACCGGCGCAGTGACGCGATAGTCCAGCGGCTCGGATGGGCTCGCCACCGGAGGGCGGGCCCATCCTCCGCCGCGGGTCCCGCGCGCGACAGCGCCCGGGAGGCGGGCCGAGGATCGGCCGCGTCCCGGGCGCTGTCCCGTGGAAACGCGATGGGCTTACGGGAAGCGCGCACCGATCGTCGGGGTGCTGCTGCCGAGGTATCCGACGACAGCCGACGGGGGGGTCAGGGCGACGGCGGAGGACTGCGCGGCGATGTCCGGGAGCAGCCGGCCCGCGGCATCCGTCACCGTGCGGCCCTCGACGGCGATCGAGCGCGCGTCCTGACCCGTCGTCGAGCGGTACTCGGCGAACGTGTAGAAGACGTACGGGTTCACGTTCGCGGCGCCGCGCGACCAGACGACGAACCACGACGGCCGGTTCGCGGCGTCCCGCTGCACGACGTTGCCGTTCAGGCGGATGTTGAGGTCGCTCGCGGCGTACTTGTGCGAGTAGTCCTCAACACAGATCGTGCAGTTGCCGGTGCTCTGGGCGATGACGTTGTTTCCGACCGAGATGTCGCGGATCACCCAGGGCATGGTCGGGTCGGGGAAGGGGTAGCGCGGGTCGTGGCCCGGGACCGATGCGTCGTTCGCGCTGCGCTCGTCCTGGACGATGTTGAGCACGCGGTTCCCGCCGACGATCGTGTTGTTCCAGAGATTCACACCGCCGGTGTTGTTGATCTTCACGGCGTGGTCGACGTTGTTCAGCAGCAGGTTGTTGACGAAGTCGACCTTCTGCGAGATCTCGAGGAACACACCGTTCCCCTTGTTCTCGACGAAGTCCGATCCGGAGATCCGCGTGTCGTACACCGACTGGTCGGTCCACACCCCGGGGCCGTCGTTGCGGAGGAACGCGGACGAGGTGATCGTGAAGCCACGCGACTTGGCGATCTTCACCCCGCCCGAGACGGGCGCGTGGTTGAAGTGCTCGCTGTTGTTCTCGACGGCGAGAAGACCGTCGATCGAGAGGCGGTCGGCGAAGTTCGCGCCGAGTCCCATGAGGCCGTTGCGGGCGAGGGTGACGTCGCGCACCGTTGCGTCCGCGGCGCCGACGAAGAGGCCGGTCGTGGCGGTGTCGTGGATCTCGACGTTCTCGAGGGTGTTCCGCGGCGCCTCGACCGTGACCGCGCCCATCATCCAGACGGACGTGGCGTAGCCGCGGATGCCGATCCCTCGCACGGTCGTTCCCTCGCCGCGCAGCGAGAGGGCCTTCGTGAGGGTGCTCGCGCGGACCTCGTGGCCGGCCGGGTTGGTGCCGAGGTAGAGACGGTCGCCGGCGGTGTCGGTGAAGAAGGTGCCGGGCGCGAGCTGCGAGAGCGACGAGACCTCGCGCTGCTGGACGCCGTCGATGAAGACCTGCTCGGGGTTGGCCGCCATGGGATACGCGGCGTTCAGCCACTGCCACCCCGGAGCGGTGCCGTCGGCCTGGCCCTTGGTGAAGGAGGGCGACGCGTCGAAGTCGTAGGTCCAGCCGGAGCTGTAGAACGCGGCGCCTGACGGCGTCCAGTTCGTCAGCCGCTCCGTCCCGTCGAGCCAGACGGCCTCGCCCGGGTAGGACTGGATCGTGACGGCCTTGCCCGCCGGAACGGTGGCGCTCTGGTGGTACGTGCCGCCCCGCAGGACGATCACCGCACCGCTCGCGGACCGGTCGATCGCCGTCTGGATGGAGGCGTAGGGCGCGGTCACCGTGCCGGTGCCGCCGGCCGGGGCGGACGCGTCCACGTACACGGCTGCCGCGGGGACGGCGTAGCGCGTCGAGCCGACCGCCGCGGCACCGGTGTCGCCGCGCGCTCCGCTCTCGTTCCAGGTCGTCGACACCGGGACGGTGGGCGCCGTCGGGGGTGCAGGCTCGGTCGGAGCCGGCGTCGGGGTCGGGGTCGGCGTCGGAGTCGGAGTGGGCGTCGGAGTCGGAGTGGGCGTCGGCGCGGGGGCGGGAACCGCGGCATCCGACGACGTCTTCGCGATGGTCAGGTCGTCGAAGCGCACAGCCTGTCCCGGGCTGCTCGACGAGACGTAGACGCCCACGCCGACGCCGCCGGCACCGACGAGGCGGTTGGCGGCGGTGTCCGTGACCGAGAGATCCCAGGTGGTGCGGGTCGAGCCGACCGGGGAGACACGGGCGTCGATCGACGCCTGGTCGCCCGAGATGCGGGTCTCCAGGCGCAAGGGCGTGCCGGCTGCCGCCGTGAAGTTCGGCACGTAGAGCCGACCGAGCGACGTCTGCTGCGAGCCGTTGAGACGCAGCGCCTCGATGAGGACGCGGCCCTGGGGGTCGACGCGCGCCTGCACGTGGTACCGGCCGGCGTCGGTGAGGCGGGACTGAAGGCTGAGGTAGACGCCGCCGCCCGACCGGGGGAGCTGATCGAGCGTGAACTCGACGGACGACGTCCCATCCGCAAGCGACACGGCGGCCGGACGGGCTGCGACCGAGGTTCCCGGCCGCTCGACGACGGCGAGCGCCGAGCCGCCGTCCACGGAGAACGCGGAGGGGTCGGAGACGGTGTAGGAGCCGCCGCTCGTGGAGGTGCCGAGACCCGACGAGACGGTCCGGGTCATGTCATCGGAGAAGACGGCGGTGGAGGTCGACGCGCCGTCGAGGGCGGACGCCTCCTGGGCGCCGAGGACAGCGGCGCCCGGTAAGGCGAGGGCGAGCGTGAGGGCAGCAGCGAGCGAGGGCAGGGTGGAACGCAAGAGAAGATCTCCGGGGAATCGGGTATCCCGGCAGCGGGAATGAAGGCGCGCTCGGGACACACCTGGCATTACCGGGAAGCAATGTTGCAAAACGATAACAGCCGGCATGTCATAGCCCTGTGAGAATGAGACGATTCTCACAGCCGCCCCTCTATCCCTCGCCTCGAATGAGTGAGCGGATTCGGCTAGCCGAGCGCCTTCATCCTGCGGAACCACACTGCCAGCGCGGCCGCCAGGTACGCGATGGCCGCGAGGAAGAGAAGCGTGTAGACGAGCATGAACCAGCCGGTCGCACCCCACAGCACGAACGCGAGGCACCAGACGCCGTAGTCGGTCGGGAGCCCGAGCAACGCGCGCAGGGGCGACGAGCCGCCGGCCTCCGCAGCCTGTGGCACGCCCCGCTTGCCACGCAGCAGGTCGTTGAGGATCATGCCGAAGAAGGTCACGGTGGACACGATCGCGAAGCCGAGGGGAACGAGCAGCCACCGCGCGTCGGGCAGCTCGAAGAAGCGGTAGGCACCGATGGCGACGGCGACATGGAGCGAGACGAGCTTGGCGGAGTCGAGGATGTGGTCGAGCCACTCGCCGACCAGCGATCCGCCACCGCGCAGCCGGGCCACCTGCCCGTCAGCGCTGTCCCACGCGTAGCCGACGGCGAGGAGCAGCCAGACACCGACCCCGAGCAGCAGCGACGGCGGCACTGTCGCGAGGAGCACGATCCCCGTGAAGGTGAACGCGGCGCTGACGAGCGAGACCTGGTTCGGCGTGAGCCCGGCCGAGAACGCGGCCGCGGCGAAGAATCGCCCGACGGGCCGGTTGACGTAGACGGAGTACGCCGGCGCGCCCCGCGCGCGGCCCTTCTGGGCCGCGGCGAGGCGCTGGTACGAGGCCGTGAATGTCAGGGGGTCACCGCCGCAGCTCGATAGTCGTCGAAGAAGACGTTGAACGGCAGCCCGGAGAACCCGGTGCCGGCGTAGGTCGTCATCCCGGTGTACCCCGCGACCTGAAGAGCGGCCGTCGTGTCGGTCGTGCTCAGCTGCCACGCCGCCGGCTCAGCCGTGCCGTTGGCCCAGATCTTGCTGCGCAGCGTCGTGGTCCCCGTGCCGAAGACCTGCAGACGCACGTTGTACTTCGTCCCCGGAGCGATGTTGTTCGCGGCAGGGAGGTCCTGCCACACCATCACCGTCCCGCCTCGCGACAGCTGCGCCTGCACGGCACCGTTGGTCGCGATGACCCACCGAGCGCGGTAGTCGTCGGCACCGACCACGCGACCGAGCGCGGAGACGAACATCCGGGCGCCGGTAGGTGTGGCCGATGTGGTGAACGAGAACGTCAGGTCGGTGCTGGTCGACGTGGCGGAGTTGAGCGTGGCACTGCGCGTCTGGCCCGCCGCCGAGGTCGTGAGCCGCGCGGTGTTGTTCTCGATCCCGACGTTCGTCACTCCGGCGGTCTGGGTCCAGGCGCCGCCCGTCTGCGACGTCCCCAGCGTGCCGTTCGCACGGTTGAAGTCATCCGCTGCGAACGGCGTGCCGGCCGGCGGTGCGGTGACGGTGACCGATCGCGTGGTCGTGTTGGTCGCCCCGTTGTTGTCGGTGACCGTGAGCTCGACCGTGTATGTGCCCGCTGCGGCATATGTCTTCGACGCGGTCACTCCGGTGCCGGTGGTGTTGTCTCCGAACTTCCAGGCGTAGCCCACGATGGTGCCGTCCGGGTCATTCGACGCCCCGGCGTTCAGGGCGACCGTCAGGTTGGTCGGAGTGGCGGTGAACGAGGCGGTCGGAGCCTGGTTGGGAGCCGGAGCCACCGTCACGCTCGCCGTCTTCGTCCCCGTCGTGCCGTCGTTGTCGGTCACGGTGAGCGTCACGGTGTAGGTGCCCGCGGCAGCGTAGGTGTGGCTGGCCGTCACCCCCGTGCCCGCCGCCGTGTTGTCACCCCAGTTCCAGCTGTAGCCCGTGATGGTGCCGTCGGGGTCGTTCGAGCCCGAGGCATCCACGTTCACCGTCATCCCCGACACAGGCGACGTGAACGACGCGGTCGGCGCTTGGTTGGCAACAGGCTCGACCGTCAGCGCCTTCGTGCCCGTGGCGCCCTTGTCGTCGGTCACCGTCAGGGTCACCGTGTACGTGCCGGGAGCTGCGTACGTGTGATCCGCCGTCATGCCGGTGCCGGCCGGCGTGCCATCGCCCCAGTTCCAGCTGTAGCCGGTGATGGTGCCGTCGGTGTCCGCCGACGTCGAGGCGTTCACGCTGACCTTGAGCTTCGTCGTCGTCGGGACGAAGTCGGCGGTCGGCGGGGAGTTCACGGGCTGGGCGTTGCTGCCCAGGGTGTAGTGGCTGGCGACGTCGGCCGGCGGCATCGGAGCCATGTACACCGCGACCTCGTCGATCACGCCGTGGAACTCGTTGGTGCTGGATCCCCACGTGTTGTCGCCGCCCACGTGCCAGTAGCCCGTGTAGTTCTCGGCGTCGGTCTGCGGGTTCGTGCCCTTCAAGGCGCCGTCGACGTACAGGCGCATGCCTCCCGCCCCCTGCGTGGCGACCAGGTGGTGCCATTGGCCGTCGTTGTACGCCTCAGCGGTCTCGATCGTGTTCGTGAAGCCGGTCCAGACGCCGTACACGAGGCGGCCGTCGTCACGCATGTACACGTGCCGGTCGTAGCTGCCCGAGTTGCCGTTCGGGCTCGAGCCGAAGCCGACGATCTTCCCGCCGGTCGTCGTGGTCGTCTTGAACCACGCCTCCAGCGAGTACGAGCGGGGGTTGCTCCACGAGCCCTCGCTGATCACCTGACCGCCGTCGAACGTCGCAGCCGTGTTGCTCACGCCCGCGAGCGCTCCCGAGGCGCCCTTGTCGACCGCTCCGAAGTACGTGCCCTTCTGGTTCGACCCGGAGGCATCGGCGGCGACGGAGCCCGCCGACTCGCCCAGCCGCCAGTACAGCGCCGGCTCGAGTCCGTAGACCGCCTGCCCGTATGCGTCCGCCGGCGGCGTCGATCCCTCGAGCGTGCGCCCGGAGGCGGTGTAGTGCGCCTGCGTCTGCTGCTTGGTCAGCGGGGCGGGGTAGATCGCCACCTCGTCGATGTCACCGGCGAAGAAGGCGTTGCCCGACCACGGGCTGTCGCCTCCGACGCGCCAGTAGCCGTTGTACGGCTGCGCCGTCGTCACATCCGAGCGCTGCCCGACGCGAACGCCGTCGATGTACAGGACGAGGCCGTTCTCGCTCTCACCCGCCGTGACGTGGTGCCACTGCCCGTCGTTGTACGCGCTCGGCGAGGTCACGGTCGCGGCCGAGCCGATCCAGACCCCGAAGGTGATCTTCCCGTTGGGCTCCATGTAGATGTGACGGTCGTAGTTCGACGACGTGCCGGTCGAGCTGTTGCCGAACCCGACGATCTTGCCGCCGGCGGTCGTGGTCGTCTTGAACCACGCCTCGATCCCGAACGTGTTCGGACCGGCGATCGCGTACGTCGTCGAGGCGAAGCCGTTCCCGCTGCCGTCGAATGCCGACGCGGGGCGCGTCTCGTTCGTCATCGCACCGCTCGTGCCGCGCGTCACGCCGGAGTTGACCGTCAGATCCGACGCGCCCGCCCAGTCGTACGAGACGGTCGGGGACGAGTCGTCGAGCGGCCAGTAGCTCAGGGGCTTGTCGGCCAGAACGGTGTCGCGGTAAGCGGACGCCGTCGTCGTGCCGGATGCCGTGACCGTCGACGTCCCGCCGAGGATCGAGTGGTTCTGGGCGTCGGTCGCGCGGACGCGATAGGTGTACGAGGTGCCGTTGGTCACGTTCGTGTCCATGAACGCCATCGGCGGCAGGCCCCAGTCCTTGGGCTTGGAGCGCACGTTCTCGAACGTCTTGATGACGACGTTGTTGCGGAGCACCTCGTACTTGAGGAACTCGCTGTCGCGATCCCAGTTCAGCGGCCAGCTGACCCGGACGGCTCCGCCGCTGAGCGCGAGTGCGGTCGCCGGCCAGTCCGTGTTCCACAGGAGCGGTCCCTGGGCGTTCGGAGCCTTGCCGGGAACGGCGAAGCGCACGAGTCCCTGCTGGCCGGTGTTGTTCACGCGCGTGAACTCGCCGCCGAACACGACGTAGTCGCCGCTGGCGGTGACCGTCCACGGCCCCTGCGACGCACCGCTGACGTTGGCGGCGTTGAACGTCGGGAACCAGTGCAGGAGCTTCGGTGCGGGGTTTCCGCCGAAGTCGAAGTAGCCGAGGTTCAGACCGAACGGCGTGGTCCGCTCGACCGCCTTCGAGACCGCGGTGCCGCGGTAGAACGTCCACGGGTCGCTCTGTGGGAAGCCGCCGACGAGGCTGCCGCAGTAGTGCGGATGCCCCGCCTGGTAGACCGCGTCCCCGTACGGCTGCACGTCGTAGAGGTCGCCGTGGCAGTCGTTGACCCAGATGAGGTCGCCCGTGCTCCACGAGGCCCGGAAGCTTCCCTCGAGGTTGCCGCCGCTGCCGAAGACGTAGCCGGTGCCGTAGATGTCGTCGCCGTCGGACTTGAGCGACCAGATCGCCGCGTCGAGGCCGGCGTTGCGGATCACGTTGTTGGCCGAGAACGGCAGGAGCGCAGCGGTCGTCGCATGGACCATGGCCAGCCCGTACCCCGGGTTGCTGCTGTCGTTGAGGGTCTGGAAGTTCCCGCCGAGCACGACCTTCGAGCCGTCGGGCGAGACGACGACGACGCGCCCCTGGCGTCCTTCGAGGACCGGCGCCCACGGCAGCAGCGCGCCGTCACGTGTGACGGCGGCGGCCCCGGCCCGGTCGACGTTGCTCATGCGCCCGAAGGTTCCCGTGATGTACACCGTCGTGTTGGTGGCGTCGATGCCGAGCGTCGCGCCGTTGGAGTTCGGGTTGAACGGCGAGAGCGTGCCGCCCGGGAGGTCGAACGCCGCGACGCGGTTGCGGGTCTGGTTGTTGACCGTCGTGAAGTCGCCGACGATGTACAGCCGCGTGCCGTCGGGGGATGCCTCGACCTGACGCACCTGGCCGTTGATCGTCGGGTTGAACGTCGTGATGAGGTTGCCGGTGGTGATGTCGTAGGCCAGCAGGTTCTGACGCGGCGTCTCGTTGGTTCCCGCCGCGGCGCCGGCCGGCCGGGCGCTGGTGAACCGCCCGGCGGCGTAGACGACGTTGCCGACGACGGCCTGGTCCCACACGATGCCGTTGATCTGCACGGTGGGCAGGGCGTCGGCGGTGACGGTGGATGCCTCGCCCGGGGGCGGACTGACGTCGGCGTGAGCGGGGGTCAGCGCGACCAGAGACCCGACGATGACGGCGATCGAGGTCGCGACAGCCGCGACCAGCGAACGGGAACGGCCGAAGCCCTTCGATGCGAAAGCGCCCACGATACATCTCCCCAGATGTCGTGCGTCGCCAAGGACTACATCCCCTGTAGCCCTCGACTACATTCCCCAAGTTCGCCGGATTCTCAGGGTTCGGGCCCCACGAAGACGACGTCTGGCTCCGTCGCCAGCAGGTCGACGATAACACGGATGTCGCCGGACGCACCCTCGGGTTTTGAAAAGACGAAGACGGCCGACGAGGTGGCACCCGCGGCGACCGACGACGGCCACAGGGTGGAGTCCCCGCCCGAGACGGCGACGGCCGGAATGCGGTCGTCCCCGCCGTACTCGAGGCTGACGTTGGCGCCGGACGTGTCGAGAGCGTCCGCGCCGTTGTTGGAGATCCGGACCGTGACCGCGAGTGCCGGCCCGCTCGGCTCGCCGGGCGCCGACCGCTCGATGCTGCGCGGCTCGAGCGATGTGACCTCGACGACGACGTCCCCGGCCGCTGTCGCCGGTTGATCGAGCGGCACCTCGGTGCCGGACTCCGGCTTGCTCACGGGATCGGTCGCCCCGGGGGCCGGTGCCGGGAACTCCGTCGGCTGCGGGGTGGGCGAGGCGACCTGAGGGTCCACATCGGCGCTCCGTGTGGCGCTCGGCGTGGGCGCAGCTGCGCCGGCCTCCGACGCCGGCCGGAAGCTCATGAACGCCCACACCGTGAGCGCCACGACCAGGATCCCCGCCAGCGCGAAGCCGATCCACCGCATCCAGCCCGCGCCGCGGCCCGGAGAAACGCCTGTGTCAGACATGAGTGCACCCCTCGCACCGAAGTCGCCGCGCATCCCCAAGCTGCGCGGTCACCGTCATAGTAGGCCCCGCACGGCGGGGGCGCGCTGGGAGTCGTCTCGGTGTTCGAGCGGTGGCGGCAGGTCGCCCGCATGCCGGGAGCGGTGCGTGAGGAGCGTCGCGAGCACGAGGAAGAGCAGGAAGGGGACGGCGCTGTCGACGAGCCCGCTCTCGGTGAACGACCGCAGCACGAGCAGGACGAGGAGCGGCAGGAGGGCGCCGCGACGAGAGGACGACACGAGCGCGCCGATCAGGCACCACGCCACGAGCCCCGCCACGAGGACCGTGCCGAGAAGGCCGGTCTGGGCCAGCAGGGATGCCCAGCTGCTGTCCAGCACCTGGTCCTCGCGCCACTGGAGATTCACCTTCACCTTCTTGACCGCGAGCCCGACCCCGATCCACTTCTGCCACGACTGCCAGTCCCAGGCGAGCACGACCCGCCACGCCTCGAACCGGGCGTCGAGCGCCGACGTGGCGTCCGTGGAGCCGCTGCGGGTGACGAGACTCTCGACGATGCCCGTGAAGAAGACGACGGTGTAGACCACCGGCAGGGTGACGAGGATCAGGTAGACGACTCCGCGACTGGGCAGGCCGTTCGTGAGGAGAGCGATGCCGATCGCGATCAGGACGCCCAGCAGAGCGGTCCGCGATCCGCTCGCGATGACGATGGCCAGCAGCAGCACCGCGACCAGGACGCGCCATGGGCGCACGCGGGTGCGCAGCATCCAGATCACCATCGCCACCAGCGGGGCCCCGGCGAGCCCCGCGACCTCGTTGGGATGGATCTCGGGCACCCGGCCGCCGAGCCGGCCCTCGGAGAACAGGGTGCCGATGCCCGTCGTCGCCGCCACGACGGCCCACACGGCCATCGCCGCCATCATGCCGCCGAGGGCGAACTCCCACCGCACCGACGAGAGCACGAGCAGCACGGTCGCCATCGCGATCCCGATGCGCACGACGATCACCGACGTGGCGGCGGAGTAGCCCGAGACGATGGACCCGAGCAGCGAGATCAGCAGGACGGTGACGAGCACGGCGGCGGGACCCAGCCCGATCGGGACCTTGAGGGGGGTGCGCGTGTAGAGCACCATCGCCAGCGCGAGGGTGAAGACCGCGATGATCGCCTTGCCGACGACGACGGCATCCACGCCCCCCTGGTAGATCGTGTCGCTGCGCCAGGGGATCACGCTGAGGATGAGCAGGACGAAGAGCACACCGACCGCGACCACCCGCTGGCGGCTGGGGTGACGCCCGTCGCCGTGGGGCGGGCGCTCAGCCCGTTCCACGACCTTTCCCGCTGCGCGTCGCCGGACGATCCGCGGCGGGCGTCGCCTCGGCGCCGACGGCCGCCGGCTCCGCGTCCCGCTCGTCGGAGGTGTCCGCCGGGAACGGGTCGGCGTCGCCCTCTGCCGGTACGTCGGCACGCGCTGACCCCGCGGGCGCGCCGGTGTCATCGCCGGGGAACGGGCCCGCCGCGCCCTCGACGTCCGGGGCACCGCCGGCCTCCTCGTCGAGAACGAGGGCGACCGGCCCCTCTGGCGCCGCCTCGACGGAGCGGATCGCGATGCGGTCGCTCTCGCGCCAGCTCTCGGCGGCCACGCCGACGTCGCGGGGGCCCGCGTGCGCCATGAGCACGCCGAGAGGATGGACGCCCATGACCCGCAGGCGGGTCGCGATCGAGACGAGGTCGGTCGCAGAGGTGACGTTGTGGCGGATCGCCAGCACCACGCCGGCTCCCGTCGCGACGGTCGCCTCGATCAGCTTCGAGGCCGTGGGGGGCGTCACGATCAGGACGATGTCGAAGTCCAGGCCCAGCCGGACGACGGCGGCGGGGATCTCGGCCTCGAGCGTCGACGTCGGGATCCGGCTCGTCATGGCGTACACGGTCGACACCGCCGGCGACCGGCGGGTCGGGACGCCGTGGGACTCGGTCGGGACGTGGTCGAGGACCTCGGTGAGAGAGCGCACATCCGCCCCCGGCTTCGTGTCGGGGCGGAGGTCGAGCACGCACGCACGTCGCCCGGCGGCCTCGAAGGCGACCAGGAACTCCCGCAGCATCTGCTCTTCGACGCTTCCCGTCGTGACGGGGATGAGCACGAAACGCGAGACCTCGGTTCCCGCGAGGGCGAAGAGGTTGTTGACGGCGTCCTCGAAGGCGGCCTCCTCGGCCGCCTCCTGCTGCGCTCGCGGCAGGCGGGAACGGCGGGGAAGCCTCCCGACGACGGGAAGCCCCGACGCGCGGCGCACATCGGAGATGGTGCGCAGGTGCCGGTTCGTCGTGGTGCGATACACCGCGACGATCGCGCCCGCCGCGAAGCCTGCGATGAGGCCGAGCCCCGTGATGGCCAGCACCTGCGGCGATGACGGCGAGGCCGGCTCGACCGCGGGGATCACCTGGTCGAGGCTCACGTCGTAGCGCAGATCGGTGCGGGAGTTCTCCGTCGTGCGGATGAGCCGCGACAGGTTGCGCGCCGCGGAGTTGGCCATGTCCGCGGCCATCGCCGCGGTCGGCGCGTCGGCCCGGACGGTGAGCAGCACGGTGTCGAGCGCGTTGTCGGCCGACAGCATGCGGCGGATGTCGCGGTCGCTGTACTCCTCCTCGCTCAGACCGAGATCGTCTCGGACGCCGTCGATGACGTCGGGACTGTCCACGAGTGCCGGATAGGTCTTGATGCGCGCGAGGCTGAACTCGTTGCGCTCGAACAGCGACGCCTGCGTCGACTCGACCTTGAGCAGGAGCGTGGAGGTCGCCGTGTAGGTCTCGGGCAGCGTCCTCGCCACCCCGAACGCGGCCGCGCCACCGAGGAGGATGGCGATCAGCATGATCAGCCAGCCCTCTCGAAGAATGCGTCCGTAAGGAACGTCCTCCACTGCCTGCCCCTTTGTCGACAGCTGAGATGTGGCCTGGATGCTATCACCCGGAGTCGGGAGCGCCCTCAGAATGTGACGCAGCCGTGTCGCCCGGCCTCGTGGCGAGCCACCTGAGGCCCGCGCCGCCCAGCAGCGAGGCCACCGCCAGGGCGAACGGGACGACGGCGGGCGACACCCCGGACGCCAGCATCACCGTGACCGCCGCGAGCCCCAGCACGGTGTCGGCGAGGCGGATCAGGAAGACGGCCGTCTGCCGTCCCGTCACCGCCCCCAGCGCACCGTAGGGCGTCACCATCGCCACGGACGCCCCGTAGGCGATCCAGGCGACGACCGCGACCGTGCTCAGCTCGACGCCGAAGGCGAGCGGTCCCAGCCACGGGGCGAGCGCGACGGCGACGACGCCCATCGCGATGGTGAGCCCCACCAGCACCAGCACGACGCGGTCCGCCTCGCGCAGCGAGCCGGCCCCCTCGCCTTCGCGATGCTTGCCGGCGAACCGCACGAAGAGGTACGACGAGAAGCCGCCGACGACCAGGATCAGCGGCGAGGTGTAGGTCCGCGCGGCCTCCAGCTCGCCGACGGCCGTCAGCCCCGCGAACGACAGGACCAGCAGACGGGTCACCGTGAACATCGCGGGCCGCAGGGTCTGCTGCAGCCCGCGCCATGAACCGTACCTCCACACGGCGCGCTGATCGGCGCCGCGGAGCCCGACGAGGAACCGGTCCTCGCGCGGCACGAGGAGCCACCCCACGACGATCGCGACCGTCTGGCCCGCCGCGATGGCGCCCAGGAAGGCGCCGAGCGTGAGCGGCTGGACGAGCCAGACGCCTCCGAGCACGATCAGCGCGACGACGAAGCCGGTCGAGTCCGCGGCGATCACCCGCGGGAACGCGAGGCTCGCCATGAGCAGACGCCGCACGATCTCCTCGACGGCGAACGCCGCGAGGGCCAGCGCGAACAGCAGCGCCTCGACCGGTGGGAGGAAGCCCGTCGCCCCCGCGAGGACTCCGGCCGCGATCGCGGCCAGGGCGGTGACCAGGGCGAGCGTCACCTCGAGCCCGGCGCGAATCGGGCCGCGTCCGCGCTCCAGCACGACCAGCGTGTCACCCACGAGGCCCGTGATGACGGCGGTGGCGAGAACGATGACGCCGTAGAGGATGGCGAACTGGCCGAAGTCCTCGATCCCGAGGATCCGCGAGACCATGATCTGGAGGACGAGGCTGATGAGTGCCTGCACGGACTGCGCGGCGATGCCGCCCACGGCCTTTCTCCGCATGAGGCCCTCCCCCGGCATCCGAGGCTTCATCCTGCCAGCCGAGCGCCGTCGGATGCAGTGCCTCATTGTGGGGCGCGCCGCGCGGTGCGATAATCGCGCCCATCTTGCGACTGGGGAGTTGCCATGAGCACACCTACCCGAAGAACCCATCGCAGAAGAGACCTGGCGATCGCCGTCACGTGGGGACTGATCGCCGGATCCCTCTCGATCGCCTTCGCCCCGCCGGCGACCGCCGCGCCGCCCGGCGTCGCGCTCGTCTCACCGGCCGACGGGTCGACGGTGGGCGCGAGCGCCGATCTGCGGGTCACGGCCACGGACCCCGACGGCGACGCCGCCACGGTGTCCTTCGAGGGCCGGCGTCAGGGCGGGACCGTGCCGGGTCAGACCGACGCGGATCCCTTCTCGATCGTCGTCATCCCCGACACCCAGAACTACACGTACAACAATCGCCAGGCGACGATGAACCAGCAGTCGCAGTGGGTCGTCGACAACAGCGACCGGCTGGGCGTCGCGTTCACCGTGCACGTCGGCGACCTGGTGAGCGAGTACACCAACCCCACCCAGTGGGGCCTGACCTCGGCGGCGCTCGGAATCCTGGATGCCGCCAACGAGCCGAACTCGGTGGTGCCGGGCAATCACGACTTCGACAACGCCACCGGCGCCATCGGGCCGTACGACACCTACTTCCCGGTGTCGCGGTACGCGCAGGCGGGCTGGAACACCGCGACCACGAAGTACGGCGGATACCTCGGCCAGAACCAGTTCGGCCCCGACCCGATCGACCGGAAGAACTTCGACAGCTACTCGCTGTTCTCCGCCGGCGGCAAGGACTTCCTGGTGCTGAACCTCGAATGGGAGGCGCCCGGGTACGCGCTGGACTGGGCGGACCGCGTGCTGCGCGCGCATCCGGATCGCACCGTCGTGATGGTCACCCACAGCTTCCTGACGGTGTCGGGGAGTCGGTGGACGGGAACGCAGCGGCCGGGCGGCACCTCGCAGGCGGCGCTGTGGAGCGACTTCGTCGCGACGCACTGCCAGATCAGGATCGTCATCGCCGGTCACGAGCACAACGGCGATGAGGGCGAGGCCAATCGCACGGATCCGAACACGTGCGGTCAGCCGGTGCACCAGCTCATGACGGACTACCAGGACCGCGCCAACGGCGGAGACGGCTGGCTCCGGTACTACACGTTCGACCCCGGTGCCAACACGATGACCGCCACGACGTACTCGCCCAAGCTCGATCGCTACGAGACCGACGCGAACTCGTCCTTCGTGCTGCCGTTCGAGCTGACGGCACCCGAGCCGGCTCCGTTCGAGCCGATCGCGACGGTGCCGGTCGCCGGCGGCGTGGCGGGCACCACCTGGTCGGGGCTCGCCCCGGATGCGACCTACGAGTGGCGGGCCGTCGTGAAGGCCGGCGGCGACACGGTCACCTCGCCGGTCTTCACGATGCGCACCGCCCCGCCCGTCCCGCGTCTCACCGACACCTTCACGCGGACGACGACCTCCGGGTGGGGGACGGCCGACACCGGGCAGTCGTGGGTGCCGAGCTCGAGCGCCTCGTCGTTCACGGTGGACGGCGCGAAGGGACGCATCCTCACCACGCCCGGTCAGGGCCGGACGGTCGACGCGACGCTGTTCCGGTCGACGGATCTGTCGGTCACGACCGACGTGTCGACCTCGGTGGCGCCCGGCGGGTCCGGCGTCTACGTCTCGCTGGTCGGCCGCGACCTGGGTGCCAGCGACTACCGCTCGACCCTCCAGCTCTCGTCCACGGCCACCGTCGTGACGCTCAGGCGCGTGCTCAACGGCGCCGAGACGATCCTCGGAACTCAGCGCGTCGGCAACGGCGTCGCCGCCGGCACGCCGGTGAGAGTGCGCTTCGAGCTGAGCGGCACGGCGCCCACGACCCTTCGCACGAAGGTGTGGACCGGTGCGACCGAGCCGTCCGCGTGGTCGTTGACGACGACGGATGCCTCGGCCGCTCTCCAGGCTTCGGGCGGCGTAGGCGCGTATGTGTACCTGTCGAGCTCGGCGGGGACCAGCGTGAGCACCCTCTTCGACGCGTACTCGGCGGTGGGCGGGATCGGTGCCCCACCGCCGGCCAACCAGCCGCCGACCGCCGTCATCGGCACGCCGACCGTCAGCGGGCGGACCGTCACCGTCAGCGGAGCCGGCTCGACCGACCCCGACGGCACAATCGCCTCGTGGGCCTGGACCTTCGGCGACGGCACCACCGCGACCGGCGCGACCGCGACCCGCACCTACACCGCCGACGGCACGTACACCGTCGGCCTCACCGTCACCGACGACAAGGGCGCGACCCACACCGCGACCCGCAGCGTCACCGTCGCTGCGCCGGCCAACCAGCCGCCCACCGCCGTCATCGGCACGCCGACCATCAGCGGGCGGACCGTCACCGTCAGCGGAGCCGGCTCGACCGACCCCGACGGCACGATCGCCTCGTGGGCCTGGACCTTCGGCGACGGCACCACCGCGGCCGGCGCGACCGCGACCCGCACCTACACCGCCGACGGCACGTACACCGTCGGCCTCACCGTCACCGACGACAAGGGCGCGACCCACACCGCGACCCGCAGCGTCACCGTGACCGCCCCGCCACCCCCGCCGCCGCCCCCGAGCGCTCTCGTGGCGGACGACTTCGGGCGGACCGTGGCGAACGGCTGGGGGACGGCCGACGTGGGCGGAGGGTGGACGCTCACGGGCACGGCATCCCGGTTCGCCGTCGCCGGCGGGGTCGGATCGATGAGCCTGACCACGGCGGGAACGTCCGCACAGGTCGAGGCCGCGACCGTGCGCAACCTGTCGTCCGAGGTGCGGCTGAACGTCTCGTGGGACAGGACCTCGACCTCCGGAGCGCTGTACACGGTGATCTCGCCGCGCGCGGTGAGCTCGACGGCGGACTACCGGCTGAAGATCTACGTGAGCGGGACCGTGCCCTACCTCGACCTCATCCGGCGCACCGGCGGGACGGAGACCCTGCTGAGCCGCACGGCCCTGAGCATCCGGATGACGACGCCGGGAGCCTGGTACAGCGTGGCTGTCCGCGCGGCTTCCTCGAACGGGACGACGACCCTGTCGGCGAAGCTCTGGCCGCAGGGAACGACCGAGCCGGCGACCTGGCAGGCGACCGCGACCGACACGACCGCGGCGCTGCAGTCGGCGGGCTCCCTGCTGCTGTGGACCTACATGTCGGGCAGCGCTACGGCACCCGTGAAGACCTCGTTCGACGATGTCCGGATGACCGCGGTGGGACCGTGAGCGGCGAAGACGCTCTGTCCCTGTCGGCGGATGAGGTGTAACGTGACCGCCACAGACGCGGCGCTTGGGACGCCGCGGGATTCGCTTGGGGGAATCATGACTGTGCGCATCGGCTATGCCGCCGGGGCGTTCGACCTGTTCCACGTCGGGCACCTCAACATCCTTCGGCATGCCAAGGAGAACTGCGATTTCCTGATCGCGGGCGTCGTCAGCGACGAGATGCTCCGCCTCGTGAAGAAGGTCGAACCGGTCGTGCCGTGCACGGAGCGCGCCGAGATCGTGCGAAGCATCTCGTACGTCGATCGCGTCCACGTCGAGACGGTGCCGGACAAGCTCGACACCTGGCGCGAGCTCCGGTTCACGCACTTCTTCAAGGGCGACGACTGGCGCGGCACCGAGAAGGGCGCGAGGCTCGAGCAGGAGTTCGCGCAGGTCGGGGTGGAGGTCGTGTACTTCCCCTACACCGTGCACACGTCGAGCACCGCGCTGCGCCGGGCGCTGGAGGTGATGACCGCGACCCACCAGCGGGACGACGATGCCGCGCCCGACCTCGTGGCGTCGTTCGGCTGAGGCTGTCGTCAGCCCCGGCGAGGAGATTCGGCCGGCCGTCAACGGAGCCGGCCGGCCGACTCCGCGGCTCGTCGAGCCCTGCCCTGACTAGAGCTCGCCCGGCGACATCGCCTGCGCGTCGAGGTCTTCCACGAGCCGCCGCACCCGACTGGGCTGCGCGCCCGCCCGGCGGGGGGCGTACACGACGAGCGAGTGGAACATGAAGCGCACGAAGAAGGCCAGGATGAGGGTGATCGCCGCGGCGAAGACGGCGGAGATGTGCCAGGTCTGCACCATGAAGGCGAGCACGGGGATGCGGATGAGCGCCTCGGCGTTGTTGAACGCGAACGACTTCGCGAAGCGGGACCACACCCCCGACGCCGCCCCGGTCATGTCCTGGAAGACATAGCGCTCCTGCAGCAGGAAGTTGCCGACGATCGTCATCTCGGCCGCGATCACCGCCGCGGCGATGTAGTCCACCCCGGCGTGCGTCAGTGCCCACATGATGGCGAGGTTCGCGACCGCGCCGACGGCGCCGATGAGTGCGAAGAGCGACATCTTGCCGAACCGGAGCAGCGTCAGCTGAGTGAGGAAGTGGATGCCTTGCCGCATCGACGCCTTGGACTCCCCCGCGTGCCGCCCCGCGAAGTCGAACGGAACCTCCGCCACGCGCAGGTTCTTCCGCGCAAGCATCTCGAGCAGGATCTTGAAGCCGCGGGGCTTGAGCGTGTCGAGCTCGATCGCGTGCCGGTCGACGAGGAAGAACCCCGTCATGGGGTCGGTGACGTCCTTGAGCCGGATGGGGAACATCGCGCGCGTGAGCGCGGTGGACGCCTTCGACACGGCGACCCGCGTGCGGTCGGAGAGACCGCCGGACGTCCCGCCGCCGGAGTACCTCGATGCCACGACGACGTCGGCATCGCCGCGGCGGTAGCGGTGGAAGAGGGCAGGGATCTCCTCCGGCGGATGCTGGAGATCCCCGTCCATCACGAGACACGCATCCGCCTCGGCGGCGAGGAGTCCCTCGAGCACGGCGCCGCCGAGACCTCCGGTGCGCTTCTCGCGGTGGATGAGGCGCACCGGAAGGGGGGCGGATGCCGCGACCCGCCGCACCTCGTCGGGTGTGGCATCCGTGCTGTCGTCGACGAAGATCAGCTCGGCGTCGATGCCCTCGGTCGCCGCGGCAACCCGATCGACGAGTTCCCCGACGTTCGGGGCCTCGTTGTAGGTGGGGACGATGATCGAGAGTTGCACAGGCGACCATCGTCGCACGGGCGGGGAGAAGGCGACGAAGGGGTTGCCGAGACGCATGGGAATCCCCCAGCATCGGCGATCGTCCAGGATGCATGAAGGAGGATGGAAGGATGTCCTCCTCCTCGACCATCACGATGTTCGGCGCCGAATGGTGCGGCGACTGCCGCCGCACGAAGAGGCAGCTGGACGAGCTGGGCGTGCCGTACCGGTACGTCGATCTCATGACGGATCCGGACGCCGCGGATGTCGCGCGGGAGATCTCGGGGCGCACGAACATCCCGGTCGTCGTGTATCCCGATGCCAGCCATCACGTCGAGCCGTCCAACGCGGACGTCGAGTCGAAGCTGCGCGAGCTCGCGATCATCTGAGTGCCGTCGGGCCTGACGCCGAGGCATCCAACGTGGTTACAGTGACTGGGTGACCGACGGCGTCGAAGGCAACACGAGGGCGATCGAGGGATCGGTCGTCACCGACTTCGCCGACCGGATGACCTACGGCGGCTACCTCGACCTCGCGACGCTCCTGTCGGCGCAGCGGCCGCTGAGCGACCCCGAGCACCACGACGAGCTGCTGTTCATCGTGCAGCACCAGACCACGGAGCTGTGGCTCAAGCTCGTGCTGCACGAGCTCGAAGCGGCGTGCCGCCTGCTGCGCGAGGATCAGCTCGCCCCGGCGCTCAAGTGCATCGCGCGGGTCAAGCACATCCAGCGCACGCTGACCGAGCAGTGGTCGGTCCTGGCGACCCTCACGCCGGCCGAGTACGCGCAGTTCCGCGGAGTGCTCGGCAACGCGAGCGGCTTCCAGTCGGCGCAGTACCGGGCGGTCGAGTTCACCCTCGGCAACAAGCATCCCGGCATGCTGCGGGTCTTCGAATCCGATCCGCAGGCGTACGCGCTCGTGCACGCGGCGCTGCTCGCGCCGAGCCTGTACGACGAGTTCCTCGGGCTTCTGGCCCGCGACGGCTACCCCATCCCCGCCGCGGCGCTCGAGCGGGACGTGACGACGGCGTGGACCTTCGTCCCCGAGCTCGTGCCCGTCTTCGCCGGCATCTACGCCGACCCGCAGAGGCACTGGGCGGCGTACGAGACGTGCGAGGAGCTGGTCGATCTCGAGGACAACTTCCAGCTCTGGCGCTTCCGGCACCTCAAGACCGTCGAGCGCATCATCGGGCTGAAGACCGGCACGGGCGGTTCGAGCGGCGCCTCCTTCCTCCGGCGAGCGCTGGAGCTCACCTTCTTCCCCGAGCTGTTCGCCGTCCGGACGGAGATCTGATGACGCACGCCGATCCCTTCGCGGTCCGCGAGCTGCTCGGGCCGGGCGCCGCACCCGGCCGTCGCGCCCTGACGGGCGAGCACGGCACGGTGCTGCCGCCCTTCACCGACCACCACGTGCACCTGCACCTTCTCGACGAGCACCGGCTCGCGCCGCACGGGATCGCGGCTGCGGTCGATCTCGGCGGCGATCCCGTCGCGCTCGCCCGCCGGCCGAAGCAGGGCTTTCCGCTCCTGTCGTATGCGGGCGCCTTCCTGACCGCGCCGGGCGGCTATCCACTGGGGCGCCCGTGGGCCCCGGCGGCCATAGCCCGGGAGGTGACGGATGCCTCGACGGCACCCGGCGTGCCCGGTGGCGCCCGCACGCGGGTCGACGAGCAGGCCGGGTGCGGGGCATCCGTCATCAAGGTGGCGCTCAACGCAGCCGCCGGCCCCGTCCTCGACCGCGACACGCTCGATGCCGTCGTCTCGTGCGCGCACGAGCGCGGCCTGCCCGTGGTGGCGCACGTCGAGGGCGAGAGGATGACGCGACTCGCGCTGGACGCCGGGATCGACGTCCTCGCCCACACCCCCTTCAGCGAGCGCCTCGGGTTGCGGCTGATGGCCCGGGCCGCTGCCGCGCAGGTGTGGATCTCGACCCTCGAGATCCATGCCGGCGATCCCGATGCGGCCGCGAACGCCGAGGCGAACCTGTCGGCCTTCCGGGAGGCGGGCGGTCGCATCCTGTACGGCACGGACCTCGGCAACGGCGACCGGCCCGCCGGCGTCCAGCCGGGCGAGCTGGCGGCTCTCGACCGCGCCGGCGTGCGGGGCGCCGCGCTGATCGCCGCCCTGGCGGACCCGTGGCCGGGCACGGAGGCGACGCACGCGGTCGCGACGTTCGTGCCGGGGGAACCGCCGGCGACGCTCGACGAGATCCCGGCATGGCTCGCCGCGGCCACCGTCGTCCCCGAAGAGGAGGTGGTGCGCGATGAGCACTGAGATGCGCGCCGCGACCGACGCGGCCGGACGCCTCGAGGCGCTCGCAGCCGAGGCATCCCGGCTCGACGAGGCCGACCCGCTCCGCGCGTACCGCGACCGGTTCGTCGGTGCCGGGTCGTCGCTGGTCTACTTCGACGGCAACTCGCTCGGGCGCCCCCCGAAGGCGACGGCCGACCGGCTCGACCGGTTCATCCGCGACGAGTGGGGCGGGCGACTCATCCGCGGCTGGGACGAGGCCTGGATGGACCTCCCGTTCGCGATCGGCGACACGATCGGGCGGGTCGCGATCGGTGCGGCGGGCGGGCAGACCGTCATCGGCGATTCCACGACCGTGCTCCTCTACAAGCTCGTGCGCGCCGCTTTCGACGCGCAGCGGTCAGCCGACCCCGCGAGGGTGGAGATCGTCCTCGACCGCGACAACTTCCCCACCGACCGCTATCTCGTCGAGGGCATCGCCGCGGAGCGCGGCGGGCGGGTGCGGTGGATCGAGGTCGACCAGCGCTCCGGCGTGGACGCACCGGCGCTTGCGGCGGCGGTCGGTCCCGACACCGCGGTCGTGGTGCTGAGTCACGTCGCCTACCGTTCGGGGCACCTGGCGGATGCCGCGTCCCTCACGCGCATCGCCCACGATGCGGGCGCGCTCGTGCTGTGGGACCTCTGCCACTCCGCCGGGTCGGTGCCGGTAGAGGCCGACGCGTGGGGGTTCGACCTCGCCGTCGGGTGCACGTACAAGTACCTCAACGGCGGTCCCGGCTCGCCGGCTTTCGCCTACGTCGCGGCCCGGCATCAGGCGGCGCTCGCGCAGCCGATCCAGGGCTGGATGGGGGCGGCGGACGTCTTCGCGATGGGGCCGCGGTACTCGCCCGCGGCGGGAATGCGTCGCTTCCTGTCGGGGACGCCCCCCATCCTCGGCATGCTGGCGATGCAGGACACCCTCGCGATGATCGAGGAGACCGGCATGCCGGCCATCCGCGAGAAGTCGGTCGCCCTCACCGAGTTCGCCTTGCGGGTGGCGGACGAGCTTCTGGTGCCGCTCGGGGTCGAGCTGGCCTCGCCTCGGGATGCCTCGGAACGAGGCGGCCACGTGACCTTCTCCCACCCCGCGATGCGCGCCGTGACGGCCGCGCTGTGGGAGCAGGACGTCATCCCCGACTACCGCGACCCCGGGGGTCTGCGCATCGGCCTGTCGCCGCTCTCGACGAGCTTCACCGAAACCCTCGCGGGGCTCCGCGCGGTGGGCGCCGCGCTCCCGCACTGACCTCCCGCCGCGCCCGTGTCGGCGCCGCGCCGCGCCGCGGCGGCGCGCTCGTGCGTTACGAGCGTAGGAGACGGGACGAGCGTAGGACGAGGGTGGCCGCAGCCGTCCTGCGCCGGCGCGATCTCCTACCCCGGTGCGGGCAGGGGTCGGGCGGGGCGGATAGATGGCGCGGGCAGGCGACGGCGGCACCCGGGGGCGGCACGCGACGCCGGCACGCGACGCCGGCACGCGACGCCGGCACCCGGTGGCGCCTCGCCTGACACCGAGTCTCAGCCGCCGCCCGGACGGCAGCCGTAAGCTGATCCCACCCCGCCCGAAGGAGAGCGCCGTGCCGTCCACCGCGAACACCGCCGCGAAGAGCCCCTCGAAGAGCGCGACCGCGCCCGCGGCCCCCGCGGTCGCTTCAGCGCTCGACGCCGCTCTGACCGATCTGGCGATCGGATCGGCGGCCTGGTCGCACCTCACGCTCGGTCAGCGGGCGCGGCTGCTCGATCGCGTCCGCGCGACCGTCGTGGCCGACGCGGCGACGTGGGCCGACGTCGCCGCGACGTCGAAGGGTCTGGGACCCGGCCATCCGCTGCGCGGCGAGGAGTGGCTCGGCGGGCCGCACGCCGTGATCCTCGCGCTGGACGCCTACCGTCGCACCCTCGCGAAGCTCGCGAAGGGCGCCGGACCGCTCGACGGCGTCAAGACGGATGCCGCGCCCGGCGGCCGCGTGCGCGTGCACGCCTTTCCGCTCGACCCGGTCGACGCCCTCCTCCTCTCGGGACACTCGGGCGAGATCTGGCTCCAGCCGGGGATCACCGAAGCCGAGGCGGCGCGCAGCGCCGGACTCGCTCAGCTCCATCCCACGACGCCCGGCGGCATCGGCCTCGTGCTCGGAGCCGGGAACCAGTCGTCGATCCCCATCCTCGACGTCTTCTACGAACTCCTCGCGCACAATCGCGTCGTGATCCTCAAGGTCAACCCGACCCAGGACGCGCTCGTCCCCGTCTTCGAGCGCGCACTCGCGCCTCTCATCGAGCTCGCGCTGCTGCGCATCGTGACCGGAGGGGGCGATGTCGGGGCCTACCTCACGCAGCATCCCGACGTCGCCCACGTGCACATCACCGGCGCCGCACCGACCTTCGACACCATCGTGTGGGGACCCTCCTCCGGTGCCGGGGCGGCCGAGACGAAGCGGCGCCGCGCCGAGAACCGCCCCCTCCTGCAGAAGCCGATCACGGCCGAGCTCGGAGGCGTCTCGCCGATCCTCGTCGTGCCGGGCACGTGGACCGAGGCGGATCTGCAGTTCCAGGCGGAGCACGTCGCGACGATGCGCCTGCAGAACGCGGGGCACAACTGCATCGCCGGTCAGGTCGTCGTCGTGAGCTCCGACTGGCCCCAGCGCGACGCGTTCCTCGCGGCGCTCGAGAAGGCGTACGCGGCCGCGCCGACGCGCCCGGTCTGGTACCCGCGGAGCGCCGAGAAGCTGCGAGCCGCGGCCGCGGACTATCCGTCCGGGCAGTGGTTCGCGGGCGGCACGCGCGCCCTCGTCGAGATCGATGGGGACCAGGATGCCGCGGCCCTCGAGCGTACGGAGTACTTCGCGCCCGTCCTGGGCGTCGTGGAGCTCCCCGGTCTCGGGCAGGAGTTCCTCGACCGCGCCGTGGCCCACGCCGACGACCGGCTCGCGGGCACGCTCGGGGCCAACGTGCTCATCGATCCCGTGACGCAGGACGCGCTCGGCGCGGGCTTCGAGCGAGCGATCGCCGACCTCCGCTATGGCGCGATCGCGATCAACACGTGGACGGCATTCGCATTCCTGCAGCCGACGCTCACGTGGGGCGGATTCCCCGGTTCCACCATCGACGACGTCGGCAGCGGTATCGGGATCGTCCACAACTCCCTCCTTCTCGACCACGTCGAGCGCACCGTCGTGCGCGGGCCCTTCCGCCCCTTCCCCCGCTCGCTCAGCGCGATCGGCCGGCCCGGGACGTTCTCGGCGCTGCCCAAGCCCCCCTGGTTCGTCACCTCCCGCACGGGAGCCGCCGTCAGCGAGGGCTTCAGCCGGTTCCAGATGACGCGCGACTGGGCCGGCCTCGTGGGGACCATGCTCCAGGCGTTCCGCGGATGACACCTTCGCGGCGCGGCGGCGACCTCGCCGCCGACTACATCGTCGTCGGCGCGGGCTCCGCCGGGGCCGCCCTGGCCGCGCGGCTGAGCGAGGACCCGGGCGTCTCGGTGCTCCTGCTGGAGGCCGGCGGGCCCGACACGGCCCTGCCGCTGCACGTTCCGGCCGCCTTCAAGGCGCTCTTCCGCGGCGAGTACGACTGGTCGTACGACACCGTCCCCCAGCGCGAGCTCGAGGACCGCGCGATCTACTGGCCGCGTGGCAAGACGCTCGGCGGCTCATCGTCGCTCAACGCGATGATGTGGATCCGCGGGTTCGCGGCGGACTACGACGAGTGGGCGGACGTCGCCGGCCCCGCCTGGTCGTGGAACGCCCTCGTCCCGTACTTCCGGCGGGTGGAGCGGACGGAGGACCCGGTCGACGAGACGCAGGGCAGTGACGGAGCGCAGCACGTCGAGCACCAGCGCGATCCCCGCCCGCACACGGCGTCCTTCCTCAGGGCGGCGGCCGAGCGGGGGCATCCCGTCACCCCGCCGAACCTCGCGAGCGGTCAGGGGTTCGCCCAGACGATGGTCTCGCAGCGCCGCGGCGCGCGGGCGTCGACAGCCGATGCGTACCTCCGTCCGGCCGCTGGACGACGCAGCCTCCGGGTGGTGACGCGCGCCCACGTCCGGTCGGTCACCTTCGATCGAGCCACCGCCGAGAAGCCGCGTGCGACGGGGGTCTACGTCGAGATCGACGGCATCCCCCGGCATGCCCTCGCGACCCGCGAGGTCGTACTCGCCGGCGGCGCCGTCAACACCCCCCAGCTCCTGCTGCTGAGCGGGATCGGACCCTCCGATCACCTCGCCGGGCACGGCATCCCGGTCCTCGTGCACAGTCCGGAGGTCGGCGCGAATCTCCAGGACCACCTGGTCGCGGGGCTCGCGCCGGCCGCGAAGGGCGGCACGCTCTACACCGCGGAGAGGCTGACCGAGCTCGCCCGCTATCTCGCGGCGAGGCGGGGGATGCTGACGTCCAACGTCGGGGAGGCCTACGGCTTCATCCGGACCGAGGTGGCCGACCGCGCCGGCATGGCCGCGAACCTGCCGGACATCGAGATCATCTTCGCCCCGGCGCCGTACGTGGGGGAGGGGCTCGTCCCGCTGCCGGCCGAGGGGCTCACGGTCGGAGCGATCCTCCTCCGGCCGCGCAGCCGGGGCACGATCCGGCTCGCCTCCGCCGACCCGACGGTGAAGCCCCTCATCGACCCCGGCTACCTGACCGACCCGGACGGCATCGACCGCGCCACGATGCTCGCCGGACTCGCCGAGTGCGAACGGCTCATCGCGACCGATGCCCTTCGTGCCGTCACGACGGGCGAGTGGGTGCAGCCCGAGGGCGGCGAGCGCATGAGCGCCCAGGAGCGGGCCGAGCTGTCCCTGCGCCGCTATTCGCACACCCTCTATCACCCGGTCGGGACTGCGCGGATGGGGACGGACGCCGCGTCCGTCGTCGACCCCGAGCTGCGCGTCCGCGGAGTGGACGGGCTCCGCGTCGCCGACGCATCCGTCATCCCCACGATCATCCGCGGTCACACCAACGCTCCTGCGATCGTCATCGGCGAGCGGGCGGCCGACCTCATCCGGGGTCGGTGATCGAAGGGCTCCTGACCAGGACCCCTGATCA
Organism: Microbacterium sp. BK668; assembly: GCF_004362195.1. Taxonomy (NCBI): domain Bacteria; kingdom Bacillati; phylum Actinomycetota; class Actinomycetes; order Micrococcales; family Microbacteriaceae; genus Microbacterium; species Microbacterium sp. BK668. The sequence continues at coordinate 373,707 of NZ_SNWG01000001.1, forward strand.
GGGGCTCGATCAGGCTGCGAAGCGGTCGGTGGCCTCGCGCAGCGCCCGGGCGATGCCGGGCTCCGACGCCGCATGCCCGGCATCCGGGATGATCACGAGCTCGGCCTCCGGCCACGCGCGGTGGAGGTCCCACGCCGTCATGGGCGGCGTGCACACGTCGTAGCGACCCTGCACGATGACGGCGGGGACGTCGCGGATCGCGTCCACGCCCGCGATGAGCTGCCCCTCCTCGAACCAGCCGCCGTGCATGAAGAAGTGGTTCTCGATCCGCGCGAAGGCGACGGCCTTCTTCGGATCGGTCATCGTCGCGACGAGGTCGGGATTGGGCAGGAGCGTGAGGGTCGAGGCCTCCCAGCGGGTCCACGCCAGGCCCGCCGGCTCGTGGACGGCCGGATCGGGGTCGGCCAGCCGACGCGCGTAGGCCTCGATCATGCGCGAGCGCTCCAGCACGGGGATGGGCGCGAGGAACTCCTCCCACAGGTCGGGGAAGACCGCCGACGCCCCGCCCTCGTAGAACCACTCCAGCTCCATGCGACGGAGCGTGAAGACCCCGCGCAGCACGAGCTCACTCACCGACGTCGGGTGCGCCTGCGCGTACGCGAGGGCCAGGGCGCTCCCCCACGACCCGCCGAACACCTGCCACCGCTCGATGCCCAGGTTGCGCCGCAGCAGCTCGATGTCGGCGACGAGGTGCCACGTCGTGTTGAAGCGCAGGTCGGCGTCCGGTTCGCTCGCGTGCGGGGTGCTGCGTCCGCAGCCGCGCTGGTCGAGCAGCACGATGCGGTACCTCTCGGGATCGAAGAACCGGCGATGCCACGGCGATGTCCCCCCGCCGGGACCGCCGTGCAGGAAGACGACCGGCTTGCCCTCCGGATTGCCGCTCTGCTCCCAGTACACCCGCTGACCGTCCCCCACGATCAGCTGACCGCGCTCGTACGGCTTGATCCGGGGGTAGAGGATGTCGTCGAGGTGCGCGGGAGGGCTCATAGCCGGCTTCCGGAGACCGAGAAGGTGTCGCAGGCCTGGTAGCCGCCCTGATACCCGGTCTCGAACCAGCGCTCCCGCTGCTCGCTCGAGCCGTGGGTCCAGGACTCCGGGTTCACGGGCGCTCCCGACTCGCGCTGGATGTGGTCGTCGCCCACCGACTGCGCGGCGTTGATCGCGTCGCGCACCTGCTCGGGCGTCGGCCGCTGGAGGAATGCGACGCCGTTCTCGTCCGTCTGCTCGCCCGCGTGCGCGACCCACGCCCCCGCGAGGCAGTCCGCCTGCAGCTCGGTGCGCACGCCGTTGCTGTCGGGCCCCGATCCGTTGTCGGGGTAGCGGTCCATGACGCCGCTCAGGTGCTGGATGTGGTGGCCGTACTCGTGCGCGAGCACGTAGAGCTGGGCGAGCGGGCCCGCGGTCGCGTCGAACCGCTCGCGCAGAAGCGCGAAGAACGTCGGATCGACGTACACCGTCTCCTCGGGCGGGCAGTAGAAGGGCCCCGTGGCGTTGGAGGCGGTCCCGCATGCGGTCGAGGTCTGTCCATCGACGATGATGAGCTGCGGCTGCCGATAGCCCTCGATGTTCTCCGACCAGTACTGGTCGAGATTGAGGGATGCCGCGGCGAGCCTGCAGTCGTCGCGCGCGTTCGCATCCGAGCCGGTCTCGCAGTTCGCGACCTCGCTCTCCTGGCCGCTGCCCCCGCCACCGGTGAGCGGGCCGACGACCCCCGAGATGTCCGTACCGGTGAAGAGGCTGAACAGCAGCACCGCGAGCGCACCGAGACCCGCGACGCCGCCGCCGGCGACTGCGACCCCGGCACCGCGGCGCTTCGCCGTGTTGCCCCCGACCCGGGCGTTGTCGTTGAACGTCATGGGGTCACGGTACCCCGAGCGGCCCGCCCGCACTCGAAACGGCGCCCCCCTTGCGCACAGGCCCGGGAATAGGCTCGGTGCCATGGCGACCTCACCCACGACCGTGACGATCACGGGCGCCGGCGGCCAGATCGGCTACGCCCTGCTGTTCCGGATCGCCGCCGGCGACATGCTGGGGCCCGATCGCCCCGTGCGTCTGCGGCTCCTCGAGATCCCCCAGGGCCTGCGCTCGGCGGAGGGTGCGGCCCTCGAGCTCCAGGACTGCGCCTTCCCGCTTCTCGAGGACGTCGAGGTCACCGACGATCCGCGCACGGCGTTCGAGGGGTGCAGCGTCGGTCTTCTCGTCGGCGCTCGGCCGCGGGGACCGGGCATGGAGCGCGCCGATCTGCTGGCCGCCAACGCCGGCATCTTCGGACCTCAGGGCGAGGCGATCGGCGAGGCCGCGGCATCCGACGTCCGGGTCGTCGTCGTGGGCAACCCGGCCAACACGAACGCGCTTCTCGCCTCGGCGCGCGCCGGCGCCGTGCCCGCGGATCGCTTCACGGCGCTCACGCGTCTCGATCACAACCGCGCGGTCGCGCAGCTCATCGAGGCGCTCGACGTCCGCGCCGACGAGATCGAGGGCGTCGCGATCTGGGGGAATCACTCGGCCACGCAGTTCCCCGACGTCTCGCATGCGACGGCGCGAGGAGTGCCCGTCGTCGACGCTCTGGCCGAGCGGCTCGGCGGCCGAGACGCTGCGATCGACTGGCTCGACGAGAGCTTCGTCCCGCGCGTCGCCAAGCGCGGCGCCGAGATCATCGAGGTCCGGGGCTCGTCGTCGGTCGCCTCGGCCGCGAACGCGGCGATCGAGCACGTGCGTGACGAGCAGGCCGGCACCGGCCCCCGGTGGACCTCCGCCGCCGTCGTCTCCCGGGGGGAGTACGGCGTCCCGGAGGGACTCGTCTGCTCGTTCCCCGTGACCTCCGGCGGCTCGGGCTATCGCGTGGTGGAGGGCCTCGACCTCGACGATCGATCGCGCGCGCGGTTCGAGGCATCCGTCGCCGAACTGGTGGCGGAGCGCGACGCCGTACGCGCGCTCGGCGTCCTCTGATCGATGGAGGCCCTCGTCCTAGCCGTCGTCGCGATCCTCGCGATCGCGGTGACGACGGCCATCGCCCCGAAGGTCCGGATCGCGGGGCCGCTGCTGCTCGTGGGCCTCGGCCTCGGCGTGAGCCTTCTGCCGTTCGTCCCGGCGTTCACGGTGGACCCCGAGATCATCCTCGTCGGCATCCTCCCGCCGCTGCTGTACTCGGCGGCGGTCCAGCTGCCCGCGATCGAGTTCCGCCGGGACTTCGGCGCCGTGGCCGGACTCTCGGTGCTCCTCGTTCTGCTGAGCTCGGTCGCGCTCGCTTTCTTCTTCTCGGCCGTCGTGCCGGGACTGGGCTTCTACCTCGCGCTGGCACTCGGGGCGATCCTGAGCCCGACGGATGCCGTCGCGACCGCCATCGTGCGGCGGCTCGGCATCTCCCGGCGCGTCGTGACGCTCCTCGAGGGTGAGAGCCTGCTGAACGACGCGACCTCCCTCGTGATCCTCCGCGTCGCCGTCGCGATCGCCGTGACCGGGAGCGTTCCCGAGGGGGGCGTGCTCGGGTCGTTCCTCTGGGGCGTCTTCATCGCCGTCGTGATCGGCGCCGTGGTGGGCTGGATCAACCTCCGCATCCGCCACCTCGTGCACAACTCCGCGGCGAACACGGCGATCGGCATCGTCGTCCCCTTCATCGCATACATCCCCACCGAGCAGCTGGAGGGGTCGGGGCTCGTCGCCGCCGTGGTCGCCGGCATCGTCACGGGTCAGGGCGCCGCGCGCTGGTTCACGCCCGAGCAGCGACTGTCGGACGAGCTCAACTGGCGGACGATCGAACTCGTGCTCGAAGGCGGGGTCTTCCTGCTCATGGGCCTGGAGCTCAAAGATCTGCTCCTGGCCAACTTCGAGGACGAGCAGGGCATCGGACACGCGGCGTGGCTCGCGGTGACGGCGTTCGGGATCATCCTGGCGGTGCGGGCCGCCTACGTCTCGCTCCTCGTGTGGCTGCAGAGCCGGCGCGCCCGGCGGAAGCTGGCGTCGCGAGACAGACTCCAGTCGTTCCATGAGCGCATCGACGCCATCGAGAGCGGCGCACTGCCACCGCCGGGCCGTGGGGCGCCTCCGGGGCGGACGGCGCGGCCGGAGCCGCGCCGGACGGATCCCGAGCGCCGGCAGCGCCGCATCGGCATGATGCGCACGCGCGTCTCCCGCGCGCTCGCCGACCTGGACTACTACCAGGCGTCGCCGCTCGGCTGGAAGCACGGGACGGTCATCGTCTGGGCCGGGATGCGCGGCGTCGTCACCCTCGCGGCCGCGCAGACGCTTCCGGTCGAGACATCGGACCGGCCGCTGCTCGTCTTCGTCGCCTTCCTCGTCGCGGTGGGGAGCCTCATGCTCCAGGGACTCACGCTTCCGTGGCTGGTCAGGATGCTGCGCATCGACGACTCCGCGGCCGACACCGTCAGCCGGGCAGAGCAGGTGCGTCTCGACGACGAGCTCCGCCGGGCCGCGGCATCCGCGCTCTCCGGCCCGGCCCTCGCCAAGCGCGACGGCTCGGCCTTCCCGGCGGATCTCGTCGAGCGCGTCGGATCTCGGCTCGTCGAGCCTCCCGACGACGCCGAGACCGCCGCCGTCCGCGAGGTGCTCGAGCTTCGGCTGGCGATGATCGAGGTGATGCGGCGCCGGCTCACCGAGCTGTCGTCGGGCGGCATCTACAGCACCGCCGTTCTGCGGCACGCCCTCGCAGAGCTCGACGCGGATCAGCTGAGCCTCGAGCTGCGCCTCGAGGACGGTGACTGATCGGCTTCTGCGTCACTGAAGGCGCGCTTCGCGAGGCACAATGGGAGCGGAGGTGCGCCATGGCGGAGCTGTTCGAGACGACGGAGCCTGCGGCCGTGCGCGCCGAGACGGCTCCGCTCCACCTGCCGCACGCGGCCACGGAGTGCCCGAAGTGCTTCACGGAGCTGCAGCGCGACCGGGACTGGTGGCTCGCGCGGCCGGCGGGATCCCGCCTCGTCGGACTGGTCGTCGCACGCGACGACATGCCCTCGATCGTCGAGCAGCGCGACGAGCTGACCCGCTTCGGCGTGCCGATCGAAGGATTCCGCCACCCCGCGCCCGAGACGCTCGAGTCGTGGGAGGAGCGCCTCTTCCGGCTCTTCGGCCGGCTCACGCGCGGCGATGTGCTGGTGGTGACGAACGTCCACGCTCTCGGCCGCGACACCGACGAGGAGACGCGCACGATCGCGGAGCTCGCCCGACGGGGGGTCGTCGTCAAAGTGCTGCGCCACGGCGCCCGCCACCTCCACGACGCCCTCGGCTGACGCTCAGCGCCCGGGCGGTTCCGGCCGTCGAGCGAGGGGCGCGAAGCGCCGCATACGGAACGCGCCGCACCCCGAGAAGCCTCAGCCCCCGACGTACGCCTTCAGGTGCGTCGCGGTCAGCGTCTCGCCCCGGGCGACGAGGTCGGCCGGTGTCCCCTCGAAGACGACCCGGCCTCCGTCGTGGCCGGCGCCGGGCCCGAGGTCGATGATCCAGTCGGCATGCGCCATCACCGCCTGATGATGTTCGATGACGATGACGCTGTTGCCGGCGTCGACCAGCCGGTCGAGCATCGCCAGCATGTTGTCGACGTCGGCGAGGTGCAGCCCCGTGGTCGGCTCGTCGAGGACGTAGACCGCCCCCTTCTTCGCCATCGAGATCGCGAGCTTGAGCCGCTGCCGCTCTCCGCCGGAGAGGGTGTTGAGAGCCTGGCCGAGCGTGATGTACCCGAGCCCCACGTCGATCATCCGCACGAGGATCGAGTGGGCCGGGCCCTTGCCGAGGAACTCCGCGGCCTCGGACGCGGACATCGCGAGCACCTCGGCGATGTTCCTGCCATCGAGCCGGTACTCGAGCACCTCGTCGCTGAAGCCCGAGCCCCCGCAGAGCTCGCACAGCGTCTCGACCGTCTGCGTGAAGCCGAGGTTGGTGATGATGACGCCGAGACCGCGGCACGCGGGGCAGGCGCCCTCCGAGTTCGCGCTGAACAGCGCCGGCTTGACTCCGTTCGCCTTGGCGAACGCCGAGCGCACGGTGTCGAGGATGCCCGTGTACGTGGCCGGGCTCGAACGCCGATTGCCCTTGATGGGCGATTGGTCCACGACGATCACATCGTCGAAGGCCGGCACATTGCCGTGGATCAGCGACGACTTGCCCGAACCGGCGACACCCGTGACGACCGTGAGGATGCCGAGCGGGATGTCGACGTCGACGTCGCGCAGGTTGTGCTGCGCCGCCCCGCGGATCGGCAGGGCGCCCTTGGCAGCCCGGGTCGACTCCTTCAGGCGGGCACGATCGTCGAGGTGGCGGCCCGTGATCGTTCCCGAGGTGCGCAGCCCCGCGACATCCCCCTCGTACTGGATCTCGCCGCCCGCGCGCCCCGCACCCGGCCCCAGGTCGACGATGTGGTCGGCGATCTCGATGACCTCGGGCTTGTGCTCGACGACGAGCACGGTGTTGCCCTTGTCGCGCAGCTGCTGCAGCAGGCGGTTCATGCGCTGGATGTCGTGAGGATGAAGGCCCGCCGTCGGCTCGTCGAAGACGTAGCTGATGTCGGTGAGGGGTGAGCCGAGGTGCCGGATCATCTTCGTCCTCTGCGCCTCGCCTCCGGAGAGGGTGCCCGAGGAGCGGTCCAGGGAGAGGTAGCCGAGCCCGATCTCGATGAACGAGGCGATGGTCTCGCGGAGGGTCTTCAGGAGAGGCGCCACCTCCGGGTCGTCGACGGTGTCGAGCCACGTCGCGAGATCCGTGATCTGCATGGCCGCGGCATCCGCGATGCTGACGCCGCGGATCTTCGACGACCGTGCCCCCTCGTTCAGCCGCGTCCCGCCGCAGTCGGGACAGGCCGTGAACTTGACCGCCCGATCGACGAACGCACGGACATGCGCCTGCAGCGACTCGCGGTCCTTCTGCAGCATCGACTTCGTCAGCTTGGGGACGAGACCCTCGTAGGTCATGTTGATGCCCTGGATCTTGACCTTGACCGGCTCCTTGTAGAGGAAGTCGGCGAGCTCCTGCTCGGTGAAGTCCTTGATCTTCTTGTCGGGATCGAGGAAGCCCGACTCGGCGAACTGCCGCACCATCCACCCGTCGACGCTGTAGCCGGGGATCGTGAGCGCGCCCTCGGCGATCGACTTCTCCCGGTCGTACAGCTCATCGAGATCGACCTCGCTCACCTCGCCCAGCCCCTCGCACCGCGGGCACATGCCGCCCGTGATCTCGAAGGAGCGCCGCTCCTTGACCTTCTTGCCGCCCTTCTCGAAGGTGACGGCACCGGCGCCGGAGACGGACGGGATGTTGAACGAGAACGCCTGGGGCGATCCCACGTGCGGCCGGCCGAGCCGGCTGAAGAGCAGCCTCAACATCGCGTGCGCGTCGGTGGCGGTGCCGACGGTCGACCGCGCGTTGGACCCCATCCGCTCCTGATCCACGATGATCGCCGGGCTGACGTTCTCGAGCGCGTCCACCTCGGGCCGGTTGAGCTGACCCATGAACTGCTGCACGAAGGTGGGGTAGGTCTCGTTGATGAGCCGCTGAGACTCGTTCGCGATCGTCGCGAAGACGAGCGAGGACTTGCCCGAGCCGCTCACGCCGGTGAAGACCGTCAGGCGCCGCTTCGGGATGTCGACGCTCACGTTCTTGAGGTTGTTCTCGCGGGCCCCCACGACCCGGATCACCTCGTGCGAATCGGCGACGTGGACGGTCTCCGACTGCTGCCCCTGTGCCATGTGCCCTCCTCGGCCGGCTGAAACCCCCGCCAGTCTGCCGCACACCGAGGACACCTCGCGTCCTCAGTCGGCGGGCCGCGCTCCCACGAGCTGAAGCAGCACCACGGTGTTGTCGGGAGCGCGGGCGTTCGGATCCCACCCCTCCGGGCGGAAGCAGGTCACCAGCGCGAGGCGGCCCGGGACGATCGCGGCGACGCGGGGATCCTGCGTGAAGTCGGGCTTCGACATCGTGAGGATCTCGTCGACGCGGTAGACCAGCTCGCCGTTCGACGTCGTGAGGGTGGCCTCGTCGCCCGGTCGCACGCTCTTCAGGTCGTTGAACACCGCCGGCTCGATCCAGGAGTGGCCGAAGATGTAGACCGTGTTGCGGGCGTCGGTGCCGGGCATGGGATCGGCGACGCCGGAGTACCACGAGATCGTGTCCAGTCCGGCGGGGTTGATCCCGCCCTCGGCCGCGGCGTCGTCCGCCGTGTACTCCTCGACGGGTCCGTCGATCCGGGCCGCCGGGAAGACGAGCCGGGTGGGCACGGCGACAGGCACCAGCCCGAGGGCGGCCGACGGCGAAGGGGCCGCCGGGGACGGCGTGGCGGACGGTGGGGGCGCCTGCGTGGTCGTCGGCGCCGATCCGGCGAGGCCCGCGTCGTCCTGCCGGGGTGTCGCACACCCCGGCAGGACGACGCAGACGGCGAGGGCCGCGGCGACGAGCGCCCCGCGGGCGCGGGTCGCTCCGTGGATCATCGGCGCGTGAGCGATCCCGTCACTCGGCCGCCGATGGCGGCGGCGAGGATCGCTCCGATCGTCACGGCGAAGCCGAGGAGCGGCGACGGGGACGAACCCGCGAGCTCCGCGCCGTCGGTCTTGGCCGCGGGGAGCTTGTTGGTGGCGACGGGCTGCGTGGTGCCGGGGACCGGCGCCGTGGTGCCGCCGTCGGTCGGCGTGACCACGACGGGCGGTGTGACGGGGTCGACCGGCGGAGGCGGCGGCGGGGCGTCGCAGCCGACGACCGTGATGCGCGGGTCGGGGTACGAGAGAGGCTCGCCGATCCAGTCGGGCGCGGTCGCCTCGAGACTGCCGAAGCCGAACGCGAAGGCGATCGCGCCGCCTCCGAGGTCGGCGCACGTGCGACCGGCGAGCACCCGGTAGTAGGTCTTCTCCTCATCGGGTTGGTAGAGCTCCGGCCCGTAGCTGTAGCGCTGGCCGTCGACATCCTGGACGATGGCAGCGCCGTAGGCCGGGACCGTGGACAGACTGTGCGTCCAGACCTCTACCGACACCGAGCCGGGGGTGACGCTGAAGTCCAGTGTCACGCGGCCCTCGCCGCTGATGGTCTCGTCCGCCGCGGAAGCCGCCCCAGTGGCTCCTACTGCGCTGAGAAGTCCGACGACGACGGCTACCGCCGCCAGACTCGATGCACGAACATGCTTGTACTTCACGAGTTGCCCCCTCAGTGAACTCGGGTGATTCGGGATGCGGCGAGGGGCGATTCGGAACGACCCCGGCGGTCCGAATGGCAGCCCCGCCGAGTCAGCTGTGTTGCTCGCTGCGCCGAAGCTATCAGCGGAAACTGCACCGCTTTGTTACGAACGGGTGACCGTTCGGATTCGGTGCGCGGAAGGGAGCGTGATCCGACGACGGGACGGCGGGCGGCCCGGCCGCGGGTTCACCCGGCGCGCCAGCACCCCTCGATGTGGTCGTCGACCATCCCGGTCGACTGCATGAGCGCGTAGATCGTCGTCGGCCCGACGAATCGGAAGCCTCGCGTGCGCAGGGCGCGGGACGCGGCATCCGACTCCGATGTCGTGGCGGGCACGTCGGCCAAGCTCTGCGGGCGCGGTCGCTCGGTGGAGGGGGCGAACGACCACAGCAGCTCGTCGAGCTCTCCCTCGCACATCGCCGTGACGATCCGGGCGTTGGCGATCGTGGCGAGGATCTTGGCGCGATTGCGCACGATCCCCGCGTCGCCCATGAGCCGCTCGACATCGTCGTCGTCGAAGCGCGCGACGGCCCCGGGCTCGAAGCCCGCGAAGACCTCACGGAACCGCGGGCGCTTGCGCAGGATGGTGATCCACGACAGCCCGGCCTGGAAGCCCTCGAGGCTCATCTTCTCGAACAGCGCCCGGTCGCCGTGGAGGGGGGTGCCCCACTCCTCGTCGTGGTAGCGGCGGTATTCGGCGTCGTCGCCGACCCAGGCGCAGCGGGCGACCCCGTCGGGATCCGTGCGGAGGGCGGCGTTCATCCCGACAGCCTAGGACCGCCCGCCGACATGCGACCGGCGGGTCGGCGTCGACGCGGGGCGGAACGACGCGGCCCCGCCCGCGCGCGCGGACGGGGCCGGTGGCCGACGGCCGGACTACTTCTTGAGGGACTTCTCCGAGATGGGAGCGCTGCCCGACGCCGCGAGCGCCGCATAGTACGCGGCCGCCTCGGTCTGGCGATCGGCCTCGGCTCCGGAGGCGATGGGGGCGCGCACGTGCTCGGGCGCGAACCCGAAGGCGTCGACGAGGTCCTGAGCGTGCGGACGCAGCCGCGCGCACAGCCGGTCGATGTACGCGGAGACGGCGCCGGCGCGCTGTGCCGAGAGGCGGCCGTGGATGAGGTACCACGCGAGGTGCTTCTCGATCAGGCTGAGGCCGAAGAGGTCGCGCAGCCAGACGAGGACGCGCCTGGTGCCCTCGTCGGTGACGGCGTTGACCGCGTCGGTGAACGCCTCCCACTGCAGCAGCTCGCCGTGCGCCCGTGCCGCCTCGATGAGCTCGGCCTGATTGGCGTTGAAGAGCGCAGCCGCCTCTTCTCGCGAGAGCTTGGACGCCGGGCGCAGACGTCCCGCGATGTCGGCGATCATCTGCTGCACACGACCCGACAGCAGCTCGTGCTGCTGGTCGGCGCGCAGGCCCAGCTCGACCGAGCGCGCCGTCGAGCCGAAGTCGGCGACGGACTGGCCGAGCTGGCGCAGGCCCGCGCCGTGGAAGACCTTGCCCGCGGTCTGGCCGACCGCGATGCGGGCGAGGGCCGCGGCATCCTTCCCCTTGAACTGCTTGGCGTAGTCCGACAGGAGCCGCTTGCCCACGAGCTGCAGGAGGACGTTGTTGTCCCCCTCGAACGTGACGTATACGTCCAGGTCCTGGTGCAGCCCTACGAGCCGGTTCTCGGCGAGGAAGCCCGCGCCCCCGCACGCCTCGCGGCACTCCTGGATCGTGTCGAGGGCGTTCCACGTCGAGAGCGGCTTGAGCGCCGCCGCGAGGGTCTCGAGGTCTTCGCGCTCCGCGGATGTGTCGGTGCGGCCGCTGAAGACGCCGTCGAACTTCCTCAGCAGCTCATCGTGCGAGAAGAACTGCGCGTACGTCTGGGCCAGACGCGGGAGCAGGCGCCGCTGGTGCTTGCCGTAGTCCAGCAGCACGACCTCGGGCGTGCCGGCACCGGAGTCGAACTGACGCCGCTGGTTGGCGTAGGTGACGGCGATGTACTCGGCGAGAGCGGCAGCGGTCGTGGCGGCGCCGTCGAGCGACACGCGTCCCTGCACGAGGGCTCCGAGCATCGTGAAGAAGCGCCGGCCCGGGGTCGGGATGTCGCTGGAATAGGTGCCGTCGGCGGCGACGTCGCCGTAGCGGTTGAGCAGGTTCGTCCGGGGGATGCGGACGTGGTCGAAGTGCAGGCGCCCGTTGTCGATGCCGTTGAGGCCGCCCTTGACGCCGTCGTCCTCGCCGCCGATGCCGGGGAGGAACTCGCCCGCATCGTCGCGCAGCGGCACGAAGAAGCAATGCACGCCGTAGTTGACGCCGCCGGTGATCAGCTGCGCGAAGACCGTCGCGGCCTTGCCGTGCAGCGCCGCGTTGCCGAGGTAGTCCTTCCACGCCGCGCGGAACGGCGTGTGGATGACGAACTCCTCGGTGTCGGGGTCGTACGTCGCCGTCGTGCCGATCGCGGCGACGTCGGAGCCGTGGCCGGTCTCGGTCATGGCGAAGGCGCCGGGGAGATCGAGGCTCATGACGGCGGGAAGCCACCTGTCGTGGTGCTCCTTGGTGCCGAGCTGGTGGATCGCCGAGCCGAAGAGGCCCCACTGCACGCCCGACTTGATCTGAAGGCTGGGGTCGGCCAGCACGAGCTCCTGGAATCCGGCGATGTTGGCGCCGTTGTCGTTGTGCCCGCCGTACTCTTCGGGGTACGCCCGGCGGGAGCCTCCCGCGTCGACGAGGGCGTGCAGCTGCGCGAGAACTCGCTCCCGGTGCTCGGGCATCGGCTGGCCCTCGACGCGCCAGAAGGCCGGGTCCTTGATCACCTCGCGCGCTTCCCGGCGCGTGGCGGCCCACGTGCCCAGGATCAGATCGGTCACGCGAGCGATGTCGATGCGGGGCTCGGATGCCTCGGCGGCGGTGTGCGGCGCGGTGGGCGCACCCCCTGCCGGCGTGCGCTTGCTCGTGGCGGGCTTCTTGGGACGGACGGCGGCGTCAGCCATGTTTCACCTTTCGGCGCGGAACGGGAAAGTCAGGATTCAACGGTAGGAGTCCCACAACGTCGGCCCTAATCGGTTGGCTGGAGATCACAAGGATGCCGCGCCGCCGATCGGTGCTCGATTGTGCGAACCTGACATCCGGCCCATCGACGCGGCTGAGAACAGGCGATCTGCCCGAGGCAGGACCTTCGGGCGCGGAATCATCCGGCCTTGGGCAGATCGCCTGTTCCGGCGCTGCGTACCGCCCTGCGGGGTGGGGGTCGCCACGCCTAGACTTCCGGCGTGAGCTCGGTGGCAGCATCCCCCCACCTCTCCCTCGAGCCCTGGCGGGCCGAGGACCTCGCTGTGCTCGCACGGGCGAACACCGCTGAGATGACGCGGTTCCTCGGCGGGATCGAATCGCACGACGAACTCGCGGCACGGCATGAGCAGTACCTCGCGTTCGCCGACTCCGGCGAGGGAGCGATGTTCCGCATCGAGATCGACGGGATCCCCGCGGGCTACGCGGGCTGGTGGCTCGAACAGCACGATGGGGCGCCCGCCTATGAGATCGGCTGCGCCGTCGAGCCGGCGTGGCAGGGACGCGGCGTCGCGACCGAGGCGCTCACCCGCGTGGTGATGGCCGCCGCGGCTCGCAGAGACCACCCGGTGGTGGGGTATGCGGGGGCGGGGAACGCGGCATCCAACGCCCTCTGCCGCCGGATCGGGTTCGAACTGCGCGGCACCGGTGTCTTCCCGGCCCCCGAGGGGGACATGCCCGTCAACATCTGGATCTTCGAGGCGATGCGATGAGCGTCACGATCGCGCCCTGGGGGCCGGATGACCTGCCCCTGCTCGAGCGGCTCAACACCCCGGAGATGACCCGGTACCTCGGTCGCCCCGAGAACAGCGACGAACTTCTCGCCCGGCATGAGCGCTACCTCCTGTCGTGGGAGGCCGGGCACGCGCGCATGTTCCGGATCGAGGTCGACGGCGAGCCCGCCGGCGGCATCGGATGGTGGACGGTCGAGCACGACGGCATGCCCGCCTACGAGACCGGATGGAGCGTCGTCCCCGAGTTCCAGGGTCGCGGCGTCGCCGGAGCGGCGCTGAGGCTGGTGATCGGCGGAGTGCGGGAGGCCGGCGATCGGCACCTGCTCGTGGCGTACCCCGGCGTCGAGAACGCCGCGTCGAACGCGCTGTGCCGCCGGGCGGGCTTCGAGCACCGCGGATCCGCGAGCCGGCCCTGGCGTGACGGCGAGCTGACCTTCAACGTCTGGGTGCTCGACATGTCGCCGCTCGACCTCACCGGCCGGACGCCCGACATCGAGGAGCGCTTCGACGAGGGCGTCCTCGACGAGACGCTGTGGTGGCCCTTCTACACCCCGCACTGGTCCTCCCGCGAGCGGGCGGCGGCGCGCTACACGGTGGGAGCACCGGGCCTGGAGCTGCGGATCGAGGCGGAGACGCCGCCCTGGGCTCCGGACCTCGACGGCGAGCTGCGCGTGTCGCATCTGCAGACCGGCCAGTCGTCGGGTCCGCTCGGCTCCGGGATCGGGCAGCACCGGTTCCGACCCGGTCTCGTCGTTCGCGAGGCGCAGCCGGAGCGCAGGCTCTGGCTCGCCCGGTTCGGCGTCGTCGAGGCGCGGCTCGCCGCCATCCATCACCCGGACGCGATGGTCGCGCTCTGGCCGATCGGCTTCGAGGACGCCCCGGACGACTGCGGCGAGATCTGCATCGCCGAGATCTTCGGGGCCGAGATCGACGACACGGGAGGATGGGTCGGAGTCGGCGTCAAGCCGCAGAACGACCCGCGCCTGAGCGAGGACTTCGAGAAGATCCGCGTCGACGGCGACCTCACGCAGTTCCACGAGTACGCCGTCGAGTGGACGCCGGAGCGCCTGCGCTTCTTCATCGACCACCGATGGGTCAAGACGGTCGCGCAGACCATCGACTACCCCGTGCAGCTCATGCTCGACGTGTACGAGTTCCCGCCCGCGGAGGGGGAACGGGATGCCGCGGCGCTGCCGCACCGGTTCCGCGTGGCGTGGGTGCGCACGTACCCGCCGGCGACGTCCGGTCGCTGAGATGTCGACGGGTCGGACTCCGCGTCGGCGGCCCCGGGCCGCTGAGCTGCCGCTCGTGCTCGCGGCGGCGGCGTACGGCGTCGAGGCGGTCGTGCTCGCGATCGTGCTGACGACGAGCGGTGCCCGCGCGCAGGCTCCGGTCGTCGCCACCTTCCGTGCCGGGCAGGATGCCGTGACCGCCGTGATCGCGACGGTCGATCTGGGCTACGCCCTCGTGGCACTGCTCGCCGGCGGCGCCGTGGCCCACGCGCTGGCCGCGGCATCCGCTCGCTCGGAAGCGCGAGCCGCGGCGGCCCAGGCATCCCGCACCTCTCCGGCCACGCGTGGCACGGATGCGCTGCTCGTGGCCGGCTGGTCGCAGGGGGCGGCGATCCTGACGTTCCTCGTCGCGCAGGCGAACGGCATCGCCGAGCTGACGTCGCTCGTCCCGATCTATGCGGCCACGGGCGTGGCGGTGGTGCTCGTGGGGATCGATCCGGGCACTGCTCCCACCTGGCGTCGGCCCGGCGCGTGGGGCGCCGTGGTGGGGATCGTGCCGTGGGGCGTCATCGGGTTCTCGCAGATCGGAGCGGGGGTCGCCGCCGGCGATGTCGGCATCGGCGTGCGGGCGGTCACGCTGGCGGCGCTCGCGATCGTCGCGGTGGGCTGGGTGTGCGCGTGGCGCCGGACGCCGGCAACCTCCGCGCGGGCGCTCGGCACGATGACGGTCGGGCTCTCGGTCGTCGCGTGGCTCGCGGTCGCGATGCTCGTGCTCGCCTGACCCGACGGGGCGCGCCGACGGGGCGTGCCGGCACGGCTCGCCGGTGCGGCTCGCCGTCGCGGCCCACCGTCGCGGCCCGCCGTCGCGGCGGGGGACCGCGGCCGCTAGAAGAGTCCGACGATCCGCCCCGCGTCGTCGACGTCGATCGTGTTCGCGGCCGGCTCCGCGGGGAGGCCCGGCATCGTCATGATGTCGCCGCAGATCATGACGACGAACTTCGCCCCGGCGGCGAGCCGGACCTCGCGGATGTCGACGACGTGCCCGCTCGGGGCTCCCCGCAGTCGCGGATCGGTCGAGAACGAGTACTGCGTCTTCGCGACGCAGACGGGGTAGTGGCCGTAGCCGTCGTCCTGCAGGCGGCGGATCTGCGCGCGCACGGCGGTCGACGCGGTGATGTCGGCCGCGCCGTAGACGCGGGTGGCGATCGTGCGCATCTTCTCCCACAGCGTCGCCTCGTCCGCGTACGTGAAGCGGAGATCGCCGGGCTCGTCGCAGAGCCGGACGACTTCGCGCGCGAGCTCTTCCGCGCCCGCACCGCCCTCGGCGAAGTGCCTGGCGACGATCGCCGTCGAGCCGGCGCGCTCGACGGCCGCGATGAGGGCCGAGACCTCGGCATCCGTGTCTTCCGCCCGGTGGTTGATCGCCACGACGGCCGGCAGGCCCCACGTCTCGCGCACCGTCGTCAGATGACGGATCAGGTTGACCGTGCCGTGCTCGAGGGCCGCGACGTTCTCGACGGGCAGATCTGCGACCTCGACACCGCCGTGGTACTTCATGGCGCGGACCGTGGCGACGATGACCGCCGCGGATGGGCGAAGGCCCGTGGAGCGGCAGAGGATGTCGACGAACTTCTCGGCTCCGAGGTCGGCGCCGAACCCGGCCTCCGTCACGACGTAGTCGGCGAGCCGAAGGGCCGATCGGGTCGCGATGGCGGAGTTGCACCCGTGCGCGATGTTGGCGAAGGGGCCGCCATGGACGAGGGCCGGCGTGTGCTCGAGAGTCTGCACGAGGTTCGGGGCGAGAGCGTCACGGAGGATCGCCGTCATCGCGCCTTGCGCGTGGAGGTCTCGCGCCGTGACGGGCCGGCGCTCACGTGTGTAGCCGATGACGATGTCGCCGAGGCGCTCCTTGAGATCGGCGATGCCGGTCGCGAGGCAGAACACGGCCATCACCTCGCTCGCGACGACGATGTCGAAGCCCGACTCGCGCGGGTAGCCGTTGCCGGGCCCGCCGAGCCCGGTCACGACGTCGCGCAGCGCGCGATCGTTGACGTCGAGGACGCGGCGCCAGGTGACCCGCCGCACGTCGATGCCGAGCGCGTTGCCCTGATGGATGTGGTTGTCGATGAGCGCCGCGAGGAGGTTCGTCGCCACGGCGATGGCCGAGAAGTCTCCGGTGAAGTGGAGGTTGATGTCCTCCATCGGCACGATCTGCGCGTATCCGCCGCCGGCTGCGCCCCCCTTCATGCCGAAGACGGGGCCGAGCGCGGGCTCGCGGAGGCACACCACGGCCCGCTGGCCGATGCGCGTGAGGGCGTCGCCGAGGCCGACCGTCGTGGTGGTCTTCCCCTCGCCCGCCGGTGTGGGCGAGACCGCCGTCACGAGGACGAGCCTGCCCTGCGGCCGATCGTGGAGGGACTCGAGGTGGTCGAGCGAGATCTTCGCCTTGTGGCGGCCGTACGGCTCGAGGCTCTCCTCCGGGATGCCGAGCCGGGCGGCGATCTGCGCGATGGGCAGCATCTCGGCCGCCTGCGCGATCTCGATGTTGCTGAGACCCACGAGCCCTCCATCCGTCTTCATCGACGACGCTGTCGCCAGCCTACGGCGCCGGATGCCTCGGCCGCCGTCCGACGCCGCCGTCCGACGCCGCGCTTCACCTGGCGCAAACCGCCGGGTGCGCGGCATCCGAGCGACGAAACGCGCCCAATCAACGGGGGGATGCCGCGGCCGCCGTCCGACGCCGCCGTCCGACGCCGCGCTTCACCTGGCGCACACCGCCGGGTCCGCGGCATCCGAGCGACGAAACGCGCCCAGTGAACAGGGGGGATGCCGCAGCAAGTGGACGGGAGGCCTGCCTCGGCAAGTGGACGGGAGGGATGCCGCGGCCAGTGAAGAGTGGGGATGCCGCGGCAAGGGACCGGACCCGGGGCCTTCCGAGCCTCAGGCGGCGGCGACGACCGCGAGCACGGCCTCGCCGTAGGTCTCGCGCTTCTTCGCGCCGATGCCCGCGATGCCGTCGAGGTCGCTCAGCGCGGCCGGGCGGGCCGCGGCGAGCGCGCGCAGCGTCGCGTCGTTGAAGACGACGTACGCCGGCACGCCCTGGGCCCGGGCGGTCTCGGCACGCCAGGCCCGGAGTGCCTCGAACAGGCCGCGGTCCTCGGGCTCGATCGTCTCGGACACGGTCGCACGGCGGACGCCAGACGACCCGCCCCGCCGGCCGAGCACATCACGGCGGAGGGGCACCTGCCGATCTCCGCGGAGCACGTCGGCCGCCGCCTCGCCGAGCCCGAGGGTGCCGTATTCGCCGCGCGAGACGAGGAGGCCCTGCGCGAGCAGCTGCCGCACGACTCCGCGCCAGTCCTGCTCGGAGAGATCGGCGCCGATCCCGAAGGTCGCGAGGTCGTCGTGGCGCTGCTGCCGCACGCGGTCGGTCAGGTTCCCTCGCAGGATGTCGATGTGCTGGCCGGCGCCGAACGACTGCCCGCGCTCCCGCTGCAGTCGCACGATCGTCGACATGAGCTTCTGCGCCGCGACGGTGCCGTCCCAGGTCTCGGGGGGCTGGAGGCACGTGTCGCAGTTGCCGCACGGCTCGGACTCCTGGCCGAAGTAGGCGAGCAGGTTCTGGCGACGGCACGACACCGTCTCGCACAGCGCGAGCATCGCGTCGAGGTGCTGCCCCAGGCGCATCTTGAAGGCGCGGTCGCCGGGGCTCTGGTCGATGAGCCGGCGCTGCTGCACGACGTCGCCGAGGCCGTACGCCATCCAGGCCACCGCCGGTTCGCCGTCGCGGCCGGCACGACCCGTCTCCTGGTAGTACCCCTCGACGGACTTCGGCAGGTCGACGTGCGCGACGAACCGCACGTCCGGCTTGTCGATCCCCATACCGAAGGCGATCGTCGCGACCATGACGATGTTCTCCTCGCGGAGGAACCGGGCCTGATGATGCGCGCGGACCGCGGAGTCGAGACCCGCATGGTACGGCAGCGCCTCGATCCCTTGGCTCTGCAGGTACTCGGCCAGCTGCTCGACCGACTTGCGGCTCAGGGCGTAGACGATGCCGGCGGTCCCCTCGTCGGGGATCGCCTCGCGCAGGGCGCGGATGAAGGCGACGAGCTGCTTGCGCGGCTCGTTCTTCGGCTCGATCCGGTACTGGATGTTGGGGCGGTCGAAGCTCGCGACGAAGTGCCGGGCGTCCGGGAGGCTCAGCCGCTTCGTGAGCTCGCGGTGCGTCTCCCGCGTCGCCGTCGCCGTGAGGGCCAGGCGGGGCACGCCGGGGAATCGCTCTCCGAGGTCGCCGAGCGCGAGGTAGTCGGGCCGGAAGTCGTGCCCCCACTGCGAGACGCAGTGCGCCTCGTCGATCGCGATGACGCTCAGCCTGCCGCGCTGCAGCAGAGACGTGGTGGATGCCGCGGACAGGCGCTCCGGGGCCACGTAGAGGAGGTCGAGCTCTCCTGCGAGATACGCCTGCTCCACCGCGCCGCGCTCGCCGGGAGACTGCGTGGAGTTGAGATAGGCCGCGCGCACGCCGTTGGCCAGGAGCGCGTCGACCTGATCGTGCATGAGGGCGATCAGCGGACTGATGACGAGCCCCGTGCCGGGCCGCGCGAGCGCCGGGACCTGGTACGTCACGCTCTTGCCGCCGCCGGTCGGCATGAGGACGACGGCGTCGCCGCCGGCGATGACATGCTCGACGATCGCCGCCTGCTCGCCGCGGAACGTGTCGTACCCGTAGACCTCGTGCAGGATCGCGCGAGGGTCGGCGCCGACGAGATCGCGCTGTCGCCCCGCGGCACCCGCGGGCACTCCGGCGGGGGCGGCCGGTCCCGACCCCCACGCGTCGTCGGGCGGCGCGTCGAGGTCGTCGGGCGGAACGAGGTCGTCGGGACTCCACGCCAGATCGGCGTACGGGTCGGCGTCCCACGACGAGGAGGAGCCGGGTCGGGGAGTCACCTCTTCACGATAACCGCGTGCGCGGACAGCGCGTGGGCCGCGGCATCAATCCCTCGTCTCCCCGGCGGCGCGACGGCTGGGGAGGACAGGTGCTCAGAGCCGGAGGACCTGCGTGATCCGCACCACGGCCGTCCCCGCCTCCTCGGACGCGGCGAGGTCGACCTCGCCGCGGATCCGCCAGTCGTGATCGCCGGCGGGGTCGTCGAGGATCTGCTCGACGCGCCACACGCCGGAGGATGCGGCATCCGCCTCGTCGATCTCGACCAGCCGCGGCGAGCGCGCGGCACCGCCGGTCAGGAGCTCGTCGTGCTCGTCGTAGTAGGCGTCCAACGCTGCGGGCCAGTCCACCTCGGGGTCGAGCGCCTCCAGCTCGTCGTCCCTCTGGAGCGCCGCGAGCTGCACACGGCGGAACAGCTCGTTGCGCACGAGCACGACGAAGGCCCGGCGATTGGTGAGCACAGAGGGCGGAGCGGGCGGGACGACCGGCGCATCCGGCGACGCCGCCGGATTGACGAGCGCCTCCCACTCGTCGACGAGGCTCGAGTCGACCTGACGCACGAGCTCGCCGAGCCAGGCGACCAGGTCGTGCAGCGACTCCGTCTGCGCCTCGGCCGGCACGGTCTGACGGATCGCGCGGTAGGCGTCGCTCAGGTAGCGGAGCACGAGGCCCTCGCTGCGGGCGAGCTGGTAGGTGGAGATGAACTCCGCGAACGACAGCGCGCGCTCGAACATGTCGCGCACGACGGACTTGGGCGAGAGCTCGAAGTCCCGCACCCACGGCTGGCTCGACGCGAAGACCTCGTACGCCTGGGCGAGGAGCTCTTCGAGCGGCTTCGGATAGGTCACGTCCTCGAGGGCGTCCATCCGCTCCTCGTAGTCGAGACCCTCGCGCTTCATCGCCGCGACGGCCTCGCCGCGCGCGAGGAACTGCTGCTGAGACAGCACGGGCCGCGGGTCGTCGAGCGTCGCCTCGATGACGCTCACGACGTCGAGGGCGTAATGACCGGTCCCCGCGCTGCGGCGGAGCCCTTCCGCCGGTCGGAGATCGCCGCCCGCGTCGGAGGATTCGGGCGGATCGATCCGGCGGCGAGGCGAGTCTCCGACGTCGGCCGGGTCGAGCAGATCGATCGCGGCGAGCGCGAACGGCGACAGGGGCTGGTTGAGGGCGAAGTTCGGCTGGAGGTCGACCGTGAGGCGGATCTCCCCGCTCGCGCGGTCGATCTCGACGACGTCGGCGGCCAGCAGCGTGCGGAAGATCGCCAGAGCCCGCCGGGCCAGGTCGAACTGCCGGGCGCGCGGCTCGTGATTGTCGCGGACGAGGGCGCGCACATTCTCGAAGACGTCGCCGCCGCGCGCGATGACGTTGATGAGCATCGCCGCCGTGAGCTGCAGCTGCGGCACGAGCGGCTCGGGCTCTGCCGCGACGAGTCGCTCGAAGGATGCCTCGCCCCAGTTCACGAAGCCCTGCGGGGCCTTCTTGCGCACGACCTTCTTGAGCTTCTTCGGGTCGCTTCCGGCCTTGGCCACGGCGACCGCGTTCTCGATCTCGTGCTCCGGCGCCATGACGACGACGGTTCCCGCGGTGTCGTACCCCGCACGGCCGGCTCGGCCGGCGACCTGATGAAACTCGCGGGCGGTGAGCTGCCGCATCCGCTGCCCGTCGTACTTGGCGAGCGCCGTGATGAGGACCGTGCGGATGGGGACGTTGATGCCGACGCCGAGCGTGTCGGTGCCGCAGATGACGCGCAGCAGTCCGCGCTGCGCGAGGGTCTCGACCAGGCGCCGATAGCGGGGGAGCATGCCGGCGTGATGCACCCCGATCCCCGCGCGGACGTAGCGCGAGAGGGTGCGGCCGAAGGCCGTCGTGAAGCGGAACCCGCCGATCGCGTCGGCGATCGCGTCCCGCTGCTCGCGCGACACGATGCGCACCGACGACAGCGCCTGGGCTCGCTCCATCGCGGCCGCCTGGGAGAAGTGCACGATGTAGACCGGCGCCTGCCCCGTCTGGAGCAGCTCTTCGACGGTCTCGTGCACGGGCGTGCGCGCGTAGGAGAAGTGCAGCGGCACCGGCCGCTCGACGCCGGTGATGCGGGCGACCGGCCGTCCGGTGCGGCGCTCGAGGTCCTCGGCGATCGTCGTGACGTCGCCGAGGGTGGCCGACATGAGGATGAACTGCGCACGGCGCAGCAGGAGCAGGGGCACCTGCCACGCCCAGCCCCGGTCGGGATCGCCGTAGTAGTGGAACTCGTCCATGACGACCTGGTCGACCGGGGCGTCCGGGCCCTGGCGCAGGGCGAGGTTCGCGAGGATCTCGGCCGTGCAGCACACGATCGGGGCGTCGGGGTTCACGGACGAGTCGCCGGTCACCATTCCCACGTTGCCCGCGCCGAAGATGTCCGCGAGAGCGAAGAACTTCTCGCTCACGAGGGCCTTGATGGGAGCCGTGTAGTAGGTGCGGCCCCCGCGCGAGAGCGCGTGGGCGTGCGCCGCGATCGCGACGAGCGACTTGCCCGTCCCGGTCGGCGTCGACAGGATGACGTGGGAGCCCGACACGATCTCGATGACCGCCTCGTCCTGCGCGGGGTACAGGGCGAAGCCGCGGTCGCCGGCCCACTCGACGAAGCCGGTGTACGCGGCATCCGGATCCGCCCCCGCGGGCACGGCGTCGAGCAGATTCAGCGGCACCACCCGAGTCTGCCAGGGTCGCGGCAACGTCCCGCCCCCGGCAGACGACGGGATGCTCGAGCCGGGGCCGAGGGCTAGGGCACGAGGGCTAGGGCACGAGGGCTAGGGCACGAGGGCTAGGGCACGAGGGCGTCGGCGATGAGCGCGGCCCAGGCCTGCTGGCCGGCCGTGTTCGGGTGCAGCCCGCGATCCGACGTCGTCTTGCCCGACACGAGCCCGCTGATCCACCGGTCGCCCGTGTCGCACAGGCCGTGGCCGTCGAAGCCCGCCGCGACGTCGACGAACAGGATGCCGGGGTCGCCGGTCTGCTGCTGGTAACCCGCGACGCCTCCCGCCACGGCGGCGTTCACGCCCTCGATGAAGGAGTTGACCAGCATCGTCTGCTCCGCCGTGAACTTGACGGGGGCGCCCTGCGAAGCGCCGACGGCGCAGAAGTTCGTGACGTCGCCGAACAGGAGCGGATACCCCGTCACGACGATCTGCGCGTTCGGCGCGGCCGTGCGGATCGCCCCGATGATCGTGGCGATCTGGACGGGCAGCGCCTGCACCGCCTGCTGTGCCGCCAGCAGCGCCTGCTGGCACGAGAGCGGGTCGCCGTTCTCGCCGCAGGCCGCAAGACCCGCCCCCCAGTCGACGTTGTTGAAGCCCGCCGTCAAGGTCACGAGCTGCGTCGCGGGTCCGAGGTCTCCCGTGGCGGCGAGCGTCGCGACCTGCAGGAGGACGTCGTCGGTGTCGGCACCGGCGCAGGCGGCGGAGACGACCGAGGTGCCGAGGCTTGCCGCGAGCACGGAGGGATACGCCTTCTTCGAGCGCAGGCACGACTGGTCGACGTAGGGCAGGTTGCCCGTGCCGGCCGCCTCGGAGTCGCCGAGCGCGACGTACGGCGACCCGGCGGGTTCGACGGACTGTGCGGCGGGCGCGACGGCCAGCGCCATCCCGGCCGCGAGGCCGAGCGCCGCGAGCGCGGCGATGATGCGTCGTTTCATGATTCCCCTTCGAATCGCGCGAACGGTCTGTTCACTCCCCAAGAGCGGTGCGCGGACGGATGCCGTGCACGAGGCAGACGATAGACCCGTGCCGCGGCATCCACCAGGCCCCTGCCGTGGCGGAAACGGTGCGGCGCGCTTACCGTGGGGTGACGACGAAAGGATGCCTGTGGCCGACCTGCCTGATGACGTCACCGTGACCCGCAACGACACCGCGCACCGCTACGAGATCCGCGTGGGCGACACGGTCGCCGGCTTCACGATGTTCCGCACGGATCCACAGGGTCGCCTGCACTTCCCGCACACCGAGGTGGATCCCTCCTTCCGTGGGCGGGGCCTCGCGCAGCGGCTGGTCGGCGACGCCATGACCGATGTCGCGGCCCGCGGCGAGACGGTCGTGCCGCACTGCCCGGTCGTGTCCGCGTACCTGCGCGGCCAGGACGTGCCGGGACTCTCCGTGGACTGGCCCGAGCACCCGCGGCCGGAATGAGCGCGCGATCATGACCCGTCTCGACGCCGAGGCGCCCGAGCTCGCCCAGGCAGCCGGTGCGTGCGGTCCGCGGGCGCTGCTGCTGGAGTCCCGCGAGGTGCCGCTCGGCGGCGTGCGCGCGATGGCCGTCCACCGGGCGCTCCCCCAGCGCGACCTGCCCACGGTCGGCGCCTGGTGCTTCCTCGACCGCTTCGGCCCGCAGGAGACGAAGATGCGCGTCGAGCCGCATCCGCACATCGGTCTGCAGACCGTCACCTGGCCCTTCGCCGGCGACGTGCGCCATCGCGACTCGGTCGGCAGCGACGTCGTCGTCCGGCGCGGCGCGCTCAACCTCATGACCAGCGGTGCCGGCATCTCCCACTCCGAGTACTCGGTCGGGGAGGACGCCGTGCCCCTCGACGCACTGCAGCTGTGGGTCGCGCTGCCGGAGTCGCGACGGCACGGAGATCCCGCCTTCGAGCGTCACGAGGAGCTGCCTCGTCTCCCCCTCGAGGCGACCCGCGGCGACGCCGGCGCGGCGATCGTCGTCATGGGAGCGCTGGGGGGCGTCGTCTCCCCGGCGTCGGCGTACACGCCGATCGTCGGGGCGGAGCTGCAGATCCCGGCGGGCTCGCGCGTGCGCCTCCCGCTCGATCCGTCGTGGGAGTACGCGCTCGTGGGGGTCGAGGGGGTCGCTCGAATAGCGACGGATGCCGCGGCATCCGTCGACCTCGACCGCAGCCATCTGCTCTACCTCGGCATGGACCGCGAGGAGCTCGAGATCGAGGCGCCGGGCGGCGCGGCGCTGTTCCTCCTCGGCGGGGAGCCCTTCGAGGACGACATCGTCATGTGGTGGAACTTCGTCGGGCGCTCCCACGAGGAGATCGTCGAGGCGCGGAGCGCGTGGGAGTCGGGCTCGGATCGCTTCGGCCACGTCGTCGACCACGGCGACGAACGCATCCCGGCACCGCCCATGCCGGCGGTCCGCCTCACGCAGCGGCGGCGCCGGGTGTGACCCGACGAGAGGAAGCGAAGGGGTCTGCCCGCCCTCCGTCCCGTGCCGGTTCGCGGGAGCCGGTCGGAGTGCCCCGTGCGGCGTCGACGCCAGGGATGCCCGTCGTGCCGGGCGAGGCGAGGTGGGCGGCCATCGTCCAGGATCTCGCCGGGAGGGGTGTGACGGCGACGCCCACGCTCGTCGAAGCGACCGCCGTCACATGGCCGGACGGCTCGCTGGGCTGTCCCCGGCCGGGCTTCTCGTACACGCAGGCGATCGTCGAGGGCCTGCGCGTCATCGTGGAGGCGGGGGGCGCGACCTACGACTACCGATTCGGGCGCGGTGATGTGCCCCGGCTCTGCCGGCGCTGAAGGCCCCGCAGGCGATGAGAGGGGCGCCCGGGTGTGCACCCGGACGCCCCTCGCGGCTCGAGTCGGTCAGGGAACCGTCACCGACACGGTCGTCCGCACCTGCGAGTCGCCATAGCGGACGACGCCGAGGTAGCTGCCCGCACTGAGACCGGACCACGAGAGCGAGTAGCTCGTCGGGACCGACTGCTGGGCAGGGAGCGGGTTCGGCGACGCCGTCAGCGAGCCGACGCCGCCGGCGCTGACGAGGGCGCTCGTGGTCTTCCACGTGAACGGCGACGTGAAGGAGAACACGTCCGCGGAGACGACGTACCAGCCGGCGGGCGGCGCCGCGATCTCGACGGCCTCGTCCGCCGAGCCGGAGGCCGACTGCCACGCCTTGTCATAGGTCGTGGAGTCCTGTCCGCCGACGAGGTGGTAGACCGTCAGGTCGAGGTCGGATCCGGTGTCGTCCGACGAGTCGATCGCGAAGCGGGCCAGCTCGGTGCCCGGCTTGACCTCGACGAGTACATTGGTCGTGCCGTTCGTCGCGGCGCCCGTCGCCTCGGTGCCATCGATGATGACGTTCTGAGGCGCGAGACCGAACACGTTGAGCGGCAGCGACCCCGAGACGCCGGGCGTGACGTCGACCTTCACGCTGCCGTTCGCGCCGGCTGCGGCGACCGACTTCGGCGCGTCGGCGGTCACGGGGAACACTGCGATGGGCGAACGAACCGACGTGGCGCCGTTCTTCCAGGTGAGGAAGCCCTTCGTCCACGCCTCCACGGGAGCGGTCGAGTTCGTCAGCGTGACCGTGAAGGTCTGCGTGCCTCCCTCGGCGATCGTGAAGGACGACGGCGACACGACGGCGTCGACGCCGGGGAGGTCGACCGAGGCGGTGTAGGTGCCCGCCTTCGTCGCCGTGACGGTGCGCGTGATCGTCTGCGATCCGGCGAGCGAGCCGACACCCATCGAAGCGAGGTTGAGGTTGCTCGGGTCGGTGGCGCTGACGCCGTTGAAGATGTCCTGCCCGAGAGCTCCCTCGAGGTAGGACGCCCAGTCGGCCGGACCGTTGAGGTACAGCAGGCCGGCGTCGAAGTACTTCGTCGGATCGACGTGTCCGGCGCCCTGCGTGAACGGGTCGGTGACGGGCGCACCCGCTGCGTCGACGAGGTTGTACGCCGTCGTCATGAGCGCGGACTTGACCTCGGAGGGCGACGCCTTGGGACGCTCGCCGAGGTAGAGGGCGCCGAGACCGGCGACGTGCGGCGACGACATCGACGTTCCCGACATGAAGTCGAAGGTCGGCGCCTTGCCTGCCGCGTTGCCGGTCGCGGCGATGATGGCCACGCCGGGAGCCGACACGTCGGGCTTGATCACGTCGCTGCCGTCGGCGAGCATCGGGCCGCGGCTCGAGAACCCGGCGATCTGGGGCGTGGGCGTGACCTCGCCCGACACGTTGTCGCCGACGAGCGTGATCGGAAGGTCCGTGCCGCTGCGCACGTAGTCGACGACCTGCGAGTAGTAGACGTTCGACAGGTGCACGGTCGGAATGGAGTGGAAGTCGTTGTCCAGCGAGTTCGCGCCCTTGGGGTCGTTCACGAGCACCATGCCGATGCCCCCCGCCGCCTTGACGACGTCCGACTTCTCGACGCGCGCGTTGACGCCGCGGACGCAGACCACGATGTGGCCCGCGGCCTTGGCCGGGTCGATCGATCCGGGGAGGCAGAGCTCGGGCGTCGTGGCCCCGGCCACGCCGATGTCGCCGGCGAAGACGGACGGTCCGGTCACCTGCTTGCCGAACGGCACCGACACCGAAGCGCCGGCGTGGTTGAAGCCGGGAAACTGGACCGTGCCCTCGTAGGTCGGGATGGTGGATGCCGCGACCGTCGTGTACCAGGGGGACGCGTGGTCGGCCGTCGACGCGCCCGGGCCGGAGTTGCCCGCGCTCACCGCGACGAAGACACCCGCAGCGGCCGCGTTGAAGAACGACACGTCCTCGGCCTGCAGAACGGTCGAGGCCGACCCGCCGCCGATCGAGTAGTTGATCACGTCCACGCCGTCGGCGACGGCTGCATCGATGGCCGCGAGCAGATCGCTCCCGGCGCAGATGTCGTCCTCGGTCGCGAGGGAGTCGGGGCCGCCGTAGCAGGCCTTGTACGCCGCGACCTTGGCGGCCGGCGCCACCCCCGAGATCTTGCCGAAGTCGATGCCCTGGACCGTCGCCTTCGTGCCGAAGTTGCCCGCCGCGGTGCTCGCCGTGTGGGAGCCGTGGCCCTCGAAGTCACGGGGCGATGCGAAGTCGGACTTGAAGGAGAATCCCGACGCCTTGGCACCGGCGTTGAAGTACTTGGCGCCGACGATCTTGGTCGAGTAGTCCTGCCGGCCCCACTGCTCGCCCGCCACCCGCTGCGAGCGGAAGAGGTTGCCGTCGGCCTTCTGGAAGACGACCGTGTCGCCGGCGAGGTACGGCTCGGCGCTCGGCTTGCTGCCGAGCTTCGCGCCCGCGAAAGCGGGGTTCTCCGGCGCGATGCCGGTGTCCACGACACCGACGACGATGCCCTTGCCCGCCTCGGCAGTGCCGCCCGCGGCATCCCACACGCCACCGAGCCCCGTGTCGCGGCTGCCCAGTCCCAGGTACTCGGTCGACGGCACCGCCGCCGTCGGGTGCTTGATCTCGTCGGGGAAGACGCCCAGCACGTTCTTGTCCACGCTGAGCGAGGCCACCTGATCGCCCGTGAGGGTCGCGCTGAAGCCGTTGAGGGTCACCTGATACGTGATGTCGGGGGTGACGCCCGCTGCCGCCGCGAAGTCCGCCTGCTCCTTCTTGAGGTGGGCGACGTACTTCTGCGAGTTGGCCGAATGCGCGTCGAGCTGGTTGCCCTTGCCCGGCTTCGTCGGGGCGATGCCGTTGACGCCGCCCTCATAGGTGGCCAGCGGCGCGTCCTTGAGCAGGACGATGTAGTGGCCGTTGGCGGCATTCGCCGGGACCGGGGCTTTCACCTCCCCCGCGGGCGCGGCAGCGAAGCTGGCTGTGGCGGTGCTGGCGAACAGGACGGCGAGTGTGACGACCGCCCCTGCGCGCACGGAGGATAGACCCATCGATGTGACTCCCCAAGGATTCAGCAGTGAAGTGGGAGTTGTGCGGCGTCTTCGGCGCACAACGAAAGCAAACGTAACCCACGGGTGCGACACCGCCAACGATCGAACATGAGAAACGCATGAGCCAGCCCCGGTATTCTGAGCAGATGGCCCCTCGCCGCCACCTTTCAACGAGCGTCCTGCTCACCTGTGCGGCCATCGGCGTCGCGACAGGCGTGCTGGGCGGCCTCGCCGGCTGGGTCACGCCCGTCGTCCTGGCGACCCTGCCGATCCTCTACGGCTTCGTGCTGGGGGCGCACGTGCTCCCCGGCATCATCGCGCAGGAGCTCATCCGCCTTCCTTGGGTCGCACTGATCTCGCACGTCATCGCGGCGCTGGTCGCCAGCGCGATGGCGCCGCAGTGGGCGTTCCGCTTCCTCGGCACGGCCATCCTCTTCGGCGGCATCCAGGAGATCGTCGCGGCCCTCACCCGCTACCGGGTCTGGAGCGCGTGGCGCTTCTTCGTATCGGCGATCGTGATCGGCATCCTCGTGGCCGTCGTCGTCGCGTTCGCAGCGCACCTGGCGACCCTCGCTCTCTGGGCGCAGATCGTGTACCTCGCGCTGGCCGTGCTCGGACCGGTCGCCTGGACCGCGGTCGGCCTCGGGATCGGCGCGGCGCTGCGGCGCGCCGGCGTCGCGCGTCGCGCGCGCCACTGAGGCGGAAGCCGTCCGGGCCGGCGTCGCGGCGTGCGCGTCTCGCCTTCGAGACACCCGGCTTCGCATCCAGGTAAGGGCAGGCTAAGTTAGGGGAGACTAATCTCGCCATCCCTGGGAAGACCGTGACCGCTCCGCGACCCGCGACTTCCGCCGCGCTCGCCGCGGTGGGCGCCTCCACGCCGCTCCTGTCCGTGCGCGGTCTCGCGATCACGCACGAAGGGGCAGACGCCGCGACCCCCGCCGGAGTCGGCTTCGACGTGCGCGCCGGCGAGGTCGTGCTCGTCCTCGGCCCGAGCGGGTCGGGCAAGTCGACGCTCGCCCTCGCGATCAACGGCCTGATCCCGCAGGCGGTGCCCGCCGATGTCCGGGGCGAGGTCGTCGTGGACGGCATCGTCGCCGCGGAGGCGACGGTCGCCCGGCTCAGCACCCGCGTGGGTATGGTCTTCCAGGATCCCGACGCGCAGCTCGTGACGGGAACGGTCCTCGATGAGGTGGCGTTCGGGCCGGAGAACCTCCGGATGCCGGTGGCCGAGGTGCTCGCCCGGTCCGAGGACGCGCTGCGCCGCGTCGGCCTGTGGGAGCGCCGGCGCGACAATCCCGACCGCCTCTCGGGCGGCGGTCGCCAGCGGCTCGCCATCGCGTGCGCCCTGGCGATGGGCTCGCCGCTCCTCGTGCTGGACGAGCCGACGGCGAACCTCGATCCGCAGGGCATCGACGAGGTCTATGCGGCGCTCGGGTCGCTGCTCGCCGACGGCGACCGCGCGGTCCTCCTGATCGAGCACAATCTCGATGCGGCCGTCGGCCTCGTCGACCGCGTCGTCGTGCTGGATGCCGACGGCCGGCTCGTGGCCGACGGGTCGGTCGACGACGTGCTGCGCGGCCGCGCCGAGGAGCTCCACGAGATGGGGGTGTGGCTTCCCACCTCCACACTCGCCGCGCTGCGCCTGCGGGCCGCGGGGTACGACCTCGAGCCTCTGCCGCTGACTCCCGCCGAGCTCCGCGACTGCCTCGAGGCGTCACCGGCACCGCGCGTCGCGGGGACGACCGGCGGGGTCTCGTCTCGGCCCGGTCGCTCGACGGCCGGTGGTTCCGCGTCCCGGGTCGCCGAGCGGGGGAGCCCATCGACCGAGACGAAGCGCGCCGTGCCCTCGGGACCGGCGGAGCCCCTTCTCCGCGTCCGGGATCTCACCCTCACCCGGGGTCGCGCCCGTATCCTCCACGGGATCGATCTCGACGTGGGCCGCGGGGAGTTCGTGGCGGTCGTCGGCGCGAACGGCGCGGGCAAGACGAGCCTCATCCAGGCGCTCGCGGGCGTGGTTCCTCCTCCGCGCGGCGCGGTGCGGATCGGCGATCTCGACGTCGGCAGGAGCGACGCGCGCGCCCTCGCGTCGCGCATCGGCTTCGTCTTCCAGAACCCCGAGCACCAGTTCATCTCGCACACCGTGTTCGACGAGCTCGCGCACGGCCTGCGCCTGCAGCGTCTCCCCGAGGACGAGGTCCGCGCCCGCACCGAGCACGTGCTGGAGCGGTTCGGCCTCGCGGCGAAGGCGACGGTCCATCCCTTCCTGCTCTCGGGAGGCCAGAAGCGCCGGCTCTCGGTGGGCACCGCCCTCGTCGCCGGGGCCCCCGTGCTCGCGCTCGACGAGCCGACGTTCGGGCAGGACCGGGCGCGCGCCGACGAACTCCTCCGGCTCCTGGCCGAGCTCAACGCCGAGGGAACCACGATCATCGTCGTGACCCACGACATGCAGCTGGTCACCGAGCACGCCGACCGCACGGTCGTGCTCGCCGACGGCCGGATCCTCACGCAGGGCGCGACCGCCGAGGTCTTCGCCGACGCGGCGCTGCTCGAAAGCGCAGGCCTGAGGCAGCCGCCTCTGCGACGCGCCCTGCAAGGGCTGACGCGGCATCCCGATCTCGCCCGCGTCACTCGCCTCGCCGATCTTCCGGGAGGTGAGCCGCGATGACCCTCACCGCTCCCGCCGCCGCGCCATCCGATCCGTACGCCGAAGCACCCTCGGCGTCGCCCATCCGCTTCCTCTATCGCCTCAATCCGGTCGCGAAGCTCGCGGCCCCCGCTCCGGCGATGGTGCTGCTCGTGTTCGTGCGGGATGCCGCGACCCCTGCCGCCTTCCTCGCGCTCGCGTACGCTCTGCTGCTGGTCGGCGTCCGCATGACGCGCCGCCTCGCCCTCGTGCTCTTCGTCGGGCTGCCGATCGGGATGTTCGTCATCGGTCTCGGCTTCTCGCTGTGGACGGATCCGACGCGCATCGACGCGGGCGACGCCGTCGCCCGCGTCGGCGGCTGGACGATCTACCTCGGCATGCTCGAGACCGGCTTCGGGACGGCACTGCGCCTGGGCGCGATCGTGGCGCTCTCCCTCCTCGTCGGCCTGAGCACGACCGGACCCGACCTCGCCCGCTCCTTCGTGCAGCAGCTGCGGGTGCCCTACCGCATCGGCTACACGGCGCTCGCGGCTCTCCGCTTCGTGCCGCGGTTCGGTACGGAGCTCGAGGTCATCCGGCAGGCTCATCGGGTTCGCGGCGCGCACGGCGGCCGGGGTCCGATCGCCGCGATCGCCCGCTGGTCGGGATACATCGTGCCGCTGCTGGCGGGCGCCATCCGTCACGCCGAACGAGTGGCCCTGGCGATGGATGCCCGCGCCTTCGGCGCCTACCCCGATCGCACCGAGCGCCACCTGGTGCCCTGGCGGGTCCGCGACACCGTCTTCGTGGCGGCTTTCCTCCTCGTCTCGACGGCGATCTTCTGGCTGTTCTTCCCCTGGGGCCTGTGAGTCCCCCCCCCCCCCCCGGCCGCAGCAGCAGGGCCGGATCGCGAAAGGAGCCTGCATGGCCTCGTCCAGCCGTCTCGTCAAGCCCGAGAGCCAGGACCTCCTGCACCTGCGGGTGCAGAGGTGCGCTCGCCTCTCCGAGCACTGGATGCGCATCACGCTCGGGGGAGGCGACATCGAGCGGTTCCAGCCGATGGGCTTCGACCAGTGGTTCCGCATCTTCCTCCCCGTCGGCGGCGACGAGGGACTGGACCGGGTGCCCGCGAAGGCCAACCGGCTCTTCGGCTACCTCAAGTACCTGCGCATCCCGGACGGAGTGCGGCCGGTCATGCGGAGCTACAGCGTGCGCGCCTTCCGCCCGGCCACGTCCGAGCGCGGCGCCGAGCTCGATATCGACTTCGTGCTGCACGGCTCGCGCGCCGACGGCACGGCCGGACCGGCCTCGAGCTGGGCAGAGGGGTGCACGCCGGGTGAGAGCGTCGTCGTCATCGACGAGGGCCTCGCCTTCAACCCCGAGCGCGGCACAGACCGCGTGCTGCTCCTCGCCGACGAGACGGGCCTTCCCGCGGTGTCGTCGATCTGCGCGAGCCTGCCGCCCCATGCCTCGGGCCTGGCCGTCGTCGAGGTGCCGCACACCGAGGACGCTCTCGCCTTCGCGCACCCGGAGGGGATCGAGGTGCGATGGATCGTGCGGGAGCACGACGTCAAGCCGGGTGAGCCGGCGCTCCACGCTCTGCGCGAACTCGGCGACGGCGACCTGCCGGCCCACCCCTTCCACGCCTACATCGTCGGCGAGCAGGCGCTGCCGACGAGCGCGCGGCGGCACCTGATCGCCGAGCGCGGGGTGGAGAAGGACCGCGTGAGCTTCTGCGGCTACTGGCGCGCCGGCGCCGCGTCGCCCACGCCGAAGTCCCGGCTGGAGACATCGGCGGCACGCCCGTGAGCCGCGCGACGACGGCGTATCTGCTGACGTGCGCCGCCATCGGCGTCGCAGGCGGCGTCATGCTCTGGGGCGCCGGGTGGGTCTCGACCGTCCTCTTCGCGACGGTGCCATTCGTCTCGGTCGGCATCGCGGGCCTCTGGCTGCTCCCCGCGACGATCGCCCTGCGCCTCCTCGAGCGTCCGCTCGCCGGCATCCTCGTCGGCGTCATCTCGGGGCTCGTCGTCTTCCCGTTCCTCGGCGCCGCGCTGTGGTGGGCGTTCTTCGCCGAGCTCGCGTTCCTCGTGACCCTCTATCGGTCGTGGCGCACGTGGCAGTACTACGCCGGCGCGGTGTTCACCGGCGTGGTGTACCCGGTGCTCGCGGCGGCGTCGTTCGACCTCTGGGCGATGGCCCCGTGGGCGATGGCCGCCTTCTTCGCTCTCACGATCGCCTCCTGTCTGGCGGGCGTGGGCCTGGGCATCCTCGTCGCCGACCGCCTGCGCTCCGCGGGGGTCGCAAGGCTCGCCCGCCGCCGGGTCACGGCCGTCTCCGACTCGTCCTGACCCCGCGATGAGAGCATCGAAGATCCCACACGGCCGCATCCCCGCGCACTAGAATTCCGGCAATCCGACGGCACGGGGGACGCGCGGGATGGCAAGACGACGACGTACCGTCGCGCGGCATGCGCGGCTGCCTTCGCCGCGCCCGCTCGGCCAGTTCTTGACGATCGTCGGCGTCTGCCTGGCCGTGCTCGCCGTGAGCCTCGGCGGCGTGGCCGCCTACGCGACGTACGACTTGGCGGCGAGCTTCGCCGACGAGATCGTCGACATCCCCGACCAGGAGCCGGTGCCGCCCGACATCGGCGCGATCGAGGGCGGGGTCAACATCCTCGTGACGGGCATCGACGAGTGCGAGGAGGAGTTCAAGAGCATCTTCGGAGATCGCTGCACGGGTGCCGACAGCACGACCGAGCTCAACGACGTCAATCTCCTCGTCCACATCGGCGACAATCCGCGGCGCGTCACCGTCGTCTCGTTCCCGCGAGATCTTCTCGTGCCGATCCCCTCCTGCACCGGTGCGGACGGCTCCACGACGGGCGGGGGCACGGACCAGATCAACACCGCCTACCAGTACGGCGGCCTCGGGTGCGTCATGAAGACGGTCTCCGACATGAGCGACCTCAACATCCCGTTCGGCGCCGTCGTGACCTTCGGCGGCGTCATCCGGGTGACCGACGCCTTAGGTGGTGTGGAGGTGTGCCTGGCGCGAGGCATCCGGGATCGCAACACGGGACTCGACCTGGGCGCCGGCACGCACACGGTGGCCGGGGTGACGGCGCTGCAGTTCCTCCGCACGCGGTACGGGGTCGGTGACGGCAGCGACCTCGGCCGCATCTCCAACCAGCAGCAGTACATGTCGCGCCTCGCCCACAAGCTCGTGAGCGAGGACGTGCTCGGCAATCCCGCCCAGCTCTACAAGCTCGCCACGGTCGCCCTCGACAACGTCACCCCGACGCGTTCGCTCGCCAGCCCGCTGACGCTCGTGCAGATCGCTCTGGCCGTCAAGGATGTGCCGTTCGACGAGATCGTCTTCGTGCAGTACCCGACCTTCACCGACGCATCCGACCCCAACCGTCTGCGCCCGGACTACGCCTCGGCCGAGATCCTCTGGCAGGCGCTGCGCGACAACCGGCCGCTCGAGATCACGGGCGACGTCGGTGCGCGCGGCGGCGTCGTGGATGTGACGCCGACGGATGCGGCATCCCCGCCGCCCACAGCAACGACACCTCCCTCGACACCGCCCTCGACACCGGGGCAGACGCCGAGCCCGACCCCGACTCCGACGGAGGCAGCCGTCGCCCTCCCGCCTGCCATCACGGGCTCGACCGCAGCCCAGCAGACCTGCAGCGGAGGCAACGTCCGCGGCTGAGGCGGCTCAGCGCTTGCCGGCCAGCTGGCGACCGACGATCTCGCGCATGATCTCGTTGGTGCCCCCGTAGATGCGGTGCACGCGGGCGTCGAGGAACGCGCGGGCGATCGGATACTCCGTGATGTACCCGTATCCGCCGTGCAGCTGCACGCACGTGTCGAGCACATCCCATTCGCGCTCGGTCGCCCAGAACTTGATCTTCGCCGCCTCCTCGGCCGACAGCCTGCCGTCCTTGTACGCCAGCATCGCCCGGTCCATGTACGCCCAGAGCGCGTCGACCGTGGCCGAGACATCCGCCAGCTTGAAGCGCGAGTTCTGGAAGTCGATGATCCGCTCGCCGAACGCCTCGCGGCTCCTGGTGTAGTCGAGCGTCCAATCCAGCCCCGCCTGCGCGCCCGCAGCCGCCGCGACGGCGATCGAGAGCCGCTCCAGCGGCAGGTTCATCATGAGCTGCACGAAGCCCATGCCCTCCTTGCCGCTGATGAGGTTCTCCTCCGGCACGAAGACGTCGGTGAACGACAGCTCGGCGGTGTCGTGGCCGTGGAAGCCCATCTTGTGGAGCTTCTTGCCGTGGTCGAAGCCGGCCATGCCGTTCTCGATGAGCAGGAGGCTGAAGGCGTCGGGGCGATTGCCCTCGCCGGTCTTGACGAAGGTGACGAGGACGTCGGCGGTCTTGCCGCTCGAGATGAACGTCTTGGCGCCGTTGACGATGTAGCCGCCCTCCGCGCGCCTGGCCGTCGTCTTGATGCCGCGCAGGTCGCTGCCGGCTCCGGGCTCGGTCATCGCCAGGGCGCCGATGATCTCGCCGGTGGCCATGCCCGGCAGCCACTTCTCCTTCTGCTCCTGCGTGCCCATGTGCACGAGGTAGGGGACGGCCAGGTCGTCCTGGATCCCGAGGGCGCCCGCGAGCGAGCCCGCGCCGGCCTTGATGACCTCTTCGTTGACGACCGCGCGGAAACGGTAGTCCTGCAGCATCCCGGCGCCGCCGAACTCCTCCGGCACAGACAGGCCGATGACGCCGGCGTCCCCGGCCGCGCGCAGCGTGGCTCGATCGACCTCGCCCTCGGCGTCCCAGCGCTCGCGCGCCTCGTTCGTGACGTAGCGCTTGCAGAACTCCTTGACGACGTCGCGGAACGCTTCGTGGTCTTCGTCGTAGATGTCGCGCTCCATTGCGGTTCCTTCCTCGCACCCTGAAGTGAATGGGATCCCATCCCAGACTTCATGGTACTGAGTGCCAGGCAGATCGGCGCCTCAGTCGGCGTAGGAGGGGGCGGGCGGGAGTCCGAAGAACTCCTCGAGCGTCCGCCAGCCGCCCGCGTGATACGCCGCCGCGAGCTCCCGGCCGATGTACCGGAGGTGCCACGGCTCGGGCGAGTACCCCGTGATCGACGTGCACTCGGCCTCGTACCGGACGATCCAGCCGAACTCCCACGCGTGAGCGGCGATCCATTGCTGCTGCGTCGTGCCGGCGAACGCCTCGAGGCCGACGCATCCCGGCGAGCACGCCGTCACGTCGGCGGCGAGCCCCGACTGGTGCTCGCTGAACCCCGGGCGCGCGCTCACCATGTCGGCGCCCTGCACGCCCTTGACCGACACGAGGCGCTGGTAGGTCGTGCGCTGCGTCCGGTAGGAGCGGTATCCGCTGTCGAGCCCCAGCTCCCCGGCTCCGGCCGCCGAGGCGGCGGCGAACATGTCGCTGAGGGCGGCCGCGGCATCCGGGCGGAGATTCGCCGTCGAGATCTCGCGCACGGGCGGGCGCGCGAGCGACGACGGCTGATGGTCGACGGGATCGAACGGCCGCAGCTTGTTGACGACGACCCACACCCGGCCGGGGTCCGACAAAGACACGCATCCGGCAGCGCCGGCGGAGACCGAGGTGCGGAAGGCCTCCGCGCCCCCCGCGGCGGCGATCGCCGCGGCGTCGTCGCCCGCGGCGAGAGCGTCGGTGAACGCCGGGATGCCGCAGAGGTCCACGATCGCCGGTGCCAGCGCGACCGAGGGAGCCGGGATGGCCTCGACGGCCTGCGGCAGGGGCACAGGCGTCGCCGACGGCGTCGGAGCGGCGGCGAGCCGCTCGTCGCGAACAGGCCCCGCGGCCGTGAGAGCGGAGGTGACGGCGGCCGCACCGCCCACGACGAGCGCGATGCCCGCGACCGCTGCGAAGACGACGCCGAGCCGGGCAGCCCGGCGAGCCCGCGCATGACGCGCGGGCGCGGGCGGAGCTGTGAAGAGGTGCGCCGCGCGGGCTTCGCGACGCGTGACCGGAGGCGTCACCCCGCCATTGTGCCCTGCCGACCTGGGAGCGGCCGTCGGCAGGCGCGATTCTCACCGACTCGTCATCGCGCCTTTGTTCGAGTCGGCTTGACGCGGCATCGTATTTCTGTTCGACTGTAGGCATGCGGTGGCAGGGTCAGGAGCTAGGGGTTCCGGATGCCGCGGCCCTCCCCGGGCTCGAGCACCTGAACGGTCTCGTCCGCTCCGTCACGACGCCGGAGTTCTCGGGGGTGACCTTTCACGAGGTCATGGCCAAGAGCGCGCTCAACCACGTCCCCGGGGCCTCGGCGATGCCCTTCGACTGGACGGTGAACCCATACCGCGGCTGCCAGCACGCATGCGTCTACTGCTTCGCCCGGGGGACGCACGAGTACCTCGAGTTCGACACCGGGCACGACTTCGACTCGCAGATCGTCGTGAAGATCAACGTCGCCGACGTGCTGCGCAGAGAGGTCGCGCGGGGCAGCTGGGAGCGCGAACCGGTCGCGCTCGGCACCAACACCGATCCGTATCAGCGCGCCGAGGGGCGGTACCGGCTGATGCCCGGGATCGTCTCGGCGCTGGCCGACTCCGGCACCCCCTTCTCGATCCTCACCAAGGGGTCGCTGCTGCGGCGGGATCTGCCGCTGCTGCAGGATGCCGCGGCATCCGTGCCGGTCACGATCGCCATGTCGATCGCGGTGTTCGACGACGCGGTGCAGAAGCTCATCGAGCCCGGCACGCCCACGACGGCGGCACGGCTCGAGACCGTGCGGGCTGCGACCGACGCGGGCTTCCGGGTGACGGTGTTCCTCATGCCGATCCTCCCTCACCTGACCGACTCGGTGCCTCTGCTCGACGACGCCCTGCGCCGGATCAAAGAGGCGGGAGCGTGGCGGGTCGTCTACGGCGCGCTGCATCTGAGGCCCGGCGTGAAGCCGTGGTTCCTGCAGTGGCTGCAGCGCGAGCACCCGGAGCTCGTGTCGTCGTACCTGGGCCTCTACCCCGGCGCCTCGACCTACGCGCCGAAGGCCTACCGGTCGTGGCTCGCCAAGCGCGTGCAGCCGCTGCTGCGCGTGCACGGACTGGGCGGGCAGGCCGAGGACGACTCGCCTCGCCGCGGTCCCGTGCCGGGCATGGCATCCCGTACGCAGGTGGTCACGACCTCGCGCGGCCGCGCGGCCGCCGCGCGCCAGGCGGGACCCGCGATGCTCTTCTGACCGCCGCGCTGCCCGCCGCCGTCCGCCGAGCGCCCGCACTCTTCCGGGCGACGGTCGGGAGCGCGAGACTGATCGCGGCGGAGGGAGCCGCGATGGGGCGCTTCATGATCACGGCGATGCCGTTCACCGGACACGTCGTGCCGCTCCTCGCCGTCGCGAGCGCGCTGCGCGCCCGAGGGCACGATGTGCGGTTCTACACCGGATCCGCGTTCCGGGAGCGCGTCGAGGCATCCGGTGCGACTCTCGTGCCGTGGCGTGCGGCCCCCGACTTCGACGAGAACGATCTGCCCGCGACCTTCCCGCGCCTCGTCGGCAAGAAGGGTCTCGGTCAGCTGCTGATCAACGTCGCCGACCTCTTCATGGGCACCGCGCCGCAGCAGGTCGAAGACCTCGAGGCGGAGTGGACGCGGGATCCGTGGGACGTCCTAGCCGCCGACGAGGTCTCGATCGGATCTGTGCTCGCGGCCGAGCGCCTCGGGTTCGCGTGGGCCACCGTCGCCGTGCTGCCCCTGAACATGCCGGGGACGCAGGGGCCGCCGAGCGGGTTGGGGCTCGCACCGGGGCGGAACCCGCTGACGAAGACCCGCGACGCGGCGCTGCGGGCCGCCGTCCCCCTCCTGTCGCGCCCGCTCCGCAAGCCGCTGGCGGACGCGCGCGCGGCCGCCGGGCTGCCACCGTCCCGGCTCACGATGGATCGGATCGTCTTCTCGCCACGCCTCGTGGTGGCCAGCGGCTCGACCTCGCTCGACTACCGGCGACGGGACCGCCCGCCCTCGGTGGAGTTCGTCGGTCGGCTCCTCCCGCCGACGGACGGGCCGGCCGAGCTCCCGGGCTGGTGGGACGACCTCCGTGGTCGCCGGATCGTGCACGTGACGCAGGGGACGCAGAACGTCGACCCGGCCGATCTCATCGCTCCCGCGCTCGATGCGCTCGCCGACCGGGACGACCTCGTCGTCGTGGTCGCGACGGGCGTGCGCGGCCGCGACATCCTGCCCTTCCCGGTGCCGTCGAACGCCCGCGTCGCCGGATTCCTCCCGTACGGCGAGCTCCTGCCGCTCGTCGAGATCGTCGTCACCAACGGAGGCTGGGGCGGAACCCTCGCCGCGCTCTCGCACGGAATCCCCCTCGCCGTCGCGGGAGGCGACCTCGACAAGCCCGAGATCGCGGCGCGGGTGGCGTGGGCGGGCGCGGGCGTCGACCTCCGGACCGGAACCCCGTCCGCCTCCGCCGTCCGAGCGGCTGTCGGGCGGATCGAGACGGATGCCTCGTTCCGCGCCGCGGCCGAGCGGGTGGGGCAGGAGCTGCGGTCGCTCGGCGGCGCCCCGCGCGCGGCCGCGCTGCTCGAGGGGCTTCTCGCCTGAGCATCCGTCCCTCGTCACGGCCGGAGGAAGACGAGCGGGCGGAGGACGATCCGGCTGGAATCGTCCTCCGCCCGCTCGATGTCCTCCGCTCGCCTTGCGTGGCAGGCGAGGTGGTGCGGATCAGGCCCCTCAGGCGACGGGGTCGACCTGCCGGCCCGCGAGCTCTTCGATGAGGTCGTCGCCGAGGCGCACCTCTTCGAACGGGGCGTCGATCTCGGCGCGGTCGAGAAGCTCCGTCATGCGGCGGCGACGCTGGCGCGTCACGAGCGTCACGACGGTGCCCGAGCGGCCGGCGCGGCCGGTGCGGCCCGAGCGGTGCAGGTACGTCTTGTACTCGTCCGGCGCGTCGGCCTGGATGACGAGATCGATGTCATCGACGTGGATGCCTCGTGCCGCGACATCCGTGGCCACCAGCACGCTGACCCGACCCGACGTGAGGCGCTCCAGGTTGCGCGTGCGCTTGGCCTGGTTGAGGTCGCCGTGGAGGGCCACCGCGTGGATGCCGGCGTCGTCGAACTGCTCGGCGAGCATCTCGGCGTAGGCGCGGGTGCGGGCGAAGACGAGCGTCTTTCCGTCGCGGTCGACGAGCGAGCCGAGGATCTCGGCCTTGTCGCGATGGTCGATCACGAGCACGCGGTGGTCGATCGTTCCGGAGTCCTGATCTTCGCCGGCGACCTCGTAGACGGCCGGGTCGACGAGGAACTCGTCGACGAGGCCGGCGACCTCGCGGTCGAGGGTCGCCGAGAAGAGGAGCTTCTGCGAGCCCTCGTCGGTCAGCCGCAGGATGCGCTGCACCGGCTCGAAGAAGCCGAGCTCGCACATGTGGTCGGCCTCGTCGAGCACCGCGATGCGGACCTCGGAGAGGTCGAGCTTGCCCTGCTCGACGAGATCCTCGATGCGGCCGGGCGTGCCGATGATGATGTCGACGCCCTTCTTGAGCGCGCCGACCTGGCGGGCCTGCGGCACGCCGCCGTAGATCTGCGTCGTGAAGAGGCCGACCGAGCGCGCGATCGGCTGGATCGTGCGGTCGATCTGGAGCGCCAGCTCGCGGGTCGGCGCCAGGATCAGGGCCTTCGGCGAGCGGCCGAACTCGCGGCGCTGGCCGGCCTGGGAGCGCAGGATCGACTCGACGAGCGGCGCGCCGAAGGCGATCGTCTTGCCCGAGCCGGTGCGGCCGCGGGCGAGGACGTCCTTGCCCTCGAGGATCGCAGGGATCGTCGAAGCCTGGATGGGGAACGGCGACGCGGCACCGAGGTCTGCGAGGACGCGGACGATGTTGTCGCCGAGCCCGAGATCGCCGAACGAGGTGCCGGCGACGTCCTCGGCCTGCACGGCCTCTGCCTGCAGGCGCTCGTGGACGACGTCGACGCGGTCTTCGTGCGCCTTGTCGCGGACGGGCGCGGCGTTCCAGTCCGAGCGGCCGGGGCCGTCGTTGCGGCGCGGGCGGTCGTCGTACGAGCGGGCGGGTCGGTCGTCCCGGCGCGGACGATCGTCGTACGAGCGCGCGGGCCGGTCGTCCCGGCGCGGACGATCGTCGTACGAGCGCGCGGGCCGGTCGTCCCGGCGCGGACGGTCGTCGTAGGAGCGCGCGGGCCGGTCGTCCCGGCGGGGACGGTCGTCGTACGAGCGCGAGGGGCGGTCGTCGTAGGCGCGGCGCGGGCGGTCGTCCGATCGGTACGAGGGGCGGGCGTCTCCGAACGTCCGGCGGTCGTCGCGATCGACGCGGTCGAGCCGCTGGGAGCGGTCCGCGCGCCCGCGGTCATCGTAGGAGCGGGCCGGACGGTCGCCGTGGTCGCGGCGCGGACGGTCGTCGAACGTCCGCACCGGACGGTCGCCGTAGTCGCGGCGCGGGCGCTCCTCGAACGAGCGGGCGGGGCGGTCGTCGCGGTCGTAGCGGTCGTACCGGGGGCGGTCGCCGTGGCCACGGCCGGAGGCGCCGCTCGCCTGGCTGCGGATCCCGTGCGCCTGCTCGCGGCCGGCCTTCTCCTGCGCGGTCCAGCGACGCTTCGCGGGCGCCTCGGCCGACTCGGGCCGGTAGCCGCGGTGGCCGGGGCTCTTGCTGCCGGGCTTCGCCGGGCGATCGGCCGAGGGTCCGTCGGTCCGGCGCTTGCGGTCCTGGAAGCTGGTCTTGGCGCCGTAGCGCGGCTCGAAGTTCTTGGCGGGTCGTCCGCCGGCGGGCTTCTTGTTCTTGGGCATGGGTGTGTCCTTCTGGGTTCTCTCGCACGAGAACAGCACTCCTCGACGCGCACGCAGGCGCTGCCGCTCGCGGCGGCATGGAGTAACCCGGACTACCGTCGGCCGGGGGCCATTCACAGTGATGGTCGTCGGAGCGGATTCGCTCCCACCATCGGCCCCTTGGACTCACAAACCCATCCGCGCGCACAGCGCGGCGTCCAGAGCCGACCTCCCTACGCTACCCGACTCGCCTGGGAGGATGCCCGGCGGGCGGGAGAATGGATGGCATGGCCGAGCTCGACTCCCACCCGATCACCGTCGCGATCGAGCGACGGATCGACCCCGACCGCACGATCGAGGCGACGAGCTGGATGCAGGCGGGCACCGACCTCGCGACGGGCTTCCCCGGCTTCCTCGGCTCGGGCTGGGTGCGCGCCGGAGAGGGATCCGACCTCTGGTACATGCTGTACCGCTTCCGCGACATGGCCACGCTCGAGGCCTGGGAGGACTCCGCGCAGCGCTCGTGGTGGCTCGACTCCGGGCGCCCGTTCGCGAGCGAAGTGCGTGTCGAGCGTCGAACCGGTATCGAGGGCTGGTTCGATGCGCCGCTGGCCACGTCCATCGAGACGCGGCACGTCGACCGGGCGACGGCGCCTGCGACCGGGCCCATCCAGCAGCCGATCCCCGCCGCGCCGCCGCGCTGGAAGCAGGCCGTCACGATCTGGCTCGGCTTCTTCCCGACCAACCTCCTCGCGTCGTGGCTCCTCGGATTCCTTCCGGGCTTCGCCGACTGGCCGCTGTGGGCCCGGGTGCTGCTCGCGACCGTCCTGCTCACCCCCGTCATGACCTACCTCGTGCTTCCGTGGATCACGCGGGCGCTGCGTCCATGGCTCCAGAAAGGCTGACATGACCGAGACCCACTACCCCACCGGCGAGCAGTACGTGCTTGCCTCGACCGACGGCCGCGTCACGGCCGAGATCGTCCAGGTGGGGGCGGCCCTCCGCGCCCTCGCCGTCGACGGTGTCGACCTCGTGCCGCGCTATCCCCTCGACATCCCCGCGCCCGCCGGGTCGGGGATGGTGCTCGTGCCGTGGCCGAACCGCGTGCGCGGCGGCCGATGGACGCAGCGCGGTGAGACCCGTCAGCTGGCGATCACCGAGCCCGCCACCGGGAATGCGTCGCACGGCCTGCTGCGGTTCGCGTCGTACACCGCGGCGGCGCAGAGCGCATCGTCCGTGACGCTCGCCCATCCCGTCGTCCCGCAGACCGGGTATCCGTTCCACCTCGGCACGAGCGTCACGTACGTGCTCGACGACGCCGGGCTCGCCGTGATGCACGCCGTCACCAACCTCGGCCGCGACGACGCACCGGTCGCTCTCGGAGCGCACCCCTACCTCTGCATCGGCGAC
The DNA here is from genome assembly GCF_004362195.1 of Microbacterium sp. BK668. Lineage (NCBI taxonomy): Bacteria > Bacillati > Actinomycetota > Actinomycetes > Micrococcales > Microbacteriaceae > Microbacterium > Microbacterium sp. BK668. The sequence continues at coordinate 416,185 of NZ_SNWG01000001.1, forward strand.
GTCGACACGGCCGACCTGACGCTGCGCGCGTCGGGCTCGACGCGCTTCGTCGCCGACGAGCAGAAGGTGCCGGTCGCGCAGGAGCCCGTGGATGCCGCGACCGACCTGCGCTCGGGCCGTCGCGTCGGCGAGCTGGACCTCGACACCGCGTTCGGCGACCTGTCCCCGGACCCCGACGGTCGGGTCCGCACGACGCTCACGGCGCCGGACGGCCGGCGTGTGACCCTGTGGCAGGGGCGGGGCTTCGACTATGTGCAGATCTTCACCACCGACCGGTACCCGGGCCACGAGCTCGCGCTGGCGGTCGAGCCCATGACGGCCCCGGCCGACGCGCTGAACTCCGGTCGGGGCCTGCGCTGGCTCGCGCCCGGGGAGTCGTGGGAGCTGGAGTGGGGCATCGACTTCGACGCCCGACCGAACGACTGATCGCCGCGGCGGAACCACCCGCCGAGGGTGAGAGCGCCGACAGGTCCCGCCGCTTACACTGGCGCCATGCCCGAGCACCTCGCCTCCGCACCGGGAACGGATCCGCTGATCCCGCCGTCCTCGTCTGCGGCGAACGCCCCCGCCCCCAGCCTCCGCGTCATCAACGAGGCCCTCACCGCCGGACTCGCCGCCGCCGTCGTCGGTGTGGTGCTGGGTCTGGTCGTCAGCGCCGTGCGGCCGAACCTCCCGCTGTCGGGGGTGGGCTCGTTCGGCGAGATCTCCGCCCTCGCCGCCGGAGCGGTCGCCGCGGCCTCGACAGGCACCGCCTACTGGCGGTCGCGGCATTCGCCTGGCCAGGAGTGGCGACTCACGCTCGCCCCCTGGCGGTTCGCGGTCAATGCCGTCTCGGTCGTGATCGTCCACACGATCCTCGCGATCCTCGGGACGATCGCGCTCTACTACGTCCTCGGCCAGGGGTTCATCGGGCTCACGATGGAGCCGTTCTGGGCTGCCGTGCTGATGGCCGTCAACCTCTTCCTCGCCGCCCACCTCGGCTACGTGTCGGCGTCCCGCATGACGACGCAGCGGATGTCGACGCTCCTCGTCTCGTTCATCGGCATCGGGGCGCTGACCGCGACCATCACGGCGCCCGAGGCCGACTGGTGGACCTACCACTTCAGCCAGCTCGGCACCTTCGACACCGTGTCGAGCTGGATCTTCAACGGCACGCTCATCGCCGGTGGTCTCCTGGTCACGACGTTCGCCGTCTACGTCGCCAACGACATGCGCGCCCTCGTGGATCGAGGCATCCTCACCAATCCGCACAGTCCCCGCACCGTCTCGGCGGTCTTCGTAGTCATGGGCGTCATGCTGGCGTTCGTGGGCATCGTGCCCGTCGACGTGAACCTGGTGATCCACAACCTCGCCGCGACGGGCATGGCCGTCGTCTTCCTCGGCCTCCTCATCGCCGCGCCGCGTGTGCTGCGGGGGATGCCGCGCACCTTCTTCGTCACGACGTGGGGATTCCTCGCGGCTCTGGTGATCTCGGTCGCGCTGTTCGTCGTCGGCTACTTCGGCCTCACGGCTTTCGAGATCATCGTCTTCTCGCTCGTCTTCGCCTGGATCGCGGTGTTCATCCGGTTCCTCGGCGTCGCCGGACTGCGGGCGTCCGCGTGAGGGATGCCTCGTCCTCGACGGGTGGGTTCGGATCACCCCTCAGGGATTCCGCCACGCGCTCCGATACAGTGGACACCAGGGGCGTGATGCGGTATTGGGGTTGGCGTGCTCTCGCCCAAAGGAGAGCGTATCGCCCGTAGCGCCTGGACAGACCGCCCGACCGGGGAGCTTGTCGGCACGCCGGTCGGCTTGACTTGTGTGTGGTGACCCGATGTCTTCGACCATCCAGGCCGTTACCCGGCGCCCGGTATGGGCCCCGGCCTACCTCGTCAGCGCGGACCTCTTCCGAGGTTCCCGCGCCGATTCGCGGCAGCTCGCAATCACCTCGGTCGTGCTCCTTGTGCTGGGAACGGCGATCGCCGTCGCGACGACGACCGACTCCGAGTGGTGGACGCTGCACTTCAGCGAGCTGGGCACGCATCGCGACCTGTCCGGAGCGGCCTTCAACATCGGCGCCATGTCGGCAGGCGGGCTGCTCGTCGTCTTCGCCGCCCGCGTGCGGCAGGAACTCGGCGTGATCCTGCACCGGCTGGAGGCGGCCGTGCATGCGGGGACGCACGTCGCGCGACTCCTCGTCGCCCTCATCGTCTCCTTCGGCGGTCACCTCGCCCTCGTCGGCCTCGTGCCCCTCAATGTCGACACCGCACTGCACGAGCGGGGGGCGTCCGGGACGATGCTGTCGTTCCTCGGCATCCTCGTCATCATGCTCGCGAGCCCGTGGACGCCCCGGCGCGTGCGCTGGATCTCGGCGGGGATCGCCGTCGTGCTGGTGCCGGCGATCGTGGTCTTCGTCCTGGGGCTCATCACGCTCGCCCTGCTCGAGATCATCGGGTTCGGCCTCATCTTCGTCTGGCTCGTGACCTTCAGCACGGCCCTGCGGAACGCCTCGAGCGGGACGACCCGCCGCCGGGGGCGGGCCGAGGCGCCGGCGCCGGCGCGTCGGAGCAGGCTCACCCGGGTCACGGCTCGCGGCGCCGCCTCCGCGTCTGCTGCACGGGTGCTGCCGGGGTCAGTCCTGACGCGAGCAGACTCGACGGCTCCGCGGCCGGCCCAGGTGCGGCGGGCACGGTCGCAGGTACCGGCTGCGCTGCCGCCGTCGCCGACGGCAGGCTCGAGGGGCCTTCGCCCTTCCCGCCCCGGCCCGGCGCGGCATCCGTCCCGCCCGTCCTCCGCGCCTCTCGGCGTTCGCGCGCCCCTTCCACGAGGTTGTACAGGGTCGGCAGCACGAGCAGTGTCAGCACGGTCGACGAGATCAGGCCTCCGATCACGACGATCGCCAGCGGCTGCGAGATGAAGCCGCCGTGCCCCGTGATGCCGAGCGCCATCGGGGTCAGCGCGAAGATCGTCGCGAGCGCCGTCATGAGGATCGGCCGCAGTCGTCGTGAGCCGCCGGCGATCGTCGCGTCGTTCGACGACAGCCCCTTCTCGCGGTACTGGTTCACGAGGTCGACGAGCACGATCGCGTTCGTCACGACGATGCCGATGAGCATGAGCACGCCGATGAGCGATGCGACGCCGAGCGGCACCCCCGTGAGGATCTGCAGCAGGATCGCCCCGGTCGCCGCGAATGGCACCGAGATGAGCAGCAGCAGCGGCTGCCGCAGCGACTTGAACGTCGCGACCATCACGATGTAGACGATGAGGATCGCCGCCAGCAGGGCCAGGCCCAGCTGGGAGAAGGCGTCCTGCTGCTGCGTTACGACGCCGCCGATCTCGGCCTCGGTGCCCGTGGGCAGATCCACCGCGCCCAGAGCCGTGCTGATCGAGGCGGATGCCGCGTTGAGGTCGTCGGTCGACGGGGTCACCGTGACCGTCGCGGTGCGCTGCCCGCGCTGCGTCGTGATGGACGTCGGCCCCTCCGACTCCTCCACCGTCGCGACCTGGCTGAGCGGGATCGGTCCTGTCGCGCTCGGGATCTGGAGCTGCTGCAGCTGCTCGATCGTGGTGGGCGGCTCCGGCACCGCGAGATAGACCGTGAGCGCCGTGTCGTCGATCTCGACCGTGCCGATCGAACGCGGCTGCATCGTGTTGGAGACGAGCGCTCCGACGGCGACCTCCGAGAGGCCGAGCTGCGCCGCGGCGTCGCGGTCGACCGTCACGGCGACGTAGGGGAGGGATGCCGAGAGGTTGCTCGTGACCTGGCCGACGCCCTCGGCCTCCTGGACGCCCTCGACGACGCCATCCGTCGCCTCCTGCAGGGTGGTCTGGTCGGGCGCGGTGACATCGATCTCGATGTCGCTCGAGCCGAATCCGCCGCCGCCCGACGCGACCGCGACCGTGCCGACGTCGTCGAGGTCGGCGATCGCCGACTGCACGTCTTCGCGCACCTGCACCTGATCGGCGTCGGGGTCGGTCGTCACGGAGTAGGTGATGCCGCCGCTCGCCCCGCGGAAGGCGTCGCGCAGCGCCGAGCCGCTCGAGCCGATCGAGGTCTGCACGGTCTCGATGCCCTCGACTCCGAGGATGGCGTCCTCCACCTTCCGCGCAGCCTCGTCCTGGGCGTCGAGGCTCGCGGCCGGCCCGACCTCCTGCGTCACGGTGAAGGTGTTCTGACCCGAGTCGCCGAGGAAGTTGGTCTTCATGAGCGGTGCGAGCGCGATCGTGCCGATGAGCACCACGACGGCGAGGGCCAGGGTGATCCAGGAATGCCGGAGCGTCCAGCCCAGCACCGGCAGATAGGCCTTCTGCAGGCGGGTCGGCGGCGCGTCGGGCGCCTCCGGGTCGACCTCGCGGCCGGCCGCGTCGAGCACCGGCTTGCCGGGCTTGAGGAACCAATAGGCGAGCACGGGCACGATCGTGAGCGCGACCAGCAGCGAGGCGGACATCGCGATCGTGACGGTCAGCGCGAACGGCCGGAACAGCTCTCCCGTGACATCGCCGACGAAGGCGATCGGAAGGAAGACGGCGACGGTCGTGATCGTGGAGGCCGTGATGGCCGCTGCGACCTCCCGCACGGCGCGGATGATCGACGGCAGCTTCTCGGCGTCGCCGACATAGTGGCGCTTGATGTTCTCGATGACGACGATCGCGTCGTCCACGACGCGTCCGATCGCGATCGTCAGCGCGCCGAGCGTCAGGATGTTGAGCGAGTAACCGAAGGCCTGGATGCCGATGAAGGTGATGAGCACGCTCGTCGGGATCGAGATCGCCGTCACGAGCGTCGCGCGCACCGACAGCAGGAAGACGAGGATGACGAGCACGGCGAAGAAGAGACCGAGCAGCCCCTCCTGCGCGAGCGAGTCGATCGACTGCTGGATGTACGGCGCCTGATCGAAGACGATCGTGAACTCGGCCTCCTCGCCGATGGCGTCCTGCAGGTCGGGGATCGCCGCGGTGACCGCCTCCGAGACCTCGACCGTGTTGGCCGCCGGCAGCTTCGTGACGGCGATCGTGAGGGCGGGCTCGCCGTTGACGCGCGAGATCGAGGTCACGGGGTCCTGCTCCTGCGCGACGGTCGCGACATCCGCGATCGTCACGGCGCCGGCGCGCGCCTGCTCGGGCGTCGAGGGGACGAGCGGCAGCGCCGCGATCTCGTCGGCCGACGACAGCTTGGCTCCGGTCTGCACCGTCAGCGTCTGCTCCCCCTCGGTCACCGTGCCGCCGGGGAAGAGCACGCCGTTCTGCTCGAGGGCGTCCGAGATCGCCTGCTGGGTGTACCCGGCCGCGGCGAGGGCCGCGGCATCCGGGGTGATGGTGACCCGCTCGCCGCGACCGCCCACGATCTGCGCGGAGCTCACCCCGTCGATGTCTTCGAGATCGGGGATGACGGATGCCTCGAGCTGCGCCTGGATCGTCGCCTCGTCGTCGTATCCCGTGACGGCGAGCTGGATGACAGGGAGGTCGTCGAACGAGAACGAGACCACGTTGGGCTCGACGTCGGGGGGAAGGTCGCTCTTGATGCGGTTGATCGCCTGCGTGATCTTCTGCTCGGCGGTGGCGAGATCGGTGCCGTAGGTGAACGACGCCTGGATGATGGAGGCGTTCGTCGAGCTCGTCGCGGTGGTGGTCTCGAGGCCGGGAATGCCCTGGATCGCGGCCTCGATCGGCGTCGACACGTCGTTGCTGACGACGTCGGGAGACGCGCCGGGGTACGTCGTGACGATCGAGAGCTGGGGGAACTCGATGGAGGGGATCAGCTCCTGCTTGAGATTCACGAGCGCGAGCCCGCCGAAGACGGCGGCGACGATCGTGATCAGCGCGATGAGGGCGCGATTTCTGAGGCTCAGGACGGCGAGGTTCGACACGGGTGCCTTCGCTGGATGCTGGGTGACTGCCGGGAACACGGCTCCGCCCCACCCGGTGCCGAGTGATGCGGCCGATACGCGGATGTATCGAGCCTCAGTATCGCACGGTGAAACACGCGGTCTCGCCGCGGATCGTCTCCTTTCGGCGAGCGCTCAGCCGGCGATCCAGCCCGCCAGGAGCCGGCCCAGGCCGACGCCGATCGCCGCGGCGGCGACGGATGCGGCGAGGGTCCCGACGAGGTTCAGCCACGCCCAGTCCCGGCGACCTCGCCGCCCGAGCAGCACGGTCTCGACGGAGACGGTGCTGAAGGTCGTGAATCCGCCGAGGAGGCCCACGCCGATCGCGGTCGCCCACGAGGCGTCGACAAGCGCGGCGAGGCCCGTGAGCAGTCCCAGCCCGAAGGAGCCCGTGACGTTCACCACGAGGATCCCGACGGGGAACGCGCCGCGCCGCCCGCGCATGACGAGCGCGTCCACCGCGTAGCGCAGGCCGGCGCCGAGGCCACCCGCTCCGGCGACGACGAGGATCAGCATCCACCCGGTCATTCGGCCACCTCCGGCGGCTCGATACGCGCGCGCACACCGACGATCCCGTGCCCGAGCCGGAGCCCGATCCCCGCCGCGAGCACCCCGCCGAAGAGGGAGACGGCCGCGAGGGCGAGACTGAGCACGGGGGCCGTACCGCCGAGCTCGACGACGTGGACGGCGAAGGCGCTGTAGGTCGTGAAGCCGCCGAGCACCCCCGTGCCGAAGAAGGCGCGGGTGAGGGGGCGGCTGTCCCCGATCCACCCGACGACGAGGCCGAGGAGGAGCGACCCCGCGAGGTTGATGACGAGCGTGGCGGCCGGCACCGCGAAGGCGTCGTCCACGGCGCCGAGTGGGACGACGAAGAGCGTGCGCAGCGCGACCCCGATCGCGCCGCCCAGCACCACCGCGACGAACGCGGCCGGCGTGAACGCGCGCGTGCGGGCCATGGCGCCACTGTACGAGCGACATCGCGCCCCGCCGGGTACGCGCGCCGGGCGATCAGGGGCTGAGGAGCTTGCGGATCGCCGATTCGGGCGAGACATCCAGGTCGAGCAGCCGCCCGCGCTCGTACAGCTTGAACACCCGAGGATCGATGTAGCTCGAGCGAGCCACGGAGGGGGTGTTGCCGAGCGCCTCCGCCGTCGCGCGCACGGCGAGCAGCTCGGCGCGCTTGCGGTCGCGCTCCGTGTCGACCGTCCCGATACGGGCGAGGGCATCGGCGGCGAGTATCGTCCCGCGGAGGGTGCGGAAGTCCTTCGCGGTGAAGCGCTCCCCCGTCAGGGTGCGGATGTGGGTGTTGACCTCGCTCGGGGTCAGCGTCAGCCGTCGGCGGCCGCGCCGGTACCACAGCAGATGCGCGCTCTGCTTTCCGACGCGGAGCTCGTCGATCGCCGGGGCGAGCTCGCCGTCGTCGATCTCGATGTACGCCCGCTGCCCGCTCTTGGCGGGGAACGACAGGGTGACGACGGACGCCTCGACCGAGGCATCCCGTCTCAGCAGCGTCGTGAGGCCGCGGCTGCCGTGCCGCTCGAGGTACCTCGCCGACCCGATGCGGGGCGCGCCTTCGTCGAGGAGCCGGAACGAGACGGCCAGCACCTTCTCACGCGTGAGACCTTCCGTGCGCAGCGCCGTCGTGACGCGACGGCGCGCGGAGGGCAGGGCCTGGGCGAGCTCGAGCGCCCGCGCGTACTTGCCCTTGTCGCGCCGTTCGCGCCAGCGGGGGTGATACAGGTACTGGCGCCTGCCCGCGTCATCCGTCCCCACCGCCTGGATGTGACCGAACGGATTCGTCGAGATCCACACGTCCTCCCACGCCGGGGGGATGACGAGCTCGGAGATGCGCTCACGGTCGTCGTCGCTCGCGGCGGATCCGTCCGGTGCGACGTAGCGGAAGCCCGACCCCGCGCGCACGCGGCGGATGCCCGGGTCCTGGCCCGGTCGCACGCGGGTCAGCCGTGCCACAGCGGCCGCCCCTAGCGGCTGCGGAGCATGTCGATGAGCCCCGCTTCCCGTGTGCCGGAACCGATCGAGCCGTGTGGTCGAGGCATGGCGCGATCCCCCTTCCCGAGTCCGTCGTCTGAACGCTATTTCGCGGGCATGCCGGTGACGGGGGGATTGACAGCGGCGACCGCCACCACTAGCCGCCACCGCGGACACGCGGTTCAACCGGGCGGCTAGCACCGCCGTTCCCGCGGCGTCAAGGCCCTCCCTGCCGATGCTCGGCGATGCCACGGTTGTTTCCATGCCAACCCAGGCATCCGCTCACCCGAGCGGCCCCCACAGGAGAAGGAGCCCCCCTCATGAACCTGGCCCTGATCATCATCATCGTCATCGCGATCATCCTTGCGATCGTCGGCGGACTGAACTCCGCCCTGAACTGGCTGCTATGGGTGGCGATCATCGTGGGCATCATCGCCCTGATCGTCTTCCTGTTCCGACTCATCAGCGGCGGACGAAACCGCGTGTAAGGCATCCCCCTGGTGGGCTCCGCGCATCGGGCGCGCGGAGCCCACTGCCATGCTGACGCCGGTCGGCGGCCCAGGGGGGCGCCAGCCGGCCGGCGTCGCAGGGGCCCGCGTCGGCTCAGGCAGGACGCGCAGAAGAGCGGATGCCCGAGCTTCGGGCATCCGCTCTTCGTGTCTCCGCCGGCGGTCTAGAGGTTGGCCTCGGCGTAGGTGCGGAGTGCGTCGCGGACGAACTCAGCCCCGTGTGCGCCGCCGTAGTTCTTCCCGAACCGCGGATCGGCCGCGTACATCTCACCGAGGCCGATGACGTATCCCTTGACGTCTCCGCCGGGCGTCCCGGCGGGGGTGCCCGGGATGCCGGTCAGCCACTCCACATGGCGGCGGGCGAGATCCTGGGCTTCAGCGCTGTCGGGCGCGACACCCGACTCGGCGGCGGCGATCCACGCACGGCCGAGTGACTCGGTGCTGGTCCCCCATTGCGCCTTCTCGGCGGCGGTCATGCCGCGCCACCAGGCGTCGGAGCGCGCGTAGGCGTCCTTCCCCCAGCGCTCCTCGACCTCGTCCCGGTACTGCGTGTGGTCGAAGCCGTCGAACATGTTCTCTGCCATCAGTCGTTCACCTCCTCTCAAGGCGTCGATGGTGTTCTCGACCGACGCGATCTGCCGGACGAGCCGCTCCTGCTCCTGGCGCAGCCACGCGAGGTGGCCCTCCAGCGCGCTCGCTTCGGAGGTCGGCCGCGCGAGCACTTCGGCGACCTGCGGCAGGCCGAGGCCGAGCTCGCGCAGGAGCAGGATGCGCTGCAGCCGGACGAGAGCAGCCTCGTCGTACTGCCGATAGCCGTTCGAGCCGATGCTCGACGGCGGCAGGAGGCCGATGTCGTCGTAGTGACGCAGCGTGCGACTGGTCGTCCCCGCCAGCCGGGCGATCTGCTGGATGGACCACTCCATGGTCTTCCTCTCTTCTCCTTCCTACGACGGTAGAGGTTGACGCAGCGTCAAGGTCAAGCGCACCGTTCGCAGAGAAGGTTGACATACTCGCGATATATCGTGTTACCCTCGCTGTCACGCGATATATCGCGAGTCAGCCCCGAAGAAGGAGAACCTCATGACTCTCGAGAAGTGGATCATCCACCCTGGTGAGACGCGCGTCATCGACATCGAGGACGTGCGCAAGCTCAAGATCGGCCTCGTCGGCGGCCAGATCGACGTCGTCGCGCACGACGAGCCCGGCGTCCGCATCGAGGTGCACGCCGTGACGATCAAAGACCTGCGCATCGAGGCGACGGGCGACGTCGTCGAGATCGACCACCCGCAGCTGCGCTGGGACAACTTCCTCGAGGTCTTCCGCAACTTCGGCGCGGGCGGCCCGAAGGCCGAGATCAGCGTCGCGGTTCCGCGGGACATCGCCCTGAACCTCGGGGTCGTGACCGCGAGCGCACTCGTGTCCGGCATCCGCAGCGACGTCAAGCTCAACACGGTGTCGGGCGACATCATCGCCGACGGCATCGTGGGCGACGCGTCGGTCAACGCGGTGTCGGGCGACGTGCAGATCCGCGAGCTCACCGGGAGCCTCAACGCGAACAGCGTCTCCGGCGCCGTCGCCGCGACGGGGTCGCTGCGCAAGGCCACGGTCGACACCGTCTCGGGCGCCGTGCTGGTCGACTCGGCCGGAGAGATGCACTCCGTCAACATCAACACCGTCGCCGGAAGCGCGACGATCCGCCTCGACGAGGGCCTCCCCGCCAACTACGCGGTGCGCAGCGTCAGCGGCCGCGTGCAGGTCGACGGCACCGTCCGCTCCGGCCACGGCTCGTTCACGACGAACTACACCGGCTCGGTCGGCGAGCTGAGCGGCACCTTCGCCGACGTGCGCGCCAACACCGTCTCGGGCGACGTCACGGTGCTCCGCCGGGCGGCCGTCACGACGCTCGACGACGGCGCGCGCGCCCCCGAGGTCGAGAACGGCTCCGGCACCGACAGCGCGATCGACGCCCCGAACGAGGGAGCCTGGTGATGCCTCCCGTCTTCTCCCACGGCGATCTGCGCCTGTACCTGCTCAATCTCCTCGACGAGGGACCGCGGCACGGCTACGACATCATGCAGGCGCTGTCCGACCGCACCGGAGGCACGTACACCCCGAGCGCCGGCACGATCTACCCGCGGCTGGCGAAGCTCGAGGAAGAGGGGCTCGTCAGCAAGACGGTCGACGGTCGCAAGACGATCTATCGCATCACCCCGGCGGGCCACGCCGAGGTCGAGGCGCGCGCCGGAGATCTGGAAGGCATCGAGGCGGGGCTGGCCGACTCCGTGCGGCTCATCGCCGAGGAGGTGCGCGGCAGCGTCCGCGAGGCGATGAAGAGCCTGCGCGCCGACCTCGCCGCCGCGGCGCAGGATGAGCGGGCGGGCACGCGGACGATGACGGATGCCTCGCCTCCCGGCGACGACCCCCGCGTGCACAGTCGCGAGCAGCTGCACCGGGCCGAGGCGGCCGTCGCCGAGTTCCGCGCCCGCGTCCGCAGCGACCTGCGCACGCACGTCGCCCGCGGCGGGATGCTCGCCGCGTCGATCGTGGACGACCTCGAGTCGGCCCTCGACGACGCCGCCCGTTCCGTCACGCGCGCGCTGCGCGGCTGACCGCCCCGCCCGGGGACCAGGTCCCGCGCATCGGCGAGACCCGCGTCGAGATCACGGGAATGGCGGGTGGGACAGCATCCCGCCCGTCATTCCTGCGATCTGGACGGGCCGGCCGTCAGGAGGGCCAGATCTCCTGATCGTCGGGGACCGGCTCGCCGAGCGGCACGACGAGGATCGGCCGGTGCTGGCGGTGCGCGAGGCGCGCCGCGACCGAGCCGGTGAAGAACTCGCGGATGGACTCGCCGATGCCCCGCTTGCGCGTGCCCACCACGATGAGCCGCGCATCGATCTCTTCGGCGAGGTGCTTGATGGCCAGGGCGGGGTCTCCGACGAGCTGACGGATGCTCCACGAGAGGTCGGCTTCCCCGAGGACGGCCTCGGTCTCGCTGCGCACCCGGCCGAGGTCGGCTTCGCCGCCCCCGATGTTCATGTCGATCGGAGCGGTGTGCACGTACCCGTCGGGATCCTCGTATGTGACGAAGCGCGTGACATCCACGTGCACGACGAGCAGCGGCGCGCCGAAGGCCCTCGCATAGCGCGCCGCCTCCTTCACGACGCGCGCGGGCTCGCCGGGCACGACCCCGACGATCACGGCGCCGCGCACGGCGTCGCCTTCGCTCGCACTGCTCGGAACCTCGGATGCCTCATCCGCCATTGGTCCATCGCCCCTTCCGCATGGGTGTGGAGCCGCCGGTGCCCCGATGCTCCGTGTTATTCTGAATGCTACTCTTACCGGCTCCCCGGCCGGATCGTGATTGGGCGGGCGAGAGCCGGCGGAACACTCCGCGAACAGCCCGCGGCTCAGAAATGAGGGGGTCTCGCATGGGGCGTGGCCGTCAGAAGGCGAAGCACACCAAGATCGCTCGCGAACTGAAGTCGTACAGCCCGAGCGTGAACTACGCTGCGCTCGAGCGCGAACTCGGTCATCCGGACGACGAGCAGTACGTCGACAAGTGGGCCGACCAGTACGCCGACGAATACGAGGACGAGAAGGCCTGACCGCTTCGCGGATCCTTCTCGCCGTGCGCTGAGCCCCGGCCACCGCTGCCGGCGGGTCTCAGCGCCCACTCGCGTGCGCGGGCTACGACCAGGCGCCGTGCCGCCGCTCCCACTCGTCCTCGACGGTGTGCGGCCGCGCGATCACGAACCCCGCCGGGATCGCCGCCGCGACGACGACGGCGAGCACCCACAGCGGCGCCGCCCAGCCGTCGGTCGCGTCGTGGAGCAGCCCGATGCTCACGGGGAACACCGAGACGATGGCGTACCCGATGCTCTGGACGAAGCTGCTCAGGGCGACGGATGCCTCGTGGGTGCGCGACCGCAGGCCGAGGAGCACGAGGGTCAGCGGGAAGAACAGCGGGCCGATGCCCAGGAGCGCGACCCATAGCCACGGGGCTGCGGACGGGGCGAGCAGGAGCCCCGCGATCCCGGCGAGCCCGCTTCCCACCGCGACGGCGAACAGCGGGGCGATCGCGTTGTACCGTGCGACGAGCACCGGCACCGCGAGCGATGCCGGAAGACCCATGAACGCGAAGAGGGACAGCAGCGTGCCCGCCTGGGCGTTGGACACGCCCGCCGTCTGCACGAGGATCGTCGGCAGCCACGCGAACGAGGTGTAGGCGAGGGTGCCCGAGACGACGAAGATGACCGTGAGCGCCCACACCAGCGGCAGGCGCCACAGCCGCCCGAAGACCCTGGGATTCGCCGACTCGACGTCCTCGTCCCCGCCGGCCCCGCCGGCCCCGCCGGCCCCGCCGTCCCCGCGCTCCCGCACGAGGAGGGCGATCCAGGGGATCACGGCCACGGCGGCGAACACGGCCCACAGCCCGAGCGACAGGCGCCAGCTCGCGGCATCCGCCACCGGCACGGCCACCAGCGGCGGAAGGAACGTCGACACCGCCATCGTCGTGGAGTAGATCGTCGTCATGATGCCGATGCGATCCGGGAAGTGCTTCTTCACCAGCGGCGGCAGCAGCACATTCCCGGTGCCCACCGCGGCGAAGATGATCGCGGTGGACCCGAGAAGCGTCAGGGAGTCGACCGCGAGGCTGCGGGCGACGAGCCCCAGCACCGCGATCGCCATCGCCGCCACGACGAGCCGCTCGAGCCCGAAGCGGCGCTCGAGCGCCGGTGTGAGCAGTCCGGCGACCGCGTAGCAGACGGGCGGCGCGGTGCCGATCAGCCCCACGACGGGGGCGGGGACGGCGAAGTCCTGCGTGACGTGGTCGAGGAGGGGGGACAGCGACCCCACGGCCGAGCGCAGCGAGAAGGCGAACAGGACGATGCCGACGAGGGCGAGCGCCCGTCCGCGCCACAGCGGCCGCGCCGGCGGAGAGGAGCTCACCGAGGAAGCCCGCGTTCGGCCTCCCGCGGGCGGTGGAGGCCCGCGTGTCGGCCGATCAAGACTCCTGCGACCCCTCGACCCAGGCGAGATACTCCTCCGACACCGTGCCGGTCACGTAGCGGCCGTCGAAGCAGCTCATGTCGAGGTCGTCGATGTCGGAGCCCTCGAGGATGGCCGCCTTCAGGTCTTCGACCTCCTGGTAGACGATGTAGTCGGCGCCGAGCTCCCGGGCGATCTCGGGAATCGTGCGGCCGTGCGCGACGAGCTCGTGACGCGAGGGCATGTTGATGCCGTAGACGTGCGGGTAACGGACGGGTGGAGCGGCCGAGGCGAACGTCACGCTCCGGGCCCCGGCATCCCGCGCCATCTGGATGATCTCCTTCGACGTCGTGCCCCGCACGATCGAGTCGTCGATGAGGAGCACGTTCTTGCCCTTGAACTCCGTCGACATGGCGTTGAGCTTCTGCCGGACGCTCTTCTTGCGCACCGCCTGACCCGGCATGATGAACGTCCGGCCGACGTAGCGGTTCTTGTAGAAGCCCTCGCGGTACTCGACGCCCAGCTTGCGCGCGACCTGCATCGCGGCGGGGCGCGACGAGTCGGGGATCGGCATGACGACGTCGATCGCGCCCTTCGGCGTGTACTTCGCGATCGTGTCGGCCAGGCGCTCGCCCATGCGCAGGCGCGCCTCGTAGACCGAGATGCCGTTCATCACGGAGTCGGGACGGGCGAGATAGACGTACTCGAACGAGCAGGGCGCGAGCTGGGCGGCGGGCGCGCACTGCTTGGTGTGCAGGTGCCCGTCCAGATCGACGAACACGGCCTCGCCGGGATCGACGTCGCGCACGACCTCGAACCCCCCGTTCTCGAGGACGAGCGATTCGGAGGCGACGATCCACTCGTATCCGCCGGTCTCGGCGGGCCGCGTGCCGATGATGAGCGGACGGATGCCGAAGGGGTCGCGGAAGGCCAGCAGGCCGTAGCCGGCGAGCAGCGCGATGGCGGCGTACGAGCCCTCGACGCGCTCGTGCACGCGCGCGACCGCGTCGAAGACCTGCTCGGGGTCGAGGCGCAGGCCCGTGATCGAGGACTGCAGCTCGTTGGCCAGCACGTTGACGAGCAGCTCGGTGTCGGAGCTGGTGTTGAGGTGCCGGCGGTCCTTGTGGAAGAGCTCGTCGGTGAGCTCGCGCGTGTTGGTGAGGTTGCCGTTGTGGACGAGGACGATGCCGTACGGGGCGTTGACGTAGAAGGGCTGCGCCTCCTCCTCGCTCGACGCCGTGCCCTTCGTCGCGTACCGGACGTGGCCGAGGCCGATGTCGCCGAGGAGGGATCGCATGTCGCGCGTGCGGAACGCCTCGCGCACCTGGCCGCGCTGCTTGGTCATGTGGAAGACGCCGTTGCGCTCCGCCGTCGCGATGCCCGTCGAGTCCTGCCCGCGATGCTGCAGCAGGAGGAGGGCGTCGTAGATCTCCTGGTTGACGGATCCCTGGCCGACCATCCCGACGATTCCGCACATGGGGTGTTACTTCGCTCCGTCTTCGTACGTGCCCACGAGGCGCACCGCCCCGCCGTCGACGCCCTTTGCGCCCTGCTCGAACGCGCCCTCGGGACGCGCTCCGTCGCTCACGACGCCGACCTGCCACGTCGTCACGCCCTCCGCCGAGAGAAGGGACGCCGCGGCCTCCGCGTGATCGGCGGACACGACCGCGAGGAAGCCGATGCCCAGGTTCCATGTGCCCTCGGTCTGCTCGAGGGCGAGGTCGCCGAGGTCGGCGAGGACGCGGAAGACGGGCGGCGGCGACCACGTCGAGCGGTCGACCTCGGTCCACGTGTGCTGCGGCAGCACGCGCGCGAGGTTGGCGGCGATTCCGCCGCCGGTCACATGACTGAGCGCGTGCACGCCGGCGTCCGTGCCGCCGGCCGACTCGAGAAGGCGAAGAAGCGGCGCCGTGTAGAGGCGCGTCGGCTCGAGAAGCGTCTCGCCCCACGTCGCGCCGAAGTCCGCCGCGTTGTCGCCGTACTGGATGCCGGCCCGGGCGACGATGTGGCGCACGAGGCTGTATCCGTTGGAGTGGAGGCCGCTCGAGGCGAGCGCGAGGACGACGTCGCCGGGGCGCACCCGGTCGGCTCCCAGCACGGCGTCGGCCTCGACGACGCCGGTGGCGGCGCCGGCCACGTCGTAGTCGTTCGGGCCCAGGAGCCCGGGGTGCTCGGCCGTCTCGCCGCCGACGAGGGCCGTGCCCGTCTCGGCGCAGCCGTCGGCGATGCCCCGCACGATGTCGGCGATGCGCTGCGGGAAGACCTTGCCCGTCGCGATGTAGTCGGTCATGAAGAGCGGCTTCGCTCCCACCACGACGATGTCGTCGACCACCATGCCGACGAGGTCGCGGCCGATCGTGTCGTGCTTGTCGATCGCCTGGGCGATCGCGACCTTCGTGCCGACGCCGTCGGTGCTGGTCGCGAGGAGCGGCTTGCGGTACGCGTGCAGGAACGACGCGTCGTAGAGCCCGGCGAAGCCGCCGACGCCGCCGAGCACCTCGCGTCCCTGCGTCCGGCGTACGGCCGACTTCATCAGCTCGACCGCCAGGTCGCCGGCAGCGGTGTCGACCCCGGCTTCGGCGTAGGGGTCGGAGGTGTGTGCGGATTCGGCGGGGGCGCCCGGCGCGGGCGCATCGTCGGTGGGAGATGCCACCTCCCCAGCCTACCGGCGGCGCACCTGAGCGGACGCCCGGCCGCCGACCCCCGGCATCCCTCCTCCCAGAGCATGAGCCTCCTCCTGGGCGCCGGGCACCCGCGTCCGGCCGAGTTCTCGGCGCTCCGATGAAGGCTCACGGTTTTAGAATGATCGGCATGGGCAGCGCCGGGGCACCGGAGTGGGTGATTCGCGAGGACGCGAGTCAGCCCGTCCTGCTCGCCCTCTACCTGCGCCAGGTGCTCGGCATCCGCTCCCCCGACGAGCTGCCGCAGCTGCGCGGCATCCCGTCCCGCCCGCAGAACCGGGACGACGACGCACACGCGCGCCTCGAGCGGCAGTGGCGCGAGTACTGGGCGATGACGGTCGAGCCGCAGGCCCATCCGTCGCCCGTCCCCCTCGATCTCGTCGAGGGGTTCGACACGCTCGTGGCGCTCCCGCTGGAAGGATCCGACGACCTCCGGCAGGCGATGGCGCCCCACGCGGCCGAAGCCGTCGCCTACTCGCAGTCCGCGAAGGAGCGCTACCGCAAGGAGGCGGCCGCGAAGCCCGGGGTCTCGTACCGGGCGTACGCGAGCGCGATCGCCGAGCACGAGCGACAGGTCGGCCGCCGCGCGCACTCGTTCGAGCTGAACGTCCAGGTGCTGCCGCTCGCGCAGCGCGGCGTGTGGTGGATCGGATCTCTCACGATCGCCGTCACCGACGGATTGCGGGGGGATGTCGCGGCCTTCGACGCCGCGATCCACCCGATCATCGCCGAGCTCGCCTGAAGATCAGCCGGCGTCGGGTTCCTGGACCGTCTCGCGGTCCACGCGCACCTCGCGCGTGCGCGTCCGGCTCACGCGGTCGAGGATGAGCGCGAGGATCGCGAAGACCGCGACGCCCGCCGTCACGCAGATCAGGGCGAGGAAGCCGAAGACCTGGCCCGTCGAGTAGATGAGGCCGGTGTTGTCGCTCACGGCGCTCGAGCCGTCGAACGCGAAGGTGAGGATGAGCGCCGTCAGCAGCCCGAGCCCCGCACCGGCGATCAGGAACACCGAGAACTTCGGCGCGCGCCGGACACGGAGGGTCTGAGGACCGGATCCGGGTGTCAGCGGAGGGCGGGGCGTGTCGGGCATGTCTCCATCATCTCTCAGGCCGTCGCCGCGGAGGCTCGCCGCCCTCGTCCTCCTCGCCGCGGAGCCACCAGGGCACCTCGTCGGTCATGGGCGAGCTGAGGTCGTCGGTGATGATCGTCCGGTGCTCCGTGATGACGGGACGGACCCGGTGGCCGGCGATGCGATCGAGCACGATCACGATCGTCGCCGCGACGAGCAGCGCGAACGCGCACCAGATGACGGCGAGGACGCCGAAGGTCCACATGATGCCGGACGGCTGCGACGCGAGCGGGTCGCCCGGTGCCGCGCCGGCGCTCGAGAGGGCCGTGTGGACGCCTGCGACCGCCAGGCCGGCGAAGACGCTTCCGAGCAGGATGCGGCCGTACCGCGGGGCCCGACGGAGCGCGCCGGACTCCCACTCCTCGTCGACGACGTGCTCATCGGCACGGTCGTCCTCGCCGGCAGCACCGGCGGGCGTGCGACCCATGCTGCAATCATCCCACCGCAGGAGCCTCGCGGACCCGGCTGACGCCGGAAGGGCGTCGGGCGATCGCGCGCTCCGGTCAGGGTCGCAGCGGCAGCAGGTCGGAGAGGTCGGACCGGGTGCCCGAAGCGCGGATGCGGCCGGCGGACGCGGCATCCGTCCAGTGCTCGGCGCCGGTCGCGACGGCGATCCACGTGTCGGGGTCGGTCTCGACGACGTTCGGCGGCGTGCCCCGCGTATGGCGGGGACCCTCGATCACCTGCGCCGCGCCGAAGGGCGGCACGCGCATCTCGACGGAGTTGCCGGGCGCCTTCTCGACGAGGAGCTGCAGGAGATAGCGGACAGCCGTCGCGAGATCGGTGCGCGACGCGCGGGTGGATGCCGCGGCCGCCGCCCGCACCGCGTCCAGCGCCGCCCGCCCCTCGTCGACGCGGATCTTCTTCGCCACTCCCCCACGCTACGCCCGCGCACGCGCGCGGTGACGCAGCGGTGACGCTCCCGTGACGCAGACGGGTCCACACTCCGGGGCATCGACGATTCGATCGGAGTGCCGCCATGGCAACTGCAACGGCCGACGTGATCGGCTCCACCCCGCTCAGCTTCGGCAACGCCTCCGGCGCGCAGGAGGTCGTGCCGCTGTCGGCCTTCGAGTTCAGCGGTTCCGACATCCGCCTGAAGACCGCATGGCAGGGCGGCTTCGACGCCGGCGAGCAGACGACGCTCCTCGCCGTCGCGAAGGCGCGCGCGGCCGTCGGCGAGCTGACGAAGCCACCCGTTCCGCCCCCCGCTGCCGCCCTCGCCGTCACGGCCGCCCACGCGGGGCCGGAGGGCAACGGCATCACCGTCTCCGTGCAGGTCGAGAAGAATGCTCCGGCGCTCGAGGCGGAGATCACGCTCTCGGCCGTCGAAGTCGACACCTGGACGGGTCTCGCAGACGGCGACGCGGCGGCGTTCCGCATCGGCGTGGATGCCCCCACCGGTGCCGACGGCGATCCCCCGGGCGCCACGGGCCTCATCGCGGTCAAGAAGGGCTCGACGGGCGCGAGCGCCAAGCCCGCGGTCGCCAAGACCGGCGTGCTGAAGAAGGCCACCGACGTCGAGCTGAAGGACGAGGACGACGAGGTCGTCTGCACGATCAGGCCGCGCTCGGACTACGCCGGCAAGGACGGCCTGTCGTACGAGGTCACGAAGAACGGCGCGACGTTCTCGATCACGGTGACGTACGACTCCACGAAGGAGGCGGGGACGCAGAGTCCCGTGACCCTCCTGACGCTCGGCGATGTCGCCGATCCCGTCGCCTACCTCGTGACGGTGGGCGCACCGCCGCGCGGCGCGGCGCTTCCCGCGGACTCGTCCGCTCAGCTGTCCGGCGGCGCCGAGGGCCTCGCGGCCGGCGGCCTGCTCTACACGTGATCCAGAGGGGACACGCGCATGCCCATCACACCCACCTATCCGGGCCTCTACGTCGAGGAGATCCTGAGCAACTCCCGCACGATCACGGGGGCTCCGACATCCGTCACGGTCTTCATGGGATACACCCACCCCTTCAAGACCAGGCCCCAGCACTACGGCGCCGCGGTGCAGATCTTCAGCTTCGCCGACTACGAGCGGGAGTTCGGGGGTCTCTTCAACGTCGACTGGCTCGCCGATGACGTCGGGCGCGCGGTGTACCAGTTCTTCGCCAACGGCGGAGCGATCGCCTGGGTCGTGCCGTTGCTGCCGCAGTGGCACGACCTCGGGGGCGGGCCGACGACACCGGTCGCCGCCCCGAGTCTGCAGATCGGCACGGCCGCCGACGGCATCGTCTTCACCGGGCGGGAGCCGGTGGACGCGCAGCACGAGCTCACGGTGTCGATCACGAACCTGCGGGCGAGCGACCCCGTCGGAGCGCCCGCGGCGCTCGACCTCGCCGATCTGACGCTCGCCTACGCCGGGCGCGCAGAGACGTTCCGGCGTGTGACGCTCAACCCGGCGCCCCCGGCGGCGGATGCCGAGAACACCCTCGAGGCCCGGCTCGGCACGACGGCAGCGCCGGTGTCGAGCCTCGTCACGGTCGCGCCGACGACCGCGTACCCGACGACCTGGCCCGCAGCGCTCGGCGCGACACCGCTCGCGTCGAACCTTCCGGCCGCGCCCTTCACGTCGTTCAGCCCCGGCGACTTCGCCGACGCGTTCGAGCCCGAGAAGGCCCTCGACAAGATCCCCATCTTCAACCTCCTGCTGACACCGGGGGTGTGGGACCACGGTGTCACCTCGGCAGCCCTCGCGGTCGCCGAGCGCAAGCGGGCGTTCTTCCTCATGGATCCGCCCGCCGACGCGGTCGCCGACACGACCGGCGCACCGCTTCCGATGATCGGCGCGATCATGAACGACGAAGTGCCCGGCCGGACGATCGCGAAGAGCCAGAACGGCGCGCTGTACTTCCCGTATCTCCGCACGACCGACCCGTCGACGGGCGAGCCGCTGCTGGTCCCTCCGTCCGGCTTCGTCGCCGGCGTGATCGCGCGGCAGGACACCAACCGCGGCGTGTGGAAGGCGCCCGCGGGGTTCGAGGCGCTCGTCCAGAACACGACCGGCGTCGCTCCCTCGGGCCGCATGACCGATCCCCGGCAGGGCACGCTCAACCCGCTCGGGGTCAACTGCCTGCGCACCTTCCCCGGCATCGGCACGGTCGTCTTCGGCGCGCGCACGCTCGTCTCGGCGAATCCGGCCTTCCAGCAGTACCGGTACGTGCCGGTGCGGCGCATGGCCCTCTTCCTCGAGCAGTCGCTCGTCGGAAGTCTCGGCTGGGTCGTCTTCGAGCCCAACGACACGCCGCTGTGGGTGTCGATCAAGACCACGATCGACAACTTCATGCTCGGCCTGTTCAACCAGGGCGCGTTCCAGGGCTCGACGCCCTCGCAGGCGTTCGCCGTGACGTGCGACGCCACGACGACCACTCCCGACGATCAGGCGAACGGCATCGTCAACATCGTCGTCGCCTTCGCGCCGGTCAAGCCGGCCGAGTTCGTCATCCTCAAGATCGCGCAGCTGGCCGGCCAGCCCCAGTCGTAAGGAGTTCCGCCATGCCCAAGCCGTTCAGCGTCAACGTCTCGCGCTTCGACCCGTACAAGAGCTACCGCTTCCTGGTGTACTTCGACACCTCCACCTCCCCCGTCGCCGGCGTCAGCAAGGTGAGCTCGCTCAAACGCTCGCACGACGTCATCGAGTACAAGGAGGGGGGCAACGCGATCATCCGCAAGGGGATCGGCCGCGGCAAGTACGAGCCGATCACGCTCGAGCGCGGCGTGACCCACGACGACTCGTTCGAGCAGTGGGCCAACGCCGCCCAGGTGCTCGACAAGGGCGCCCCCTCGTCCTCGCTGTCGAAGCTCCGCAAGGAGATCCGCATCGAGCTGCTCAACGAGCAGGGCCAGCCCGTGCACCGCTACCTCGTGCACCGGGCGTGGGTCTCGGAGTATCAGGCTCTCCCGGATCTGGACGCCGGGACCAACGCCGTCGCCATCGAGCACATCAAGCTCGAGAACGAGGGCTGGGAGCACGACCTGTCTCTGGCCGAGCCCAAGGAGAACTGAGCCGCGCCATGCTCGCGCTTCCGATCTCCGGCGTCCAGGCGACGTGGCGTCCCGCGACCGGGCGGGACGACATCGCCCTCGCCGACGGCGCCCAGGGACTGGAAGGCGCCGTGGACTACGTCGGAAGCGCGGTGCGCCTGGATCCTCCCGTCGAGGCGCGCGACCTCCCCGTCGGAGACGTCGATCTCGTCGTCGTCTGGGACCGCCGCGAGCGCCGCGGCGACACGATGGTCGCCGAGGGGCGCTGCGGCCGCTGCCTCGAGCCGGTCGACGTGCGCTTCAGCCTCGCCGCGTACGCCGCCCACCACCGGCCCCGGGCGAGCCGGAGGGCCGAGCCGATCGGCGACGGATGGTTCCGGCTGCGCGCCGGAGAGGCGGAGTTCCGCGTCCCCACCTCGGCCGACGTGCTGGAGGCCGCGGCATCCGTCGATCCCCGCTCGGAGCTCCTCGACCGGTGCGTGCGGGGGACCGTGCCACCGGCGACCGCCCGCTCGATCGAGGCCGCGATGGCGCGGCTCGCCCCGACGCTCCGCGCCGCCGTGGCCGGCACCTGCCCGGAGTGCGGCGCCGCGTTCGAGCTCGAGGTCGACGCGCGGGAGCTCTGCATGGCCGAGCTCCGCCAGGACGCGATCACCGTCTACGACGACGTCAATCTCATCGCGACGGCGTACGGGTGGAGCCAGGACGACATCCTCGACCTCCCCTCCGCGCGCCGGCGCAGGTACGCCGGCACGATCGCGGGTCACCTTCCCGAGACGCGCGCGAGGGAGCTCGCTCATGCGTAGCCGGCACGGATACCTCGCCACGCTCGTGCGCTCGGCCCGACCCGCGCCGCGGAGCGCCGTGCACGCCGTCACGCAGCCCGGCTGGGGTCCGACGCCTCCGGCCGAGGTGCTGGACGACGTCGAGACGGCTCCCGCCGCGCTCTCCGCCCCGCGGCCGCCGGCCCGCGCCGCCCTGCCGGCCGCATCGGCGCCCCCGCCCCCGCCCGCGCCCGTCCACGAGCAGGCGACGGATGCCTCGACCCCGCCCGCCATCGAGGTGCCGGGGCATCCGGAGCCGTCTCCCCGCGGCTCGACGGTCGTTCCCCGTCCCGCCCCGGTCTCCTCCGCCCCTCCCGCCCCGGTGGAACGGCGCGCGACGGCGCGGGACACGGATGCTGCAGGACCGCCGGCGTCGCCGGAGCCGAGCCGGCCGGCGGCCCGCCCCGCGGCCGAGTTCCCGGCGCCGCCGCGCGCGGCGGCGCCGCGGCTTCCCGCCGGCACCGAGGTCGCGCTCGAACGCCTCGAGCACCTGGCGCGGCGGTTCTCGGCCGCGCTGCCCGCCGAGACGGAGCGGCCGGCACCCGTGGTGGAGCGCACGCACGACGCGGAGCCGCCGGCTCCCCGCCCGGTCCCGCCCCCGCTGACCGCCATCGGGATCGCCGAGCCGGTCGCCGAGCCGGTCGCCGCCGCGCCGCGCGAGCCCGAGCCGGCGCGGGTCGAGATCGGCAGCATCGAGGTGTTCGTGACGCAGCCCGCCGCGCCGGCGCCGGCCGCGGCATCCGTCGCCCCTTCCCCGCTCGCTCCCGCAGCTCCCGGGCGCCCCGAGCGGCTGAGCCGCCCTGCCCAGCCCTTCGGCTTCGGTCAGGGGTGAGCGATGCGCGACCTCTCCATCGTCACCGACACCCTGCGCGACCTGCTCACGACGGCCGTCAACACGAGCCCCCTCTTCGGCGGAGCTCCGCCGCCGTTCTCGGTCACCGTGTCGGGCCAGCATCCTCAGACGCCGGGCCTGTCCGACAGCGAGCTCAACGTCTACCTCTTCCACGTCGCGCCCGACAAGCACCTCGCGAACAGCTTCTGGTCCCAGGCGGCGCAGCACGGCACGACGCCGCCCGTCGCGTCGGAGCCCCTGAGCCTCGACCTCTGGTACATGGTGTCGGCGCAGTCGAAGACCAGCTACGTGCACGAGCAGCAGATCCTCGGAATCGCGATGCAGGCGATGCACGACAACGCGATCCTCGAGATCAACGCCCCGACACCCCTCCCCGGCGCCATCACGCCGAGCCAGGCCACCGTCGTCCTCGAGGCGCCGAGCTTCGACGAGCTGAGCAGGCTGTGGCAGGCGTTCGGGCTGCCGCTGCGGACGACGGCCGAATACCGCGTGAGCGTCGTCTTCCTCACGCCCGACACGATCCCGGCCGATGCGCCTCGCCCCGAGATCGTCAACCTCGTCGCCGCTCCCGGGTTCTCGCCCGCGGCGACACCGGCGAAGCTGTTCGCGACGCGCCGGACCCTGGCCTACACCGCCCCGGGTCCCGTCGACGAGACGGTGCAGCTCTCGCCCGCCACGACGGCACCCGCGCCCGGGCCGGCCGCGGCGAACCAGGAGGTCGTGCTCGACGGTGCGGGGATGCTGCCGGGCGACCACGTCGTGCTCGTGTCGTATCCGGGGGGCGTCCGGACCGAGACCGACGTGACGGCCACCTGGGTCGCGGCGGGCGACCCGCCGTTCCGGCTGACGCCGCCCGCGGGCGCGGGCGCGCCGGCACCCGGGCGTCACGAGGTGGTCCTGACGCGGCCGACCGAGCCGGGCTGGCAGTCCAATGCCGTGCCGCTGAACGTGGCGGCGTGGATCGATCCGGCCGGCGGGCCGCTCGTCACCCCGAACGCCCAGGGCCGGTTCAGCCTGACGGTCGGCAACGTCCCGCCGGCCGGCGTGCTGCTGCGCCTCGGGACGACGGCGCTGACCCGCATCGGCGCGGGAACGCCACAGCCCGGCCAGTGGCGCCTGCAGGGCGCGACGCTCACCTTCGCGGCGCCGGCGGGCACCCCGGCGGGCACGTACCTCGTCGGGCTGCGGGCGAACGACGTCGAGGCGGATCCGGTCAAGTGGGCGGTCGTGCCATGACCGGATGGCTCGACGCCCTGCGCGACCTGGCGGCGGTCCGGGTCGCGGCGCAGCGCGCGCGCTGGAACGACAACGGCGGAACGGTGCACGCAGCCATCGACGACATCCTCGCGCGGCGAGCGGTCGAGGCGGCACCCGAGGCACTGCCCGAGGCGGCACCCGAGGCAGTGCCCGAGGTCTCCGCCGCCCGCGCGGCGATCGACGCCGACCCGCGCTGGCAGCGCCTCGTGGGGGCCTTGGGCCTCGATGACCTCGACGTCGAGTGGCTCGCGCTCGTCTGCGCGTGCGAGCTCGACCCGCGCCTGACCCGCGTGCTGGGGTATCTCGACGACACGGCGGCAGCGGTCCCCGCGACTCCGGCCGCGGCCGCGCTCCTGTGGGGCTGGCCGCTCGGCGTCCAGCCGGGGCCCGCCTCCGCGGTGGTCCGCTGGGAGCTCGCGCAGCCCCACGGCGACATGCAGTCCACCACCCCGTGGGCGATGGATGCCGAGATCGCGGCGTTCCTCGCCGGCGCCGAGTGGCTCGCCGTCCGCCGCGAGGCGGACCCCGCCGGATCCGCCGGGCACGACTGCCTCCACCCTGCGCTCCTCACCGAGATGACCGACGCCGTGTCGCCGCTCCACGCGGGCGTCGTGGAGCTCGTCGGCAGGCCGGGCTCCGGAAGACGCACGCTGCTGGAGCAGCTGGCTGCGGCACTCGGTCGCGAGGCGGTTCGCGTCGCGCCGGGGAGCGCCATCCGCGGTCTCCGCGCCGCACGACTGCGCGGCGCCATCGCGATCGTCGCAGCCCGGCCCGGCGACCCCGTCGCGCTCGACGACGAGCGCCTCACGTTCGTCGCGTGCGAGGCCGCACCCGCGAGCGACGGCGCGCTCGTCCGGCTGCGGTGGGACCTGCCCGTGCCGACCGCCTCGCAGCGTCGCGCGCTGTGGGGCGCGGCATCCGTCCTCGATCCGCCGGCAGCCGTCGCCGACTGGGAGCTCACCCCCGCCGAGATCCGCACGGCGGCGCGCGCCGGAAGGGCCGCCTCGCTCGTGCTCGCCGGACGCGTGCGCGACGGCTCGCTCGCGACGATGCAGCGGCTGCCGCGGCCGTACTCGTGGGACGACCTGATCGTCGCCGATCACGTGGAGCGCGCGCTCGAGCGCCTGCTGGTCGAGGTCCGGCTGCGCTCGGAGGTGCTCGACGAGTGGGAGTTCCGGCGGCTCGCACCGTCGAGCTCCGGCGTCACGGCGCTCTTCGCCGGGCCGAGCGGCACGGGCAAGACGATGGCGACGCAGGTGCTCGCGCGCGAGCTCGGGCTCGAGCTCTTCCGCGTCGACCTCGCGACGGTCGTGAGTAAGTACATCGGCGAGACCGAGAAGCAGCTGGCGGCGGTGTTCGACGAGGCCGAGCGCAGCCGCATCATGGTGCTCTTCGACGAGGCGGACGCGCTCTTCGGTCAGCGCACGACCGTGCGCGACGCCCACGACCGCTACGCCAACATAGAGATCGACTATCTCCTCCAGCGGCTGGACTCCTTTCGCGGGGTCGCGGTGCTCGCGACCAATCGCAAGGGCGACCTCGACCCCGCGTTCCTACGGCGTCTGCGGACGGTCGTCGACTTCGTGGCGCCCGCCCCCGCCGAACGGCTGCGGCTGTGGCGCTCGGCGCTGCCGCGCGCCACCTCGGGAGGGATCCCCGTGACGGAGGACCTGGATCACGAGTGGCTCGCAGCGCACCTGGACCTCACCGGCGCCGAGATCACGACCATCGCGCTCGGGGCGGCTTTCGATGCCCGGCAGGCGGGCCGTCTCATCACGCTCGACACGGTGGTCGAGGCCTCGCGCCGCGAACTCGGCAAGCGCGGCGCCGTCCTGCGGATCGCCGCGCCCGCGCGGACGGAGGTCGCGCCGTGAGGATCGGCCGGCTGACCCTCCACACCGGGCCGCTCACCGATGCGGACGCACGGGAGCTCGCGCGCCTCGTCGCGGAGGACCTCGCCGGGATGCCGCTTCCTCCCGCCGGCAGTGTGCGGATCGACGTCGCTCAGCCGGGGACCGGCGGACTGCCGAGCCTGCGCGAGGCCGTCGCGGCCGCCCTCGAGCAGGCGCTGAGCGGGTCCGACACGCGGGAAGAGGCATCCGGCCCCTCTCGCGGAGCGGGCGCATCCGCCGGAACGGGGATGCGGTCATGAGCGGCTTCTACCTGCGCGGGGCGATCGTCGAGTTCATGCCGACGCCGCTCATCCCCATCCCGAACATCATCGTCTTCCAGTACAACCCCGAGACCATGTCGCACGCGTGGACCCAGCCCGAGGCTCCGAAGGCGGGCCCGAACCAGACGACCACCAACCCGCTGGCCGTCGAGGGCAATCCGGGCGAGTCGTTCAGCTTCACCCTCTCGATGGACGCGCAGGACTCGATCGCCGAGGGCGGGGCCTCCGGCGGCCTCGCGACGATCAGCGGCGTCGCCTCCCGGCTCGCGGCGCTCGAGATGCTGCTGTTCCCCTCTTCCGACACCGAGGGGGGACTGCTCGGCACCGTCTCGGCCCTGATCGGAGGGGGCGGCGGGGGAGGCGTGAAGCGCAAGGTGCCCGCGTCCACGATCAACACGTGCCTCTTCGTCTGGGGGCCGGGGCGGATCGTCCCCGTGCGCGTGACGGCGCTCACGGTCACCGAGCGCCTGTACGACACGATCCTCAACCCGGTCAAGGCCGAGGCGCAGATCACCCTCCGGGTGCTCACCGACGAGGAGCTCAAGCACAACGCCGACACCCTCAAGACCCTCGCGAAGGCCGCGAACACCTACACCCACGGCCTGCGGCAGGCGCTCGCCGTGGCGAACCTCGTCAACTCCGCCGATTCCGTCCTCGGCATGCTTCCGATCTGAGGCCCGCCCGTGTTCACCGCAGACAGCCGCTACGCCGACGCCGGCACGTACCAGGTGACCCTCGCGGACGGCAGGGTCGTCACCGTGACGAAGGCCGCCCGTCCCGCGGCGACCCGGCTCGTCGGCTGGCACCGCCGGGCGGACGGAGAGCGCCTCGACGTCATCGCCCACCGGTACACCCGCGACGCCACGCGCGCGTGGCTCCTGTGCGACGCGAACGATGCGCTGTCGCCCGACGCGCTGGCCGCGCACGAGCTCATCGGCATTCCCGGACCGGGGAGGTGACATGTCGGAGTATCAAGTGCTCTTCGAGGGTGCACCCGTGGACAAGGACTTCTACGAGCAGATCAGCCGCCTCGAGGTGGAGGAGAACGCCGACCTTCCCGGCGCGATCTCGCTGACGCTGCCCGTCGGCGTCGTGGACGAGGAGCTCACGTGGGTGAGCGATGCCAGGCTGCGGCCCTACGCCAATGTCGCCGTCGTCGCGACGGCCCCCGACGCGGCCGACGAGTGCATCTTCGACGGGTACGTCCTCACGCATAAGGTGCACCTGCCCAGCGGCACCGCCGGGGCGACCGTCGAGGTCTGGGGGCAGGACGCGACCGTGCTCATGGGCATGACCGAGCACGTCAAGGTGTGGTCGGGGATGACCGAGGCCGATGTGGCCGAGCAGATCTTCTCGAGCTACGGCATCGCCGCGGCATCCGCCAACGGCACGCAGCCCGGCCCGACGCACAGCGACGACGAGCACGCGCTCGTCCAGCGCGGCTCGGATGCCGAGTTCCTCCGCCGGCTCGCGCGGCGCACCGGCCGATGGTTCCGCGTCTTCGCCGGCGAGAAGGCCGGCGCGCGGTCCGGGTGGTTCGCGCCGCCCGGCACCGACGCGGAGCCTGTCGTGACGATCGGCGTGACCGACCCCGCGACGTCCGCCGTTCCGGTTCTGGACTTCTCGTGGGATGCCTCGCGTCCCACCGCCGTCGAAGCGCGTCAGGTGAGCCTCGCCGACAACGACAAGACCGGGGTCAGCGCCGCGACGAGCGCATCGGGCCTGTCTCCCCTCGATGCCAGGACTCTCGCGGACTTCGCCGGGAAGGAGCGCACCGTGCTGCTGACCGCCGCAGCCGACACGACGGAGCTGCCCGACCGGAGCGCCGGCCTGCTCCGGGAGTCGAACTGGTTCGTCCGCTGCGAGGGCACGACCGACGTGAACGTGCTCAAGCGCGTGCTCCGGGTCGGGCAGGTCGTCGCCGTCGAGGGCTGCGGCTCGCTCCTGTCGGGCAGGTACCTCGTCTGGAGCGTGCGGCACACCTTCACGACGCAGGCGCACGCGATGTCCTTCGCGCTCGTGAGCAACACCGTCGGGCCGGAGGCGTGATGACCGACGAACTGCTCCACGAGCTCGCCGACCAGCTCCGGCACCGCTACTACGGCAAGTACCGCGGCGTGGTCGAGGAGGTGGATGCCGCCCGGATGCGCGTCAAGGCGACCGTCCCGGCCGTCCTCGCCGAGGCCTCGGCCTGGGCCACGCCCTGCGTGCCCTTCGCCGGCAAGGGCGAGGGCTTCGCGTTCCTTCCGGCCGTCGGCTCCGGCGTGTGGATCGAATTCGAGGGCGGCGACGTGCACTACCCGATCTGGACGGGCTGCTTCTGGTTCGACGACGAGATCCCCGAGGACGTCGCCCCGAACGTCCGGGTGCTCGCCACCGCCGGGGGCCTCAAGATCGTGCTCGACGACGACGCGGGCGAGCTGCGCATCGAGGACGGCAACGGCGCCACGATCGCCTTCGACTCGTCGGGCGTCACGACGACGCGCGACGGATCGTCGGTCGCGGTGACGTCCTCGAGCGTCTCGGTCAACGACGGCGCGCTGGAGGTGACGTGATGGGCACCTTCCTCACCGCGTCGGCGAGCCTCCTGTGCCCCCACGGCGGCAAGGTGATGCCCGTGCCCGGCACGACGCAGGTGCGCATCGGCGGCGAGCCGGTCGTGCTCGCCGGCGACACCTTCCCCATCGGAGGCTGCGTCTTCAACGTCGCCGGATCGCCGCATCCCTGCCTCACCGTCGAGTGGATCGTCACGGCGCAGCGCTCGACCATGGTGCAGGATCAGCCGCTGACGACCGACAGCGTCGGGCTGTGCAAGGCCGGCGACGAGGCCGTGCAGGGACCGGTGCAGATCGTCAGCACGCAGACGAGAGTGAGCGGGCTGTGATCCGGCACGACTTCGCCCACCCGCTGCGCGTCGACGCGGCATCCCACCAGATCGCGCGCACCGACTACGCCCGTCACGTGAGCCAGCTCGTGAAGCAGCTGCTGCTGACGAGCCCCGGCGAGCGCGTCTGCCTGCCCGAGTTCGGCTGCGGCCTGCGCCGCCTGGTCTTCGCCCCGCAGTCCGACGCCCTCGCGGCGACGGTGCGCATCCAGGTCCAGCAGGCGATCGATCGCTGGCTCGCGGACCAGGTGGAGCTGCTGGACGTCGACGTGGCCTCGGGCGCCGCGACCCCGGGGAGCGGCCTCGACGAGGGAGCCATGCTCATCACGGTGTCGTACGCGCTCGTCGAGACGCGCACGCCCGACAGCGTGACGGTGAGGGTGGGCTGACATGCCGGACCGTCTCACCGACCTCGTCGCCTCGACGACGCTGAACGGGATCGACTTCGTCGAGATCGGCGATCCCGCGCAGACGCTCCTGCGCGTCCACTTCCTCAACACGGTGACGGTCGAAGGAACGCTCGCGGCGACGACCCCGGTCCGCATCACCGGCGGCGAGACGGTGGCCGCGGTCCCCGTCGAGCCCATCGGCGGGGCCGACTGGACGACGGATGACGCGGGCCGCCCCGTGCTGACGGTGCGCACGCCCTTCCCCGGCGACTTCTCGCACTACCGCCTGTCGGTCGCGAGCACCGCGCTCGACCCCTTCTTCGCCACCATCCTGTTCACGTTCAAGGCGGGGTGCCCGTCCACGCTCGACTGCGCCGACGACGAGGAATGCGAGCCGGACGACACCCCCGCGCCCGCGATCGACTACCTCGCGAAGGACTTCACGAGCCTGCGCGCCGCGCTGCTCGACTACACCGCCTCCGCCTATCCGAGATGGGTCGAGCGGGATGAGCCCGACGTCGGGATGATGCTGGTCGAGCTCCTGAGCGCCGCAGGCGACGACCTCTCCTACCTCCAGGACCGCATCACCGGCGAATCGGCCCTCGCGACCGCGACCCAGCAGGTATCGGCGGTGCGTCATGCCCGGCTCGTCGACTACGAGCCGACGCCCGCGACCTCGGCGGAGACCCTCGTGCAGATCGACGTCGCCTTCCCGGGCCTCGCCCGGGGCCTCACGATCGGCGCCGGCCTCCCCGACGGGTCGACCCTGCCGTTCGAGCTCGGCGGGCCGCTGCTCGACCCCGACTCCGGGGCGCTGCGCACCGATCCCCTCGCCGTCGACCCGCGGTGGAATCGCTTCGACCGTACCGGCCCGCAGCCGGTCCCGCGCATCCTGCCGTACTGGTGGGACGACGCCGTCGTGTGCCTGCCGGCCGGCTCGACGGAGCTGTGGGTGCGCGGGCACGGGTACAGCTTCCCGATCGGCGATCCCCGCGAGGGCACCGTCGGCCTCGCGGTGCTGCTCGACACCGCCGCCCCGACCGCCGCCGACCCGACCGTCCGCGAGGTCGTGCACCTGACGGGCGCCGCCGAGGAGGTCGACCCGCTCTACGGCATCGCGCTCACGCACCTCACGTGGGATGCGGGCGAGGCGCTCGCCGTCGAGCACGCGCTCGACCGCACGGTGCTCGCCGGCAACCTCGTGGCCGCGGTCGAGGGGCAGCGGTACACGGAGCGATTCGTGATCGAGCCCGACCCGGGCGGTCCCGACGCCCCGCTCGCGGCGGTCGTGCGCAGCGGACCCGACGCCGGGTGCGACGACGCGACGCCGCAGTACCTCCACACCCTCGAGGCGGGCACGCTCGCGTGGGTGCGCGAGGGGAGCGCCCGCCTCCCCGAGATCGCGGTCGTCGAGCTTCCCGAGACCGCGGGAGACACCGCGACCATCTGGCGCTGGCGCCGCACCCTTCTCGATGCCGATCTCTTCGAGCAGGCCTACACGGTGGATCCCGTCGTCTACCGCGACCTTCGCCGCTCGCCCCGCGACCTGCCGTGGTTCGAGTACGACGGAGACGACGGCGACTCGGTGCGCTTCGGCGACGGGGTCTTCGGCGAGCTCCCGCCGACGGGGGCCCGCTTCGAGGTGACCTATCGCACGACGGCGGGAGCGACGGGGAACGTCGCGGCCGACGCCGTCACCATCGTCGGGGACGACCTCGCCGGCATCGTCCTCTCCGCGACCAACCCCTTCCCGGCGGCGGGCGGCGAGGACCGCGAGTCGATCGCGCACATCCGCGACAATGCGCCGTACGCGTTCCGGGCTCGTCAGTTCCGCGCCGTCCGCGCGGAGGACTACACCGCTACGGCCAAGGAGCTGCCGTGGGTCCTCGACGCGGGGACGAGGGTGCGCTGGACGGGAAGCTGGCTCAGCGTCTTCACCACCGCGCAGCCCCCGACGGGCGAGGCGCCGAGCACCGGGCAGACCGGCGAGCTCGTCGAGCTGCTCGATCGGCGAAGGCTGGCCGGCTACGACGTGCACACGCCGGCTCCCCGGTATGTGGGACTGGACCTCGTCGTGACGGTGTGCGCCCTGCCCGGCGCGCGACGCGGTGAGGTGGAGGAAGCCGTCCTCGACGAGCTCGGCACGGGGCGCACGTGCGACGGACGGCTCGGCTTCTTCGCGCCGGGCCGGCTGCGGTTCGGCGCACCACTGGAGCGCAGCGAGCTCGAGGCATCCGTCCAGCGCGCATCCGGCGTCGACGGCGTCGTGTCGGTGCGGTACCGCCGCCGGGGGCACGTGCCCTGGTATCGCCCGATGCCCGAGGTCGTCTCGGTCGGCCTCGATGAGATCCTCCGTGCCGACAACGACGCGAACCGCCCCGACCGCGGGTCGATCCGGGTCGTGGTGAAGGGGGTGGCGTGATGTCGTGCGGGTGCGGATGCGGATGCGAGACAGGGTGCGGCACGAGGCCCGACCGCGTTCCGGTCTGGAATGCCGCCGGCGCCGACCGGCTGGCATACCGGATCGGCACCTTCGCGACGTTCCGTCGCGCGCTCCTGCAGCAGCTCGATGGGGAGCGGGAGCTCGCCGGATGGCAGCCGAGCGCCGGCGACGACCTCGGACTCGCGATGCTCGACGCGTGGGCGTACATCGCCGACATCCTCACCTTCTACAACGAGCGCTACGCGAACGAGCACTATCTGCGCACGGCGCAGCTGCCCGAGAGCGTCGCGGGGCTCGTGGGGCTGCTCGGCTACCGCCCGCGGCCGGCGATCGCGGCGACGGGCCGGCTGGCCGTCATCGCGTCGGGTCCGGGGCCGCTCGTCGTGCCGAAGGGGCTGGCGATCGCGAGCAAGGCGAGCCCCGGCATCGCCTCCCAGACCTTCGAAGTCGACGAGGAGGCGCGGTTCGAGCGACCGTCGAGCGTTCCGGCGCCGCCGGCGGGGATGACGGATGCCCCGCCTCTCGCCGGCCCCCCTCCGTCGGCCCCGCCCGGCACCGCGGAGGTGCCCGCCCAGCCGCGGCTTCTCGCGCGCGGAGGGGTGCTGCTGAAGGGCACCCAGACACTGAAGACCGGGGAGCGACTGCTGCTGGTGACCAAGACGTGGGGATCGGCGGATGCGCCGGCGGTCGTGGTGAAGGTCACCGGGACCGCCGTGGAGGTCGACGCGCACTCCCGCAAGAACACCCGGGTCCTCCTCGAGGGCGCGGTCGGCCTGCCCTCGAACGCCGCCTCCGGCGCCTACCGCCTCTTGCGGCCGACGCGCGCGGGCCACCTCACGACGCTCCCGGCCGGAGCGGCGGCCGTCGCCTCGGGCACGCTCGTGCTCGACGCACCGGCCCGGCACCTCGCCGCGGGCGACCCGCTGCTGGTCGAGGTCCCGGGTGCGGGAGTGGGCGGCAGCCCCGGGTCGGGGTTCGACGTGGTGCGGCTCACGGATTACGCCGAGGTGCTGTGGTACGCCAATGCGCTGGCCGGCACGCCCTCGGTCCCGCCGGCCGGAGACGTCCCCGGCATCCCCCTGCAGGTGGCGAAGCTGACCGTCCAGGCGCGGTCGGGGGTCAGCCTTCCCTCGCGCTACGGGTCGCAGGCGGCGAAGGTGGTCGTGCAGAGCGGATGGCGCGAGGTGGGCGTGCTCCTGGACACCGCCGTGCGGGCGCTCAGCGCCGTGCCCTCCTCCGTGACGCTCGCCGCGCCGCCGGCCGCCGCGGCGGGGGTCGCCGTTCCCGCCCTCGTCGAGGACGGCAAGGGCGGCGGCGCCGAGGTGCAGGCCGTGCCGGTGGCGGGGACGAGCGCCGTGGCCCTCTCGGGGGGTGCCGCGTCGCTCGAGCCGCCGCTGCGCGTGCTGTGGGACGTCATCGAGGTGAGCCGCGGGGCCACCGTGCGCGGGGAACAGCTCGGACGGGGGGATGCCTCGGCCGCCGGTCAGGACTTCGCCCTCGCGAAGTCGCCGGTCACGTTCCGCGCCGACTTTCCCGGGCGCTCGGGCGACGGCTACTCCTCCACGATCGAGCTCGTCGTCGACGGACGGCGCTGGGCCGAGGTGCCGAGCCTCTACGGCCGCGGCCCGAGCGACGAGGTCTTCGCGACATGGAACGACGAGGAGGGGAAGACCCACGTGCGCACGGGTGACGGCGTGGCGGGGCGCCGACTGCCGACCGGAGCCGTGGTGACGGCCGATTACCGCGTCGGCGCGGGCGCCGCCGTGCCGCCTCCAGGCGCGCTCACGCAGCTGCTCTCCACGCCGCCGAACCTCCGGTCGGTGCGCAATCCGGTTCCCCCGGGCGGAGGATCCGACGCACAGCCCGCCGATGAGATCCGCGATCTCGCGCCGAGATCGGTGCTGACCTTCGGCCGGGCGATCTCGGGCGACGACTATGCCGCGTGCGCGGCGGCGGCGCCGGGGGTTGTGCGGGCCACGACCGTGTGGGCCTTCGACGCGACGGAGCAGCGGCCGACCGTGAGCGTGTACGTCGGTGACGACGCCGCCGCCGTCGACGCCGCCCGGGCGGCGCTGCGCGCACAGGCCGATCCGAACCGGCCGCTGACCGTGCTCCCCGCGGTGCGGGTACCGGCGGCCCTCAAGGTCGTGCTCACCGTCGACTCCCAGTACGTCATCGGGCCCGTCATCGACCGGGCTCGGCGGGCGGTGCTCGACGAGCTCTTCGCGCCCGGCATCCTCGCGCTCGGCGAACCGCTCTACCGGAGCGAGCTCGAACGCGTCCTGACCGATGTGCCCGGCGTGCTCGCGAGCCGGCAGCTGCGGTTCTACTGGATCCGCGGCGGCCTGCACATCTCCGCCGGCGCCCGCTTCCACCCGGGGGACGGCGGGTTCTTCCACCTGCTGCCCCAGCTGGTGCTGCTCACGGGGGAGGTGGCGCCGTGACGGTGCAGGATGCCTACGCGCAGCGCTACGCCGCGAAGCTCTGGTCGCTCGTGCCCGAGCACCACCGGGCGGCCGACAGCGAGTCGATCGACGCGCCGGGACCGCTGCGCGAGCTGCTGGCGCGCATCGGCTGGTCCATGGCCGACGTGCGGCGGAGCATCGACCGCCTGTGGGAGGACCAGTCGGTCGAGACGGCCGACAGCTGGGTCATCCCCTACCTCGCCGACCTCCTCGCGACCCGGCTGGTGCCGTCGATGGATGCCCGCGGTCAGCGGCTGGACGTCTTCCGGACGATCCTCTACCGGCGCGCGAAGGGCACGGTGCAGCTGCTCGAGCGGCTCGCGAACGACGTGACCGGGTACGACGCCCGCGTGATCGAGTTCTTCTCGTCCCTCGCCCGGACGCGGCACGGTCTGGACCCCGCGATCGGGTGGCCCGCCGACTCCGACGACCCCGTCGGAGCCCGTCGGCTGCAGCATGCCGAGCGCCTCACCGGCGCCCGGACGGGAACCCCAGCAGGCGGCTGGGCCGACCTCCGCGACCCGCTCGGCGCGAGCCTCGCGCACTCCCCGTTCGACGAGTTCCACCACTGCCTCGACGTGCGGATCGGCCGCGGCGACCTCGGCTGGCACGGCATCCCGAAGGTCGGCTTCTTCCTCTGGCGCACGGAGGCCATGCGCGTCGACCGGGCGACGCCCGTGCCGGTCGCCGCGTGTCCCGGCCACTTCGCGTTCGACCCGACCGGGCGCCGGATTCCGCTCTTCCTCGCGCCGCGGCGCGGCGCCAACGACTACGGCGAAGCATGGCTCCCGGTGCCGCTCTGGCAGCTCCCGACGCCTCTCACCGAGCCGCTGTGGGACGCGATCCTCGACCCCGACGACCCCTTCCAGCCCGAGGCCGCAGACACATGGCCGCGGAGCCTCTCGGTCTCGCCGACCGGCGCGGGCGCGCCCCTCGACGTCGCCGACGTCCGCGTCTGGCCCGAGGTCGGGCGGTTCCAGGTGCTGCCCGGCGGGCCTGCCGAGGTCGAGGTCGGCTACCACCACGGCCTCTTCTCGCGTATCGGCGCCGGGCCCTACGATCGACGGCGCCCCGGCGTCCGCGCGCCCGTCGACCCCGTTCCGCGCACGCGGATCGACGGCGGCTCCGCCGTCGCCCTGCCCGGCGCGATCGCGGGACTGTCGGGCACCGGCACCGTGGTCGTGCGCGACGGCCGGACGCTGACCGCGACGGGCGACGTGCCCGCCGTCCGCGACGTCGTGATCCGGGCCGAGGACGGCGAGCGCGCCGTCGTTCGCGGTGCCGGCGGTGTCGGCGGTGCCGAGTGGGTGTTCACCGGCGCCGGCGGCCGGCTCCGGCTCGAGGGGCTCCTCGTGAGCGGCACCGACATCGTGCTGCGCGGCGACTTCGCCGAGGTCGCCGTCTCCTGCTGCACGCTCGACCCGGGTGGTTCCGGGGCGCTGCACACGCCATCCGCCGTGTGGGACGAGGCGGTCGACGGCCGCGAGCTCACCCCCACGACGGTGTGGATCGAGGGCACGGTCGACACCCTGCGCATCGACCGCTCGATCACGGGTCCGATCCGCACCCGCACCGCGGGACTCGTCGACGACGTCGTCGTCACCGACTCCGTCGTGCAGGGGCTTCCGGCCGAGCTGCCGGGCGACCTCGACGCCCTGCGCGACGCCGATGCGATCGCGAGCGCCCTGCGCTTCCAGCGCGAGCCGCTCGGCACATGGCTGGCCGGACAGCTGGATGCCGCGACCGCCGCGGCCGTCGCGACGCACCAGGAGAACACGCCGGCCGCCGCGGCGACGGCATCGCTCGTCAGGGCCGCCCTTCAGGCGGTGATCGACGGACCTCTGATCTGGGACGCCGCGCGGTTCGGCGAGCGGCTGCTCAGCGCCTCGACGGTCGCAGCCGCGGCGGCCGTCCCGACCGAGGCCGACAGCATCCGTCGCCTCAATCGCCTGCTGCTCGCCGAGGGCTTCCCGCTCGCGCTCGGGGATGCCGCGCTCGCACTGGAGTCGGGCCGCGTGCGGCTGGAGCGCAGCACGATCCTCGGACGCGCGTACGTGCATCGGCTCGAGTGCAGCGAGTCGATCCTCGATGACGTCGTACTCGTGCGGGACACGCAGGACGGGTGCGTGCGATTCTCGGCATGGGCGAGCGGCAGTCGGCTGCCGCGCCGCTACGAGTCGGTCGAGGTGGCCCCTGGGGCCCCCGTCATGGTGAGCCGCAGGTACGGCGAGTGGGGCTATGCGCAGCTGTCGGACGGCGCCGACTCGGCGATCCGCAGCGGCAACACCAGTTCGGACCCGAGCCTGCTGAGCGGCGCCGAGAACCGGTCCGAGATGGGCGTCTTCTGCCGCGACCTGGCGAGTGTGAAGGACCGTTCGCTGCTTCTCAAGGCGCAGGAGTACCTTCCGGTCGGCCTCGCCCCCGTGCTCATCCACCTGCCCGAGGCCGATCCCGTCGGCGAACTGACGAGAGGGAGACCATGGCCACCGATGTGACGCGCCTTTCCTTCGACCGCGCACGCGCCTACCGCGGAGTCGTCCTCCAGCAGGGTCGCGTGAGCCTCGAGGCCGAGGCCAACGAGCAGCGCACGATCGACACCGAGGAGCAGCGCGCTCAGGTGATCGACATCGTCGGACCCACCGGCACGCCCGACGACGGCTACGCCGTCAGCGCGGGGACCGGGTTCGAGCTCACGATCGGCCCGGGCACGATGTACGTCGGCGGCTGGCGGGTCGAGCTCGACGAGAAGGTCGGCGACTACCACCAGCCCGACTGGCTCGACCGCGGGCGGGGGTGGCGCGAGACGGGGCGCGAGCACGTCGCGCTCGTCGTGCAGGAGACCGACGTCACGGCGGTCGAGGACCCCGCCCTGCACGAGGTCGCCCTCGGCGGGCCGGACGGGGCGGGACGCACGCGTCTCCTGCAGCGGATCGTGCGAACCGAGACGGATGCCTCGACCTGCGCGGGGGCGATGGCGGCGGATCGGAGGCGGTGGCTCAGGCAGGGTCTGCGCCACGACCCGGAGACGGCAGCGCTCCTCTCCGATTCCCGGCTGCTCGTGACGTGGGATGCCGAACCGGTTCCGCCGAACCCATGCGAGCCGACCAGTACGGGGGGCTACCTCGGCGCCGAGAACCAGCTCCTGCGCGTGCAGCTCACGCGCGTCGGGCGGGACGGCCGCTTCGACCTCCTGTGGGGCTACGACGACGCCTCGTTCCTCTACCGCGTGACGCCCGACGCGGGCGCGAACCCCGTCCTGACCCTGGACCGCTCACCCGTGGACGACTTCCACCGGCCGCGAGCCGGCCAGGCGGTGCAGGTGCTCCGCGCGACAGCCCAGCTCGAGAGCACCGACGGGAAGGTCGAGGGATACGTGGCGGCGCTCGGCGGCGAGGTCGGCGTGCTCACGGCGCCGTACGATCCCGACCTCAAGACCGTGACCTTCCCCGCGCCCCTCCCGGCCGACTACACCGATCCCGACGAGACGCCGCAGCTCTACCTCCGCGTGTGGGAGGAGCAGATCACGGGTGCCGAGCCGGGCCAGCCGATCGCGCTCGGCACGACGGGGGTGCAGGTCACCATCACGGCGAACGCGGGCGGTGAGCTGCACCTCGACGACTTCTGGTGCATCGGGGTCCGGCCGTCGACCCCGACGGCGGTCTACCCCGCCCGGCTCCTGCGGACGCCGCAGCCGCCGGACGGACCACGGCAATGGGTCGCGCCGCTCGCCGTCATCGAATGGCGCGGGCGGAATGAGCTCGACGTCCTCGAGGACTGCCGCAACCCCTTCCAGCCCCTCACCGAGCTCGACGACTCGGGATGCTGCACGATCGAGGTGCGCCCCTCGCACGCCGCGGACGGCACGCTGCAGGCACGCATCGACCGGGCCGTCGCCGGCCGGCGCGTGGACGAGCGGGGCGACCGGGTGACGGTGTGCTTCGCGCCCGGGCGGTACGAGCTGCAGCGCCCGCTCATCCTCACCGAGCGCCACTCGAACCTCACCCTGCGCAACGGCAACGAGGCGGCCGTCCTGACCGTCCGCGAGGGCCGTGAGGAGGCGTTCGGCCACGGCATGGTGATCCTCGCCGACGCCGACAACGTCACGATCGCCGGCCTCGAGTTCGAGCTCCCGCAGATCCCCGCCGTGCTCGCCCGCGTGAGCGGCACGACCGGCGGCGTGCTCGACCGCGAAGCCGTGCGGGGGATCAATGCGGAGCAGGCGAACCGCTGGGTGTCGATCGGCGTGCGCACGATCAACTGCGCCGTGCTCGCGGTGCGCGACTGCCTCTTCCGGTTCACCGTCGGGCCGCAGCAGACCGATCGCGAGGATGCCCAGACGATGCCCCGCAACGTCTTCGGCGTCGGGGTCTTCTCCGCGGGCGGAGCGTGGGGATTCGAGCTCACCGACAACAGATTCCTTCACGACCCCACCGTGCCGCTCGCCGAAGAGGGGCCCTTCCATCTCCTCGTCGGCTACC
The DNA here is from genome assembly GCF_004362195.1 of Microbacterium sp. BK668. NCBI lineage: Bacteria > Bacillati > Actinomycetota > Actinomycetes > Micrococcales > Microbacteriaceae > Microbacterium > Microbacterium sp. BK668. The sequence continues at coordinate 455,093 of NZ_SNWG01000001.1, forward strand.
TCCTGACGCAGACGGCGCTGAGCCGCTCGAAGGGGAGCGTCAGCCTGGGTGCGGCGCGACTGCCCGGCATCCTCGACGATGCGATCATCGCGGGGAACGAGTTCCGCGGACTCTCCGCCGCCGTCGCCGTCGCGGCCGACATCGGCGACCTGCGGATCTGGGACAACGTCGTGCGAGATTGCTACGGCGGACTGTGGCTGCTCGACGCTGCGGCGCTCGTCAGTGACGACCGGCGCCTCTCTGCGGCCGGGGGGATCGCCCAGCTCTCGGCGCCGACCTCGGACGCCGTGCTCGTGCGCCTCCTCGTGCTGGGGATGGTCTACCCGCTGCCGTCGTTCGCCGAGACGCCATCGCGCGGCGTCGTGAGCGCCGAGGGCGAGACCCTGGCGCAGCTGCGCAAGGCCTCGGCCGAGCGGGATCGCCTCATCGCCGATCGCTTCGAGGCCCGGCTCGGCAAAGACGACGGCGTCACGGTGACGATGGTGGCCGGCCGCCATACGGCCCCCTCGAAGCAGCTCCTCGCCGCCTATCGGGGCCTGACCGAGCTCAACCGGCTCGATCCGAGGCTGGCGGCGCGGGATGCCTCGGTCGACGCCCCATCGGGATCGATCGCCGTGCAGCGGAACACCATCGACTGCGCCACGGCCGACGACGACGGCCGGACCGGCTTCGCACTCCTTCTCACGACGACGCCGACCGAGGAGGGCGGGGCCGCCGTCACCGCCACGGGGAATCGATTCGCCAGCCGCAGCACGTTCCTCACGGCGGCGGTGAGCGGAGCGGGGGCGGCGAGTGTAACGGGGAACGTCGTCGTCGGGGCCCGCGGCGAGCGGCAGATCGGCCTCGCGGTGCTCGCGACGACCTCCGCCGCCGTCACGGGCAATGTCGTGATCGGGCGCGCCGTGCTGCCCGCGCGGAACCTTCCGGCCCCGTTCGAGTCCTGGAACCCGTTCAACGAGATCACCCTCTGAGGCGTCGTGGAACAGGCGACGGGACCGCCGGGCGGATCGCCGGAAGCGGCGAGGGCCGCGGACGGCGGCCGGTCGTGGGCCGCAACCACCGGCACGGCGCTCGCCCCGCGCCTCGCGCCGGCGCGGGAGCCGCGCACGCCGCGACAGCCGCGGCACGAGCGGGCAGCACCCTCCTCACCCACGAGGGTCAGGCCCGGCGGCACTGTCCCGCTGGCTCGTGAGGCGGACGGCGAGCGCCCGGCCGCGTCGTACGGCGCCGACACAGCCGCGCGCGCGTCGACCGACCTCGTGCGGCAGCTCATCGCGCAGCTCGCGCCGCTCCTGGGCCTGGACGACGCCCGCGTCGTCTTCGACAGCGCCCAGCCGGCCGGCGCGCCCCGGGGCGAGGCATCCGCTGCCCGCATCGTGCTGAACGGCGACCCCCGGCATCCGCGCTTCCCGGCCGTCCTCGCCCACGAGCTCGCGCACCTCCGCCAGCACGAGAACCTCGGCCGCGTCGAAGCCGACGTCACGGCGGCCGAGGCCGAGGCGGCCGGCATCGCCGCCGCCGTTTCGGCAGGCGCCGAGGTCTGGGTGCCGCGCACGGCCCTGCCCTCGGGCCGCGTCGCCCGGGCCGGCGATGCGACCGGGATCGCGCCGGCGACGGCGCCCGACGAGAGCGCCCTGGCGACGGCGGACACCGCGACGACCCCGGACGTCGTCCCGCTCGAGAAGCAGCTCGACCGGGCCGTCGAGATCAACCACACCGCCGATGTCCGGGCGCTCTCGCAGCTGCTCGACCACCCGTGGACTCAGAACACCCCGAGCATGGTCGAGAACGCCCTGCGGGTGCTGTCGGGGTTCGCCTTCGTCGTCGCCCGGTCTCTCGTGCGGGCGCTTCCCGCGAAGGACCGGCGGACGCTCGGCCAGCTCGAGGACGACCACCACACCGCGTACCCCGAGGCCTGCGTCGCCGTGCTCTCGGCGCTCACGGCGGGGGAGCTCGCCGGCCTCGCCGACACGACGCCGCAGCTCAACGGCACGCCGTACCCGGGCGCGGCGAGAGCGCTGCGCAACGTGCAGCCCGACCGCCTGTCGCCGATCGCCCGCCGCGCGCTGCTCGCGACCCTGCGCCGCGCGGGCAGGAAGACGCTCGCCAAGCTCGTGGACGGGGAGCGGCGCGAGGTCTTCCGCGCCCTGTACTCGTCGCCGCCCGACGCCTCGACCGACGAAGCCGAGCTGAGGCAGGCGCTCAGCGCCGAGAACGAGCTGTCGAAGGGGATTCAGGCGAGCGCGGGCCTGCTGCAGGACGAGGTCGAGCGGCTCTTGCAGGCGGGGGGCCGCGACAACGCGAAGAAGGCGCTGACGGCGCTCGCCCCGCTCTGCGGTGTGACCGATCCCACCCAGGTCGCCGCAGCCGAAAGGGCGAACGCGCCCTCCGGCACTCCCACGCTCGAGGATCTGCGCAAGGCCATCTCCGAGGCGCCGACGGCGGGCACGGGCACGAATGCCCCACCCGCGACGACCCCCGCGCTCGTGGGACTCGTGAACACGCTGGACGGCAAGGGGCTCGTCGCGACGCTCGTCGAGGCGCTCGACGAGGACGACCGCCGGCATCCGGGGTACGGCGCGGTGCTCCGGGTCGTGCTCGCCGCACGCAGTCCCGCGAGCAACATCTCCCGCGCCATCGAGCTGCTCTCGTACGGGATCTTCGACTGGGCCGTGCGCGACTCCGAGGCGCGGCTGGCGTACCTCCTCGTGCGGAGCACGCCGCTCGATGCCCAGGACGCCTGGCGGCAGCTCGACAACGGCAAGTGGTTCGGGCGGCTCCTGGACAATCTGCCGCAGGACATGTGGGACTCGGGCGAGTACACGGGCGTCGGGCGGGAGTACGAGACGGGGGTGAGCCTCGGCATCCCGGAGACCCTGCTGCTGTCGTATGCGAAGGGCTACCTCGACCTGTGGGGCGGCCAGCGCCACGCGTTGCTGTCGCTGTGGATCGTCCGCAACCTCCTCGGCAAGACCCTGAGCGGGGACGCCAACGCCTGGATCCCGGACGACCCGGCCAAGGACCTCGCCCTCCGCACCGCGATCATCCGGCGCCTCGACGCGCTGCAGGGTCTCAACGAGATCGTCGAGAAGCTGCCCGATTCCTTCCTGCTCGGCGAAGAGACGCGCCAGGAGCTGCTCGAGCTCAATCAGCTGCGCGATCCCCTCCACCTCGTGCGGCAGGCGCTGGGCCTCATGCCGGGGTTCTTCGGGTTCCTCACCTTCACGGCGCACGACGCGTGGATCGCACTGCAGGCGCTGAGGGCCCTCTCCCCTGGCGCGCAGCAGGCCTTCGCCGTTCAGAACCCGTCGGTGTGGTCGACGTTCTGGAGCGGCCTGACCGACGAGATGCGCCGCTCGCTCCCCTCGACCCTCGCGACGGGCCGCGACGAGCGACTGCCGACGCGGGCGGCCCTGCGCGAGCGACTGTCGGACGAGCGCCTGTGGACCGAGCCCAACGCCACGATCCTGCGCGCCCTCGTCGATCTCGCGGTCGCGGCCGACGACCGGCACTGGCTCTTCGACCTGACCCGCCGGCTGCGCGTCGACCGACAGGTCGCGCAGGCGCCGCTGCTCGCCGCCATCCTCCGCGACTTCGGCCTGTACAGCGAGGCCGAGAAGCGCACCGTCTTCGAGCCCCGGGCGACGGAGTCGAGCCACATCCCGAGCGGCCTGCGCACGCTCGGCGTCGCCGCGAAGGGGCTCGCCCTCGCCGCGTACCACCTCTTCGCGTCCGACGCCGAGATCTCGCTCTTCGGCAAGACGATGCACCTGCGCGCCTTCGACCTGACCGACGTGCAGTGGGTGCTCGGCGGCGACTTCGACGGCGTCACCCTCGGGTCGTCGAAGGGCGGAGCCAACCACATCTCGGTGGACGCGACCTTCGCCGACGGCTTCATCGTGAATGTCGAGACGGACCGGCTCGACATCGCGGGGGTCAACATGGTGCTCCCGGGCAAGACCTACAAGGCCGGCCCCGTGACGATCTCGAAGTTCCGGGCGAGCGCCGGGTTCTCGGACCGCGGCTACAAGCGACCCGGGTACATCACGGCGAAGTTCGACGACCTGTCGCTGCGCGACTTCGTCATGATCGACCCGACGCTCCCCCTGTCAGGGGCGTGGGCCGTGGCGAACCTGGGCGTCGGCGGGTTCGGCTTCAATGCGACGGCGGATGCCTCGACCGACCCGTCGGGCAACCTCGGCCGCGAGCTGCCCAAGGGCACGATCCCCATCCCGGTGTTCGGGCCGCTGTTCCAGCTGCTGGCGAACCTGGTGTCGCTGCAGGGGTCGATACCCGGCGACTACACGCTGCTCGACTACGCGATGATCCCGCTGAAACTGCCGTTCCCCGTGAGCAGCGTCGCGGCGTTCGCCGCGAACAAGATCGCGCCCACGCCGCAGCCGCTCACCTACCTGTGGGGGCTCGCGAGCGACGGCGTTCTGCGACCCCCCTAATCCGCGGCGCAGCGGATCAAGGACTCGACGCAGATGCTGCGGGCGTTCAACGTCGCATTCGACCGCCTCGAGGTGAAGGGCATCTCGATCGGCGCGGGGCAGCAGATCGGCTCGCTCGTGCTCGAGGACGTCAACCTCACGCTCGGCCAGAGCCTCCCGGCCTACCTCAACGCCGCCCTCGCGATGGTCGTGCAGGCGAAGGCGAAGGCGAAGCCCGGGACACCCCAGCACACCGAGCTCGACAAACGCGAGGAAGCGCTCAAGACGCAACTCGCCGCGGCGCTCGGCGAGAAGGCCGCCGACGAGAAGCGCCTGCAGGAGCTCGAGGGCAAGGACCGCTGGAATCCCGGCTCCCTGTCCGCCGACGAGCGCAAAGAGCTCGTCCGCCTCACCAAGCGACTGAGGTCCGACATCGGAGTCGTGGCCGAGATCGGCTCCATCACCCTCGGTCCGCTGTCCGGCGCCATCCAGTCGCCCGGAGTGACGTTCAAGGGCATCCACGCCCGAGCGAAGCTCCCGAACGTCGGCATCCTCCCGTATGCGCCCGGATACCTCGACGACGCGAGCCTCATCGACCAGTTCACCGAGGGCGGCCCGTCGGTCCCGACGATCGGCCAGCTCGCCAAGACGAGCGAGTTCCGCCTCGAGATCGACCAGACGCAGCTCACGAGCACCGATCCCGCCCAGCCCGCCGTCGTGCTCAAGGCCGACGCCATCCCGACGGCCGACGCGCTGCGGCAGGAGATCGCCGCGCTTCCCGACATCGAGGGCAACCGGCCGATCCGCGAGCGCCTGGCCCGCGCCCTCGACGCCGTGGTCGCGCTGGGCGAGGCCGAGCGACGGGCGAAGGATGCCTCGACCGACGCCGACCGATTCGCGGCCGCGCAGCAGGTGCGCGAGCTGACCGACCTCGCCAAGCGCCTGCTCGGCACGGAGGTCGGTGGCATCACCTTCGGCCGCATCACGGGCGAACTCGACCCGCAGGGCACGCTCTCGGTGTCGCTGCACGACATCGCCGCGACCAACATCGCCGGCCGCGGCTTCGTCATCGACCGCGCCGCGGGCACGGCGTCGGTCGGGCTGTCGGCGGGCAACGTCGACGCCCGCATCGACCAGGTGAAGGGCGTGACGCCTGAGGCTCTCGTGACGCAGCTCCAGCCCACGTTCGGACTGAGCGGGCTCGAGGTGACCGGCATCCATCTTCCCGGCGGCTCGGTCGGCCGGGTCGGCCTCGGAACGCTCCGTGGAAGCCTCAAGACGACCGCCACGGGCTACAGCGTGCCGAACCTCACGATCGACCGCCTCGAGGTGGAGCAGGTCGCGATGGGGTCTCCCGGCGACGGCATCTCCGCCGAGAAGGTCTGGATCGACGGCCTCCGGATGAGCGTCGAGGTCGACGTCTCGCGCACACCGGGCGGCGAGTCGGCGGTGTCGGCCGCGCGCATCCCGACTCTGTCCATCACGCGACTCGGCGGCACGTCGATCGTCATGGACACCAAGGAGCCCGACGGTTCGACGACGCATGTCGCGATGCTCCGCGGCACGGTTCACGACATCGTCGGCGAAGACATCCTCTTCCAGCCGGGAAGCGCAGGCTGGCAGCTCGTGAAGGCCAAGGGCTCGGTGGACCGCTTCGAGGATGTGGGCTTCGAGCTCGCGATGGGCGCCCTGTCCAGCCGGACGTCGGTCGCGGGCACGCTCACCACGGCGCCGAAGCGCACGAGCGGCAAACCCACGATCCGGGCGTCGTTCGTCACCGACGACAAGGGCGGGAGGACCGTCTCGCTCAAGGTGCGCGACCTCCTGCTCCTCGGCACCGACCTCACGACGCCGGACGGCAGCCTCACCGTCCGGCAGGTCAAGGTCGCGGCGGACTTCGACAGCAGCCCCGAGGGCGCGCGGGCGAACGCCACTCTGTCGGGGCTCGTGATCGGGCCGATCCGCTGGAAGGTCGGCACGGCGACCCTCAGCGGCAAGGGGCCGCTGACCGCGGCATCCGTCACCCTCGCCGCCGTCCAGACGCCCGAGATCCCTGCCAAGGGCACGAAGGCGAAGGTGCCCGCCGCGTGGTCGGTCACCGACGTCGTCATCACGAAGCTCACGGGCGACGGGCTCACCTGGACCGACAAGCCGCTCGAGCTCCACCTCGGCCGGAGCGACAAGGCGGGCACGGGCGAGCCGCCGCTCACGATCGGCCGGGTGCATCTCAGGCCCGCGAAGAAGTCCTTCGAGCTGTCGAGCCTGTCGGTGGATGTCGAGGGCAAGCTCCGCGACAAGCTCGACGTCAAGGCGAGCCTGTCGGCCGACTTCATCAGCGTCGACGTGCTGAAGGGCGACCGCCTGCACGCCGTGCTGAAGGGCATCTCGGGCAGCGCGTCGCTCAGCGGCGACTACACCGGCACGGTCTCGCTCTCTGGGCTCGCGGGCGCCGCGATCGACGTCGGCCCCGACGCGATCACGTTCGGCAGCGACGACCCGGCCGACTCGCGCGGGCTGTTCATCGAGCAGATCTCGGCGGACTCGCTCGACATCCGCACCGTCCTCGGCGGACGCCGCCTGCACCTCACGACGACCCCGGCCGGCGGCGGGCTCAAAGCCGGCCGCATCGACATCCTGGGCCTGCGCACGAAGGGGCGGATCGAGAAGCGCGTGCCGCCCGTCAAGGGCAAGAGCCCCTTCACCAAGCTCGCGTTCGACACCTTCACGATCGACCGCATCGTGCTCGGCGGACTGTGGATCGACCTGCCTGACGACGACACCTCGATCGTCGTGCAGCCGGCGACGGGCAAGCCCGCCGACGAGACCTTCATCCGCGACCTCGCACTCACTCCGCCCCTCGGAACCGACCCGAAGCTCCTGCATCCCGACTTCACGGTCGACCTCGAGACGATGAACATCGAGGGCACCGTGGGGATCGCGGAGCTCGGGGCCTCGATCTCCGCGAACCTCAAGAAGAAGTTCTCCGGCGACGTGCGGCTCACGACCGGACCGGCGTCGCTGTTCCTCTATGCCGGCGGCGGCATGAAGGTCGACGTCGCCAATCCCCAGCTCATCATGAAGAAGGCTGCCGAACTCGGTCTCGGCGAGTCGGTGCAGGTCGGCAGGCTCGGCGCCGTGCGGGCCGTCTACACGAGTGCCACCGGGCATCTCTACGTCGAGAAGCCGTACATCAAGGATCTCGAATACATCAAGCTCGTGCCCGGCACGAGCCGCAAGGCCGTGTGGATCAAGGCCAGGTCGGTCGACCTCACGCAGCTCGACGTGAACCTCGGGAAGGGGATGCGCGTCGACATCCCCTCGCTCGACATCACGGATGCCTTCTTCTCGCTCGACCTGACGTCGGACACGCGACGCGCGCACAACCCGATCACCGATGGCGACGAGCCCGGACAGGAGGGCATCTTCAAGGATCCGTCGCCGGCGCCCGGGTTCGACCCCAAGACGATCCGCACGGCCGTCGATCACATCGACGGATCCATCGAGGTCGAGATCTATCTCCGAAACGACAAGACCGGGCCGAAGGACATCCGTCTCGGACCGCTCATCGTGCCGATCGTCAAGGGCGAGGTCGACATCCCGACCTTCGAGAAGAACATCAAGGGCAAGATCTCCTCGACGCACCTCGGCGGGGGCATGATCGGGCCCAATTGGACGGGATACGACATCTACGTGCGTCCGTGGTTCGTCGACTTCGTGACGGAGGAGCCGATCCTCAACCTGCACGGCAATCAGCTGCAGCTCGGCGTCTACGTCAAGAACCCGAAGAACATGGACAAGGGGAACGATCCTGAGGGGAAGAACCGTCCGCGCGGCATCGACTGGATCGACTTCATCACATGGGACATGCGGCCCCTGGACGTCGGGCGCGCCTGGGCCGACAAGTTCTCACTCTGGTCGGCGATCTTCGACATGCACGAGGGAGGCACGACGAAGGCGGAGTTCGCGAAGATGTCGGAGAAGGACAAGACGGAATTCCTCGAGAAGGCCGCGGCCTCCAAGATCACCGCCGACAGCCTCGAGATCCGCAAGCTCGACGCGCGGCTGAGCATCCGCAACCAGAACGCGATCCCGATCCCGATCTCGTCCGACGCCGCGAAGGGGTCGGTCACCCTCGCCCCCGACGCGCTGCTCAACCTGACGGTGAAGGGCGGGATCCCCGCGGTGGTCACGCCGTCGGCCCGGGGCGGCACCAATCCCGGCGGTCTCGCGCTCGGTCTCGACGCGTTCAAGCTCTCGGCGGTCGACCTCACGCTCTACGACCGGGGGCCGTCACCGTCCAAGGGCGTGCCGGGCCCCGTCACCGGGCTCTCGACCCTGCGCACCGGCGTCATCACCATCAGCGACCTCGTCAACGCCTCGGTCACGTTCCGCGACCTGCAGCATCCCGATCGGCTCACGGGCACGATCACGAAGGCACACGCCGAGAACATCTCCTGGACGAAGTACTGACGGATGCCGCGCCCCGGCGCCGGCCGCTGGCTTCATCGGCCCGGATCCGCTGTCCGCCTTATGGCCTACAGACCGGCCGGTCGGCCAGCGCTAGCCTCCGAGAGTGCCGACGAGGGCGCTGAGAGGGATGCCGAAATGAGCGAACCGAGCCGTCTGATCCCTCCGGGCTGGGTGGGCGGTTTCGCCCAGTCGGATCCCGCCTTCGCATATCCGGATCCGGACCTGTCGTCGCTGCCGAAGCTCGCCAACATGGCGAACATCGGCAAGCTCGACCGTCAGCAGGCGGTCCTGTGGCCGGAGTTCTCGTGGGAGACCGACCCGGGAACCCCCGACTCCCGCTGCTATCAGATGTTCGCGCCCGACATCTCGAGAATCGGCTACGACGACGAGGGCCGCGTCTACTCGATCATCTGCCCGCAGCAGGGGGTCGACTTCGCGGCGCTCGGATGCCTGAACGTGGAGGTCTCCGTCACCGGACAGCGCGGGTGGGTCGACGAGCCCGCGAAGACGCTCGCGGCCGACTTGGAGGTCACGGGGAAGATCTGGTTCAGCCCGAGCGCGAAGGAGAACAGCCTCGTCAAGTGGCTCTGGAACGCGTTCATCACCGCGGGTCACCCGTTCCCGCACGACAAGGAGCACGCGATCAAGGTGCGCACCTTCGATCCCGGCAGCCCTGCCCAGCCGATCTTCCCGCTTCGGGACGGGGAGAGCACCGACTTCCCCATCCCGGCTTTCGCCAGGCATGAGGATGTCGCCTGGAATGTGGCCCACCTCGGAGTGGAGATCGGAGACATCGCGACCACCGGAGACGAGGTGGCCGACGACTTCAACGCGCTCGTGATGTACCTCTTCAACACCTATTCCGGCAATCTGCTCTCGCCCGGGAATACCCTGACGTGGAACGTCTGGTTCGACGAGCCCCAGATCGTGAACCGCTACGAGTGGGCGACGCATGCCGAACGGTGGCGGAAGTCGATCGACGCCGACCACGGCAGCCCTGACGGACCCGGCACCGCCGCTCGCTACCTCTCGGGTGCGCCCTTCGAGCCGCTGGAGGCCGCCGTGGAGCGAGAGCTCGAAGCGATCGTGAAGTTCATCGAGTCCCACCTCTGATCCCGGTCCCGCCGCGCCGACGGGGGTCCGCACGAAGGCCGACGGGCGGGCGGATGCCGCCGACGAGAGCGCATGCTCGCCGAGCGCGTCGGACGCCGGCGCTATCCTCCCGTCATGGCGCAACGTGCCGACAAGCCGGAACTGCACGTCGACACGGCTTCCGAGTGGGAAGCCTGGCTGGACTCCGATCCCGACCCGGGCGGTGTGCTGCTCCGCCTGCGGAAGAAGGCGAGCACGAAGCCGGGGATCCTGTACGCCGAAGCGCTCGATGTGGCGCTGTGCTTCGGGTGGATCGACGGTCAGTCGCGCGCGCTGGACGGCGACTACTACCTGCAGACCTTCACGCCGCGGCGGCCGCGGAGCCTGTGGTCGAAGGTCAACATCGGCCACGTCACCCGGCTGATCGAGGAGGGCCGTATGCGGCCGGCAGGCCAGCTCGAGATCGACCGCGCCAAGGCGGACGGCCGATGGGATCGCGCGTACCGCCAGCGCGACGGCGAGCTCCCGCCCGAGCTGCAGGAGGCCCTCGATGCCGACCCGCTGCTCGCGGACGCCTTCGCAGCGCAATCCGCGCAGAACAGGTTCGCGATGGCCTTCCGCGTCGCCAACCTCAAGCGGCCGGCCTCGCGCGCCGCGCGCGTCGCTGAATACGTCGAGATGCTCAAACGCGGCGAGACCCTGTACTGAGGGTCGCCGAGAGCCGGCGCCCTAGTCCTGGAAGACGCGGTACTTCCTGGGAAGCCCCGCCACGACCAGTTCGTACGACCGGTCGACCGCCTCGCGGAGCTCATCGTCCGGCACGCCGCCGCGCAGGCTCACGGTATTCCATCCCGACCGCCCGATGTACGCCGAGACGCGAACGTCCTCGGGATACCGTGCCAGCCAGTCGTCCGCTTCCTCCCGAGTCGTCGCGGCCTTGAACCCGATCGAGCTGCCGTCTCCGAGGAAGACGAAGATCTTGCCCCGGTCCGGAGGGCCGACCTTGAACACCACATCCCCGGGCCACGGCTCATCGACCCAAGCGCCCGGTTTCGCGGCGCAATAGGCGTGCATCTCGTCCGGAGTCATTGCGCCAGTATCCTCCTCCGAGAGCGGAACCCGCCGCCGACCGCGAGCAGGCGTGCGACGTCCCCTCCGTGCTCGGCCGCATAGAATCGCAGCCATGCCGGTGCCAGGCGAAAGGCAGGGCGTGCGCGTCGTCGCGCACAAGGTGCTCAACAACAACGTCGTGATCTCGGTCGACGAGCAGGGACGCGAACGCGTCCTCATGGGACGCGGTCTGGGCTTCCAGCTCAAGGCCTCCGACGCGATCGACCCGGCGAAGGTCGAGAAGACCTTCGTCATCGATCAGTCCGGCGACCCCGAGCACACGCGACGCGTTCTCGCCGACGTCCCGTACCCGGTCATCGAGGCCGTGAGCGCCGCGGTCGACGGCGCCGAGAGACAGCTGGAGCGTGATCTCGGCCGAAGGCTGCTGATCGCCGTGATCGACCACATCCAGTACGTCTTGGAGCGCCTGGATGCCGGGATCCGCATACCCACCACCAACATGCCCGAGCTTCGGGTGCTGCACCCCCAGGAGTTCGCGGCGGCCGCCACCATGGCCACCGTCATCAGCAGCCGGCTCGACCGGGCGCTGCCCGACGAAGAGGCCGTATTCCTGACGATGCATCTGCTCAACGCCACGCGCGACGAGCCCAACGGGACGGCGGCTCAGCTGTTCCGCCGGGTGCAGCACGTCGTCGCCACGGTGGAGCGGGGGCTCGGGGTCACGCTCGACGTCGAGAATCCCGACTACGCGCGATTCGTCCTCCACGTGCAGTTCCTGCTGCAGCGCCTGGTCTCGCAGTCGATGCTCCGCAGCAACGACTCGTCGTTCTTCGAGTTCGCCCGCGTCAAGTATCCCGAGTCGTACCGCATCGCCGAGGACGTCAAGAGCTACGTCGCGGCCGCGACCGGATCCGCCCTTTCCGACGAGGAGCTCCTCTACCTCATCGTGCATGTCGAGCGCCTCGCCGCCCAGATCGGACGTGACACCAGCGGCAGCGACGTGCTATCGTGACCGGCGCAGGGCTCCAGTCCTGCCGAAGTCCTGGATTGTCACCGCGCGAGCGGGCAAAACCTGAACTCACATCGCCACATCGGCGATGAACGAGTTCAGGTTTTTTTGTTGCCCGGAAACGGGTCATCGGGGCTTCGCCTGTGACACAGGCCGCACAGGAGCGGCGAAAGGAAGGCGGATCCCGATGGCGGATTACGCGAAGACAGCGGCGGGGGTCCTCAAGGGCGTCGGCGGCGAGGACAACGTGCAGTCCCTCGTGCACTGCATGACCCGGCTGCGGTTCGTCCTCAAGGACGAGTCGAAGGTGGATGCCGCGGCCCTCACGTCGACCCCGGGGGTCATCACCACCGCCCGGGCCGGCGGTCAATACCAGGTCGTCATCGGCAACGACGTCCCCGAGGTGTACGCCGAGATCGGCAAGGTGTCGAAGCTCGGGGCGGCAAGCGGAGCGACGCCCGCCTCGGACGAGCCGCGGGGCAACCTCTTCAACCGGTTCATCAAGATGATCTCGTCGATCTTCACCCCCATACTCTGGGCCCTTGCGGGCACGGGCCTGCTCAAGGCGTTCCTGGCGGCCGCGGTGACGTTCGGGTGGATCGACACCGCCTCGAGCACCTACCTCGTGCTCAACGCGCTGTCGGATGCGTTCATCAACTTCCTGCCGCTCGCGCTGGCGATCACCGCGGCGCGCTACTTCAAGGCCGCCGAGTTCACCTCCCTCGCCATCGCCGGCGCCCTGGTCTACCCGACCGTCGTCGCGGCGGTCGGGCAGGAGGGGCTGACATTCTTCGGCATCCCCTTCACGATGGTCACGTACATCTCGAGCGTCATCCCGATCATCGTCGTCGTGTGGCTGCAGAGCCACGCCGAGCGGTTCCTCTACCGGGTCCTCCCGACGTCGATCCGCCGGTTCGTCACCCCGATGATCGTCGTCCTGGTGGGCGTGCCGCTCGTCTTCGTCGTCATCGGCCCGCTGTCGGCGATCATCAGCGGCTGGATCGGCGGCGGCATCGGCTGGCTCTTCACGAACGTCCCCGTCATCGGCGGTGCTGTCATGGGCGGTCTGTGGCAGGTCTTCGTCATCTTCGGCCTGCATTGGGGACTGGTGCCGCTCTTCACACTGGAGTTCCAGACCACGGGCCAGATCATGCTCATCGCTCCGGTGTTCGCCGCCGTGCTCGCACAAGCCGGGGCGGTCGCCGGAGTCTGGGTGCGCACCCGCAACAGCCGTCTTCGCTCGCTCGCGGCGCCGGCGACGCTCTCCGGCTTCCTCGCCGGCGTGACCGAGCCCGCCATCTACGGCATCAACCTGCCCCTCAAGCGCCCGTTCGCGTTCGGCATCGTGGGCGGCGTCGTCGGCGGCGCCATCCTGTCCCTCGGCGGCATCTTCTCGACGAGCTTCGTCGTGCCCTCGGCGCTCGCCGTCCCTGCCCTCATCGGCAACGGGAACATGATCATGCTCGCGATCGGGCTTGCCGCCGCGATCGTCATCCCCTTCGTGCTCGTGCTGACGGTCGGGTTCAAGGACCCCGAGGATGAGGCGACCGTCGCCGCCGAGAGCACCGACGTCCGCGTGCTCAGCCCGGTGGACGGCACGGTCGTGCCGCTGTCCGACGTTCCCGACGCGGCGTTCGCCGACCGCTCGCTCGGCGACGGCGTGGCGATCCGCCCCCGCTCCGGCGCGGTGTACGCGCCGTTCGACGCCACCGTCGTGGCGGCCTTCCCCACGGGCCACGCCGTCGGGCTTCGCGCGACGGACGGAGCGGAGCTGCTGATCCACATCGGCATCGACACCGTGCGCCTGGGCGGCCGTCACTTCTCGCTCAAGGTCACTCAGGGCCAGGAGGTGAAGGCGGGCGACCTCCTCGTCGAGTTCGACGGCGACGCGATCGAGCGTGCCGGGTACGACCTGACAACTCCCGTCATCATCACCAACCCGGACCTCTACCCGGAGGTCGGCGAGGCGGCTTCCGGCCCGATCGCGCACGGCGAGCCGCTGTTCTTCGCCCGCGCTGTCGAGGCCGCGATCCCCGCGAAGTGAGCCGTCGGGCAGGGCGGTCGCCTCGCACCGCCCTGCCCGCAACCGCGACCCCCGGCATCCGTCGAAGGAGAGACACCACGATGACCGACACGACCACCACCGCCTTCCCGACCGGCTTCCTGTGGGGCGGTGCGACAGCCGCCAACCAGATCGAGGGCGCCTACGACCAGGGCGGCAAGGGCCTCTCGGTGCAGGACGTCATGCCGCAGGGCATCGTCGGCCCGCGCACCGCTGAGCCCACGCCCGACAACCTCAAGCACGAGGCCATCGACTTCTACCACCGCTACGCGGAAGACATCGCACTCTTCGCCGAGATGGGCTTCTCGGTGTACCGCTTCTCGATCGCGTGGAGCCGCGTCTTCCCCGACGGGGACGAGACCGAGCCCAACGAAGAGGGTCTCGCCTTCTACGACCGGGTCCTCGACGAGCTCGAGAAGCACGGGATCGAGCCGCTCGTGACGATCTCGCACTACGAGACCCCGCTGCACCTGGCCGAGACGTACGACGGGTGGGTGAGCCGCGACCTCATCGGCTTCTACGAGCGCTACGCCCGGGTCCTGCTCGCTCGGTACGGGTCGCGTGTGAAGTACTGGCTCACCTTCAACGAGATCAACTCGCTGCTGCACGCCCCGTTCATGAGCGGGGGCATCAACTCCGCCAAGGACGAGCTCGGCGAGCAGGCGCTGTACCAGGCGATGCACCACGAGCTCGTGGCATCCGCGCGCGTCACGCGTCTCGCGCGGGAGATCGCGCCCGGCGCGCAGATCGGCTGCATGGTGCTGTCGATGCCCATCTATCCGCTGACTCCGTCGCCCGACGACGCGCTCGCGGTGATGGATGCCGATCACGCCAATCTCGTCTACGGCGACGTGCACACCCGCGGCCGTTACCCCGGCTACTTCCTGCGCACCTTGCGCGAGAAGGGCGTCGAGCTCGAGATCACCGAGCAGGATCGCGACGACCTCACCAACACGGTCGACTTCGTGTCGTTCAGCTACTACATGAGCATCGCCGAGACCGCCGGAGACCGCGCGACCAGCGAGGGGAACATCATGGGCGGTGTCGAGAATCCGACTCTCGCGAAGAGCGAATGGGGCTGGGCGATCGATCCCGTGGGGCTGCGCCTCGTGCTCAACCAGTTCTGGGATCGGTGGCAGAAGCCTCTGTTCATCGTCGAGAACGGCCTCGGCGCCCGCGACGAGCTGGTCGAGGTGGACGGCAGGAAGACCGTCGTCGACGACTACCGGATCTCGTACCTGAACGACCACCTCGTGCAGGTCGAGGAGGCGATCCGCGACGGCGTCGAGGTTATCGGGTACACGGCCTGGGGCTGCATCGACATCGTCAGCGCCAGCACGGCTCAGCTGAGCAAGCGCTACGGCTTCATCTACGTCGACCGCAATGACGACGGCTCCGGTTCACTCGCGCGCTACCCGAAGAAGTCGTTCGACTGGTACTCCGAAGTTATCCGCACGAACGGCGCTTCGCTGACCCGCTGACCCCATCCGCCATTCCGGAGCTTCCGGATGTCTCGGGCCGAGGCATCCGGAATCTCCGTGCACCGAGGAGCAACCGACGTGACCACCCGCCGCCTTGTCTTCGTCGACGTCGACGGCACGCTCATCGACCACCACCAGCAGCTCGCGCCGTCGGTTCCCGACGCCATCTCCCGCGCGCGCGGCAACGGACATCTCGTGCTCCTGTGCACGGGCCGGTCACGGCGGGAGATCCCCGCGACAGTCGCGGACATCGGCTTCGACGGCGCGATCACGGCGGGCGGAGGCTTCGTCGAGTTCGGGGGCGAGGTCGTCGCCGGCTTCCCCATGCCCGGCTCGGCCGTGACCGAGCTCGTCCGGTTCTTCCGCGAGCGGGATGTCGAGTACAACTTCCAGGGATTCGACGACGTCTACCCGAGCGAGGGGCTCTTCGAGCGGGTGCGCCCGCTCTTCGAGGCCGATATCGCCCGGAACCGGGACGCCGCGGCCTCGCGTGACGTGAAGAAGCTCGAGAAGCGCATGGCCTACCGAGGGCCGGTCCCCACCGAGGGGATCGCGAAGGCCACCTTCTTCGGCAGCGACGCGGGGACCTTCGCCCGCGTGCGAGACGGCCTGGGCGACCGCTTCCACGTGATCACCGGAACCATCCCGTACCTCGGAGAGGCCGGCGGCGAGGTGAGCCTTCCGGGTATGCACAAGGGGGCGGCGATCGCGCGCCTCGCCGAGCGCCTGGGCGTGCCGATGACTCATACGATCGGCATCGGCGACAGCCACAACGACGTGGAGATGCTGGCCATGTGCGGCCTCGGCATCGCCATGGGGAACGCTCCGGAACTCGTCAAGGCGCACGCCGACGAGGTCACCACCGGGGTCGACGCAGACGGCGTCTGGAACGCCTTCGCGAATCACGGACTGCTCTGATCAGCACGAGCGACCGCTCCAGAGGCTGCGTGCCGCAACGACTCGCGCTCTTTGCAGTTTCGTAGCGATCGTCTATCGGCGATTTCACATCGCTGTTGCGGGTGGGGGTGTGAACTCTGTGCCGTTCGATATCCGTCGAGCGAGATCGGGTGGAACCTCCGGCATACCCGAGGCCGATGTGTCGCCGCCCCTGGAATGAGGAGTGGGTAGATGAGCGCGAAGGAGCGCGCCCCGCGGCGCACGCCGCGGGCAGCCGATGAAGCGACGCGCGATGGGGCACCGGAGACGACCGCGGCAGCCGAGTCGCAGGACGGGGGTACGGGCGAGGGCGATCCGCAGCAACCGGATCAGTCCGGATCGGGGTCCCAGGATGACGCTGCCGCCGCCGGAGCTACGGGTGGAGATATGCCGCTTCCCACCGAGGAGGACTACCGTGGGTGGTTCTCATCGATCAAGAAGGCCGTGTCGAGCGTGGCCGGCAAGGTGAAGGACGCCGTTGCCGACAACGCCAAGGACGTCATAAAGGCCGGTCTTCCGTGGGCGGGGTCGGCTGTCGGAGGCTTCTTCGGCGGTCCCGCCGGGGCGGCGCTGGGGGGCAAGGCGGGAGGCATCGCCGGCGGCTTCATCCGAGAGTTCCCCGGTGGGTCGGAAGAGGCGGAGGTGCGAGCTCTGCGCCTCCTCGATGAGTTCCAGACGCAATCGGCTCAGCTCACGGCGATCACCAACCAGGTGCTCGACCAGACGCTCCCGGTCCTCATCGACGAGATCGCGCGCGACTTCACCGAGCGCGGTGCGCGCGGTGAGGGCGGGACTGCGGACGACGAGGTGATGGAACGGTTCTGGGGCAAGGCCTTCGGGAAGCTCGCCGGGGCGATCTCCGATGAACTGCCGTGGGCGATCAAGAAGGTCACTCAGTACCTCGGTGACGACGGCAGTCGCGATATGAACGCGATCGATCCGCTGATGCTCGATCCGGAGGTCGCACAGCGCTTCTGGGCTCCGGCGTTCAGCACGATCATCACCTCGATCCAGTCCGTCCTGCCGACGGCTTTCGAACTGATAGCCGGAAAGACCCGCAGCGTGCAACCGGCGAGCGGCACCATCGACTGGCAGCAGCTGGAGTCTCCGGGTCGCCTTCCAGGCGGTGATGACATCACCGTCACGGCGATGACAGCGATCGATGACCCGACTGCGGTCGAGTTCTGCCTCACGATTCCCGACCACAAGAGCTGGTTCAAGTGCGTGCAGGTGCGGGGAGCCGATGATGCCCTGATCGCATCGGTCGAGGTCGAGGGCGCGACGAAGACGGACAGCGTCCGCCTCCCGGCAGACTCCTTGCGCGCAACGGGTGCGAGGCTCGTGTTCGCGAAGGCGGACGGTCTCTACACGCTGCCCAAGAAGTCCCTTCCCGAGCTCGCCGGCCAACGCGTCGACTTCTACTGGTACGCGGGCTGATCATGCGTACTTTGCAGATGGGGTCGAGGGGCGATGACGTCCGACGGCTGCAGGCGCGGCTGAACGAACTCGGCGACTACGGCCTGGCCGAGGACGGCATCTTCGGAGCGATGACCCGGAGTGCCGTGGTGAAATTCCAGCGCTCTCGAGGGCTCGCCGACGATGGGATCGCTGGGCCGATCACTCTCGGCGCGCTGGGGCTGACGGACAGCTCGCCGACGGGAGGGCCGAGCGGGTCGGGATCGCCGGGCCGGCGCCGCAGGTCGCTCCACATCGGCGTCAACCGCGTCGACCCGGCGCACTACGAGGGCTGGGATGGAGCGCTGAGCGGCTGTGAGAACGACGCTGCCACGATGCGCGCGATCGCGACCAGGGACGGGTTCACCCCGACAACCCTTCTCACGCAGAATGCCACCGCTGCCAATGTGCTCGCGGAGATCTCGGCAGCGGCGCAGCAGCTCGCGAGCGGCGACATCTTCCTTCTCACCTACGCCGGCCATGGAGCCCAGGTGCCGAACGTGAGCGGTGACAACGAGATCGACCTGCAGGACGAGACGTGGGTGCTGTTCGAGCGCATGCTGATCGACGACGAACTCGAGTCGGCCTTCTCCGGCTTCGCTGCGGGTGTCGACATCGTGCTGCTGTCCGACAGCTGCCACAGCGGCACCGTCTACCGACGGATGTTCACACGGGACCAACTGGAGTTCGCCGAGAGGAAAGGGGCCTTCTACGTCAACCTTTCGGCGACGAGCGGCGGCGGAAGCAGGTCGTTTCCACGGCCCGCCTCACCGGGCGGAAGTCGCAGTGTCGAGGTGACGGCCACGACCGAGACACAGCGGTCGCTCTTCTCGACCTCCGCAGCGACGTTCTGGGAGAAGTTGAAGGCGGGGGCGGGATGGACACCGGCGTCGGGTCCGTATGTCTCGATCTTCGACCGGTTCGAAAGGACCCGGACCCGCGAGGCGCCACTCGAGCCGCGCCGGTTTCCCGGCCAGCAGAGTACCTCCCGCGGAGGTGGGACGGGCCCGAGTGGGCCCGTGCTGACGCGGAACATGCCTATCGGGGTCAACGCTGCCGTGGTCGCTCGGCACGCCGCGCTGTATGCGGGGCTGCAGGCGGGTGCGCGTGGGCAATCCGCCGTGCGCGCGAACGGTGTCTCGATCTCGGGATGTCTGGACTCTCAGCTTTCGCAGGAGGTCGGCGGCAACGGCGTCTTCACGACGACTCTTCACCAGGTCTGGAACTCGAGCTCGTTCAGCGGGAACTTCCGTCAGTTCCACCAGGCGATCGTCGCAAGGATGGGACCGACTCAGACGCCGGAATTGGGCCTGTGGGGTGCGAATGCCGAGTCGCTCGCCGCCAAGACGCCTTTCGGTTGAGAGGAAGGCTCACACAGATCCGTGGTAACGCAGTTCCTGCGCAAGGCCGCTGAGGATCGGCGCGGGTTCGACATCCAGTTCTCGAAGCAGCATCGACCGGGCGCTCTCGTACACCCGCAGCGCGAGTGCCCGGTTCCCCGCGAGAATGTGAGCTCGCATCTGCAGTTCGTAGGAAGACTCTCGCCACGGCTCGGCGTCAAGGGCGATCGTTGCGGCGCTGAGGGCGCCGTCGGCGTCGCCGTACTTGAGCAGCGTCCGGCCGAGGATCTCGAGCGCGCTCAGGCGCAGCTGTCGCACCCGTTCCTGCTCGAGGTCGAGCCAGGTTTCGTACCATCCGGGCAGCAGCTCGGCTCGTCGGGCGAACTCGAGCCACTCCCGCAGTCGCGAGCACTCGGTCTCGCCGTCGATGATCGACGGCAGAAGGCGAAGTGACGCGACGTCCACCCCCACCCCCGGCGCGAGCGAAAGCGGGTCGGAGTCGGCCAGTATCCCTGGGTAATGCCGACGGATGTCGGACAGGTTGACGCGCAGGTTCGCCTGCGCATGGTCTCGACTTCCGTCCGGCCACAGGATCTCGGCGAGTTGGCGCCGTGGGCGCGGATCGAGCAGGGCGATGGCGGCGATGACGCGCTGGTCGCGCCTAGGCACTGCGACCGCCCGACCGCTGACCGCGAGTCGCCAGCATCCCAGGAGCTGTAGCGTGGCAGTCATCGAGTCGTCCGTCGCCGTGTTCATTCGATGTCCAGGTCAATCGGCGTCTGGTCTGTGAGCAGAACGGTACTCGGACCGGTTCGACGGCACACCGGGGGACGGGCCCGAGGAGACCGGGGAACGGCGTCGCGGGGGCAGGATCCCCGACGCGGCCGGTCAGCTCAGCGCAGGGATCACCCTGGTCTCGAAGAGCTCCTGGCTCGCGGTGTCGTATGCGGCGTCGGGGAAGTAATGGATGGCGTAGCCCAGCCCGTGCCCCGCGCGCTCGGCGAGCCTCTCCGCGATCTGCTCGGGGGTGCCCACGGCATCCGAGGCCTCGAAGTCGCGGATGATCGCGTCGGCGCGATGCTCGCCGACGAACGGCAGCACCCGCGCCCGCAGCGCGTCGAGGCGTTCGCGCACCTCGGCGTCGGTCTCGCCCACGATGGTGTTGAAGTTCGACGACCGCGTGATGGCGGAGAAGTCGCGCCCGAGGTCGTCGCAGTGCCGGCGCAGGACGTCGCTCTTGTGGTCGAACTCCTCGAGCGACCCGGCGAAATTCGTGTAGGTCGCATACCGGGCGGCGATCTTGAGAGTGACCTTCTCGCCACCGCCGGCGATCCAGAAGGGGATGCCGCCCTCCTGAAGCGGGAGCGGCTGCACGATGGCGCCGTCGACCTGGTAGTGCTTGCCGTCGAGCGTGGCCCGGCCGGTCGTCCACGCCTGCCGCATGATCTCGACGCCCTCGCGCAGCTTCGCAAGGCGGTCCGGGATGCCGGGGAAGCCGTAGCCGTACGCCCGCCACTCGTGCTCGTACCAGCCTCCCCCGATGCCCATCTCGACGCGTCCGCCGGAGATGATGTCGGCCGTGGCCGCTACCTTGGCGAGATAGGCGGGGTTGCGATAGCCCATGCAGGTGCACATCTGCCCCAGCCGCACACGGGAAGTGGATGCCGCGAACGCCGCCATCAGCGTCCACGCCTCGTGCGTCGCCTCCTCGCTCAGCACGGGAGTCGTGTGGAAGTGGTCGTACACCCACAGCGATTCCCACGGACCGGAGTCGGCGCGCTGCGCGAGGCCGTTCATGACCTCCCACTGCCGGGCGGGCTCGATGCCCACCAGGTCGAAACGCCAGCCCTGCGGGATGAACACGCCGAATCGCATGCTCCCACCCTACGGTCGGTCGAGAACGCGGGACCGGATGCCTCGGACCATGGAACCGGCTGCGGCCTGTCGGGTGGTCCTGTCTGACCCTCAGAACGGGGCCGGGTCGGATGCCGAGCGAGTTCCGGTGGGGCTGACCCACCAGGTGGCGTCAGTCGTCGGGCAGCGGTAGGACCGCCAGAGCGTGCCGTGTTTGATCCGGTGGTGGTGTTCGCACGCGGGGTCGAGGTTCTCGTCGCTCGTCGCGCCGCCGTACTGCCAGTCGATGCGATGGTCGAGGTCGCACTCGCGCGCGAGCCGCGGGCAGCCGGGGAACGCGCAGCTCGGACGCGTGAGCTGCACCCACCGCCGCAAGTCGTTGGGCACGCGATACGTCCGGCGGTCGACGTCGAGAACCGTGCCGGTGACCGGATGGGTGAGCACTCGAACCCAGGACGTCGCCGTTCCGGCCAGCTGCTTGGCGGTGTCGATGTCGATAGGCCCGTAGCCTTCCAGCGTGGCGGGCTCCTCCGACGCCCCGAGCAGCGTCAACACCGGGACTGTGATGGCCACCGTCGCGCGGATCGTGCGGTCCACGGCATCCGTCTCCCCCGCGACGAGCAGGTCTGCGAAGATGTCGGCGCGCAGCTGGGCGAGAGTTCGGACCTCGTCGTCCTGCCCCGCGAGGTGACGGGCCATCGTGTCCAGCCGGGTCATCGCCGCGCGCGCCCGCTCCGCCGACATGAGTGCCGTGACGGTCGCCATCCCGTCGAGCTCAGGGGAGGACCACACTCCGCGCTCCTCGGCGGCACGCCGGTGCCTCTCGTCGAGCCTCTCCGGATGCACGCGTTCTCGCCCGGCTCGTGCTGCGACGCGGAACTTCCCTGGCGTGAGCACACCGGCGACCTCGACCATCCGGTCGTCGAACTTCTCCCAGGTCTCGGGCGCCTGCGAGGGAAGGGATGCCGCGAGGGTGGCCGCAGTGACGGCGTTCTGCTCGCTCACCGCCCCGGCGAGGAACATCGACCAGAGGCGAGGCATGCGGTCCCGCAGGGCAGCGGCGTGCGTCGCCCGCGTCCGGACGGTCGTCTCCGACATCCGCAGGCGGACCGCCGCGTCGGCTGCTGCGGCACGGACCGCGAGGTCCCGGCGCTCACGACGCGCGGCGGCGGCACCGAGCCTGCGGGGGTCTGTCCACGCGGGGTCGGAAGTGGGATCGGGTCCCGCCCACGCCTCGGGGTCGAGCTCGGCCGCGCGCAGGATCTCGGCGATCAGGCGGTACTCCTGGGCGACGGCGATGCGACGCTGGAAGGCGATCGCGTCGAGCTCATCCGCAGCCACATCGTGGAGGTCGCGGGCCGACGCCGTGGTACGGCCCGGTGGATCGTCCAGCTCCCGATCCCACAGGTCGAACTCACTGCGGATCAGATGGTCGTCCTCAGTCGAGCGGTCCGCCGCCCCTCGTTCATCGTTCATATCTTCGATACTAGGAAGGGGCTCCGACATTGATATCTGGAGATCATGCCCGAATTGACAACCATCCCAGGGATCGTTAGTACATCAGTTCGATGTGGCGCCCGCCACGCCCGGCCCCCATCAGGCCCGGACCGCGGCATCCATTCTGCTCAGATGGCGCGCCGCTGTGCGACCAGGGGGCAGTCGAACGGGTCCCGCTCGCCGAGCCCCACCCGGTTGATGTAGCGGATGACGATCGCGTAGGAGGCGAGCAGCCCCGTGGACGTGTAGCGGATGCCGTGGGCCTCGCAGTGCGCGCGCACGATGACCGCCGCCCGGCGAAGGTGCGGCCGCGGCATCGACGGGAAGAGGTGGTGCTCGATCTGGTAGTTCAGCCCGCCCATCGCGACATCGAGCAGGCGGCTGCCGTGGATGTTGCGGCTCATCTCGGTCTGGCGGCGCAGGAAGTCGAGCTTGAGACTCGCCGGCACCATCGGCATGCCCTTGTGATTGGGAGCGAAGGACGATCCCATGTACACGCCGAACACGGCCAGCTCGACCACGAGGAACACGGCCGCCGTCAGCGGCGAAAGCACCACGAACGCGAGGGCGGCGAACCCGCCGAGCCGGATCGCGAGCAGCGCGATCTCCCACGAGCGACGCTCGACGTGATCCCGGGAGAGCACGCGACGCACGCTCGAAGCGTGCAGCGAGACGCCCTCGAGCGTGAGGATGGGGAAGAAGAACGCGCCTTGATGCGACATCGCCCAGCGGGTGAGAGGGCTGCGCGCGGCCCGCGCCCGGTCAGGAGTGACGGCGATGATCGGCAGGTCGATGTCGGGGTCCGTCCCCTCCTTGTTCGGGTTGGCGTGGTGGCGCGCGTGCTTGTGCCGCCACCAGCCGTAGCTCATGCCGATGAAGAGGTCGCCGATGATGAGGCTCGCCCAGTCGTTCGCCCGGCCCGACACGAAGATCTGCCGGTGGGCGGCGTCATGGCCGAGGAACGCCACTTGCGCGAACAGGATGCCGAGTCCCACCGCCGTGAAGAGCTGCCACCACGTGTCGCCCACCCAGACGAAGACCGCGAGCAGCCCGAGGATCGCCAGCGGAAGCCCGATCAGCTTCGACCAGTAGTAGCCGTACCGGCGACGCAGGAGGCCGGCCGCCCGGACCTGCTCCGTCAGGGCGGTGAAACTGCTGACGGCATCGATGCTGCGGTGGTGAGCGGTGGACGGGTTTGCTGTATCTGCCATGACGACCGTGCTTTCCGGGGGGATCCCTCAAGCAGACGTCAGGAGCAGCAGCTTCGGTGAGGCCCTTGCGTTCGGAGGAGAGGCGTGCTTCGCGCCGAGCGTCAGATGCGGAAGTGCGGCCCTCTGTTGTGATCGATGCGTCCCGCGTCGATGGGCGCCGTCTCGTGCCCGGCGAGCTCGTGCAACCACGGCGGCTGCTGGTCGATCGACACCGACCCCGCACCGGTGGTGAAGTAGGCGACGATCGGCGGGCTGTCGACGAACGCGGCGGCGAGGGCCGCGGCACCGGGCGCGGTCACGACGGCGTGGCGGGCGCGCAGATCGCGCATGAGGGTCGCGAATGTCTCGGGAACGGCGGCAGCCGGGTCGGGCGAGTCGCCGAGCTGCGAGCGCAGCCCGCTCATGATCTCTTCACGCTGCGCGGGTGACAGGCGTTCGAAGGCGGCTGCGTATGCCCTGTCGGCGACGGCCGCCGGCACGTTCCCCAGGACGTGGGCGTATCGGGCGATCTTCTCGTCGTCGGTGATCCCGTGGTGTGAATGCCGCCACTTCACGATTCCTCCTCCGTGATGAGCGCCAGGATACGCTCGCCAGGGGGCGGGGTGGTCCGGATGAGCCTGCACGTGACCAGCGGGGTTCAGGGAACAGGCACCGCGGAGAGATCATCGAACCGCGTCACCAGCGGCGCGTTCGTCGCGGTGCCCGATAGGTAGCTCATCAGGGCGAGTCCGCCGGCGACCTGAAGGGCGGCCGTCGAATCGGTCGTCGCCGCGTGCCATGTGCTCGGCTCTGCGGCACCGCCGCCCCATACCCGCGCGCGCAGCGTCGTGGGGTTGGTCCCCGTCGCCTGCACCCGGACGCGCAGGCCGGTCGTCGGGCTGTACACGACGCCCGGCACCGTGGTCATCGTCGTGAGCGCCGTCTCGGTCCCGTTCGCCGCGATTCGGACAAGCTGGACGGATACCTGCGAGTCGGATTGCAGCCGGATCTTCGCCCGGTAATCGCCGACTCCGGACACCCGTCGCGGGGCAACGGAGAGATACACGCCGCCCCCGGTGGCCGGCTTGTCCGTGCGTGCGGCGATCGTCACGTCGGTGTTCGTAGACGACACGCCGGGCAGATACACAGACGGTCCGGAGCCGGCGGTCGCGCTGGTGAGGTTGCCTGTGCCTCCACTCACGGACAGGTTCGCCGGACTGGCGCTCGACCACGCCCCGCCGACGTCCGCCGCGCCCCACCCGCCTGACACCGTTCGTGTGAACGCGTCGGCGGCGTGCACCGTGGTGGGAACCGGACTGACGACGACCGTTCCCGTCGACGAGGCGGTTGCTCCCTGGTCATCGGTGACGGTCATCGCCACCGAATAGGTGCCCGACCCGGCGTAAGAGTGCGACGCCGTCGGTCCGGTTCCGCCCTGCCCGTCACCGAAGCTCCAGCTGTAGCCGACGATGGTCCCGTCGGCATCGCTCGACCCCGAACCGTTGAAGGTGCACTGAAGGCCAGTGCAGGAGCTGGTGAACGACGCCACCGGTGGTGAGTTCGGCGCTGGTGCGCCGCCGGGCGTTCCAGCCTCGAACTCGTCGACGGCGATGACCATCGGCGATCCCGTCGCGGAGGACGAGAGGTAGCTCGATACACCGAGGCCGCCGCTGATCTGCAACGCGGAAGTGGAGTCGGTGCCGCTCACCTGCCACGCTGCAGGCTCGGCAGCGCCGTCCTCCCACGCCCGGGCGCTCAGGGCGGTGGGCGCGGTCCCGCTCACCCGGAGGCGGATGCGGAGCTTCTCGCCCTCGGTCCAGGCGACGCCGGGCAGGGCGGTTCCGCTCTGGATCACCGTCTCCGCGCCGTTGACGACCCGCACGAGCTGGGGGGTCACTGTCCCGTTCGACTGCACTCGGATCTTCAGGCGGTAGTCGCTGCTGGCGCTGACACGTCGGCCGATGATGGAGATGTACGTGCCGCCGCCGGTCTGCGCACGGTCGAAAGACAGCCTCGTGGCGAGTTCGACCGCGTTCTGCTGCACGGCGTTCAGCGTCGCCGACCGGGTGGTGCCCGACGCGACCGACATCTGGCCCGCACCGCCTGCCACCCAGAAGCTCGTGTTCGCCCCGCCTGCCAGGCTCCATGCGCCACCCGTCTCGGCTGATCCCCACCCGGCGGTCACCGTGCGCGAGAACGAGTCGACCGCGTAGAGCCCGCCGGGCGGAGGACCTACCGTCACGGGAGATGAGGTGGATGCTGTGGCCCCGCGGTCGTCGGTGACCGTGAGCGTCACCGTGTAGGTGCCGGCGGCAAGATAGGTGACGGTCGGCGTCGCGCCGGACCCCGTCCTGCCGTCGCCGAAATTCCACGACCATGTCGCGATGGTCCCGTCCGGGTCGGACGACGTGGATCCGTTGAATGCGACCTGCAGGCTGTTCACAGAAGTCGTGAAGGCGGCGACCGGCGGCTGGTTGGAACCCGCCGGGCCACCGAGGCCGCTGTCCAGCGCCTCTTTCACGGGCGCGAGAGGCCGGTTGGTCGCGTAGTCCATCATCGTCATCGGCAGATAGGGATTGAGGTAGGCCCAGAACGTCCAGCTCACGCCGTTCTGCTTCGCCCAGTCCACGAAAAGGCGCGTCTGCGCCATGTCGGCGGAAGTGAGGGTCCTGGCGTCGCCTTTCAAGCTGAAGTTGGTGAACTCGCCGATATAGAGCGGAACGCCCCATGCGCGGGCGTTGGCGAGCACGGCGTTCATGTGATTGATGCCGAAGTCGTCGTGTCGTGGCACGCCGTCGGAGAACGTGCCGTAGCCGAAGTTGTAGGCGTGGACGGAGTAGACCCAGTTGCCCGGGGCGGATGGCTTGCCCGTCATCCACGGCGAATCGCGAAGACTCGGGTTCGCGATGTTGTACCCGCCGCCGGTGTCCTGGAAGATGAGCAGCCAGCTCGGACTGTTGACGGTGATCGCCGGCGCGAGTGCCGTGTAGAAAGCGTGCAGCCGTGCTCCCGCCGCCTGGGCCACTGTCTGGCCCGCCGGCGGATTGCCGCCCACGTAGCTCCACCACGGTTCGTTGAAGAGGTCTGCGCCGACGACCGCCTGGTGTGCGGGGAACCCCGAAGCGGCGGAGAACTCGTACGACACCATCCTCCAGACATCGGCGTAGAGCTCCCAGGGCGTCACTCGGGTCACGGTCGCCATCGGGTCGTGGATGTTCCGGAAGAACCAGTTCATCCCGTTGTAGAAGTCGGTGCTCTGCGTCGTCGTCGCCTTGGCGTCGATCGACGGGTACATCCACCTCGGCATCCCGTACCCCTCGCAATAGCCGCGGGTGCCGTCCCAGTTGGTGATGTTGTGCAGAGCAGGAGACCAGAAGTCCTGCTGCATGTCGAGGATGACCATGATGCCCGCAGCTTTGGCCTTCGTGACCATCGAGCGCAGGTCGTTGAGGTAGTTCGGGTTCCAGTTGTGGATGTACCGCCCGGCCTGGGCGTCCCACGTGGGAGCGATCGGCTCGAGGTTGTTCCATTGCATGGGCAGGCGGATGACGTTGTATCCCCAGGTGCGCAGGTTCTGGTAGAAGTCGTCGTAGGTGAGCGTCAGGCCGGACAGACGATCGGCGGGTGTGCGCCACGTGAAGCCGCAGACGTCCGCGACCTTCTGGAAGTCATTGCGTCCGCCGGCTTCCATGCCCGTCCAGTTGTATCCGACCAGCCGCACCGGCTCATTGGCTGCGTTGTAGATGACTCCGTCCGCGCCCGTGGTGTGAAGCGGCCCCGTCGTCGTCTCCGCCCAGGCGGTCTGCGTGATCGGCGGCGCACCCACGAGGGCGAGCGTGCTGACGAGCAGCACCTGCAGGAGCACGAGGACCCGCCAGCGCCGAGTCCGGATCGAGCGGGGACGCCCCGAGGTGAGCCACCGATCCCCCTCGGCTACGGTCAGGAATCCGCGGGACGACGTGATCTCCATCGCGCTGCCTTCTCTCGCCGGGCCGGCAAGCACTGCAGAGGCGGCCGTCGCGAAGGACGTCCCCAGATGTCGAGTACGCGCATGACCGATCCCCAAGTACCAGCTCCATGCGGGCGCGCGACCTCGCGCGTCCGCGCTCAGTATGGAACCGAGGTCTGTCATGGACAAGGGGAAGTCGTAGTGGGAGGACTCGGGTGACGCCCGCTCACCCGAAGGGCTGCAACGGCGAACGCCCGGGCAGCTCCGTCAGCCGACGAGGCCGGCCAGGATGGGAACGGCCTCGGCGGGAGACGGCAGGTCTGCCATGGCTGCCGCGATGCGACGGGCGGATGCGGCGTAGGCCGGGTCGGCCAGCACTCGAGGCACCTCTGCGACCGCGCGCTCCATCGACGACAGGCCTGGGGCGACGGTGAGACCAGCACCCACTGCTGCGACATGGTCTCCGTTGACGACTTGATCGAAGGTGAACAGGGGCACGACCACCTGGGGCACTCCGGCGGCCAGGGCGCCCATGGTCGTTCCGAACCCGCCGTGGGCGATCATCGCCGATGCCTCGCGGAGCACGGCATCCTGCGGCCACCACTGCTCGACGTGTGCGTTCGACGGCAGAGGTCCCAGCCCCGCCGGGTCGACCTTCCGCCCGACGGTCAGCAGCACCCGCGCCTCGACATCGGCCAAGGCATCCAGTGCGATCCGGAACACCCCGGCGAACGGGGCCAGCGACCCGGCCACGGAGCCGAATGTCGCATAGACCAGCGGAGCGTCCGGATCGCCCCAATCGGGAAGGCGCTGCGCGCCGGAAACCGTCGGAGGCGCGTGGAACCGCAGGAGACCATCGCCCCGCGATGCCACCGGCCGGTGCGGGTGGTCGAGGATCTCCGGCACCGAAGTGAGGACCGTCTCGGAGGCCAGAGCGGAGGACGCCCGACCCTCGGCCAGACCGGCCACCTGCCCGAGTTCGTCCAGCGGATCGCTGATCGCCGCCGCGAATCGAGGCAGGATCTCGTGCATGCCGATGCAGACATGCACATGAGGGAGCCCGGCCCTTTCGGCCGCGACGAGCGAGGCGATCTCCGCGCTCTCGCGGAGCACCAGGTCCGGACGCCAGCGCTCGATCGTCTCCAGGAGCGAGGGCAGCGCTGCCTGCGCGTCGATGCGGCCGAACACCTCGCGGATGACGAGTTCGTCGGCCTCCGCGAACTCCAGGGTCGGCAGGCTGCGCATGACACGACCCACCCGTTCGCGGGGCGCGTCGCCGAACGGTTCGTGTGCGAAGCCCGCGTCCCTCACCGTGGATGCATATGACGCGGGAGCAGCCACGCGGACCTCGTGTCCTCCGTTCGCCACGGCTCGCGCGAACGGCAGCATCGGACCGAGGTGGCCGTCGTTGGCGGTTGTCGCACAGAGCACGCGCACATGCGCAGGCTCCCACCTGGCCTCCCCCGCGGCAAGACCGGTTGCGGGGTCGACGCGCGACGTCCTCGGCGGGGATCGACGACCCTCCGCCGTTACGATGCCGACATGCCGTTGCTCCGAGGCGTCGTCGTGCCGGCGCTGGCCGCGATCGCCGCGTTGGCCGTGGTCGGGCGGGCGGTGCGTCTCGTCGGCGGCGACGACCCACGCGAGGACCGGGCCGTGCGAGCGCTGCAACTCGCGCTCGGCCACGGGGCGAGCGACGGCGAAGCGGCGGTCGTGGCCGATCCCGTCGACCGACCCGAACGGCGCGAGCCGATCGACCGGCTCACGGGGCCGCTCTCGTGGTACTCGGGCGTACCGCAGACGATCGCCGGCGGCGCCATCTGGTGCGGCGTCACCTGGCTCTCGACGCGCGAAGCGCGCTCAGCCGTCGCCCCTGCGGCGGCGCTCGCCCTCGAGACCGCATGCTTCGTCGCATCCGCGGCGCTCGTCGGACGGCCCCGGCCCGAGCGCGTGTGGCGCCCGGAGCGGCCGCACGCGACGTCGTCGTTCCCCTCCGGCCACACCGCGGCATCCTTCGCGCTCCATGGCACGCTTGCCGACCTGCTCGATCGCCACCGAGCTCCGGGCGCGCGGCTCCTCGGCCCTCTCCTCCGGTACGGCGTGCCCGGAGCGATCGCATTCTCGAGGATCTACCGCGGCCAGCACCACATCTCCGACACGGTGGCAGGCGCCGTGCTGGGGCTGTGGAGTGCGGCTGCGGTACGCCGCGAGCTGATCTCGTCGTGAGGGGCGGATGCCGCGGCGGGACGGTCGATCCGTACGGGAGGGCCTACCCCGGCCCCGCGGGTGCGATATCGACGTCACGCGCCGGGAGCGGATCGCCACGGCGCGATCCGTGCACGCGTGCTCGGCCGCCGGGCAGGTCCACCTCCGCCTGCACGTAGTCGCCCCCGCGTCCGGACCCGATCCAGCGATAGGCGATGAACTCCGTTCCCTCGTCGTCGGTGATCACGACGGGGCCGAGGATGGGATCCTCCGCGATTCGCTCCAGGCCCGGCAGGTCGAAGGACCGCCAGTATGCGCGGGCTGCCGCGCGCGCGGTCTCGATCGCCTCGGTCATGGTGTCCGCACCCGGACGGCGGCGCTGGCGGACCTTCCCGCCGCGCCGAGGGCGACCACGCGGAAGCTGTAGCGAGTCCCCGTCGCAAGCGTCGCATCGGTGAAGCCGCCCGACGCCGGAGCGAGCCCCGCGGCGACGACTGTCCACGGCCCCGATCCGATCCGGCGCTCGACGTCGACACCCGTGACGATGACCGGGTTCCCCGGCGTCCAGGACAGCGTCGTCGACGTAGCGGTCGTTCCCGCCGCGGCGACGGCGAGGGGCGCCGGCGGGCGCACGGTCGCCCGGATCGCCGCCACCAGAGCCACGTAGAGGGGGTTGGAGACGACGCCGTGCGCGTAGGCCTCCGATCCGCCGATCTCGGCGGCATCGGCCACACCATGCTGTGTGGCGACGTCGGCATCCCACGCCGCCTTCCTCGAGGCCCGTGCTTGGGACGGGCGCTCCGCGGTGCCCGGGGCGAACGGCACCGGCGTTCCCCAGACGTTGTTGGCGAAGACTTGCATGGACGCAGGCCAGAAGCCGAAGGCGGGCAGGTAGAAGTGGTCCCGATGGGCCTCCTCGTGTCGCTGCGTGAACGATCGCACCCAGAAGGTGGCACGGGGTGGGCCGAGCGTCGCCACCGTCGGCGTCAGGTCGACGATGACGCGAGCGGCGTCCCGGGATCGCACCGCTGCCGCGGAAGGAACATCGCGGTGGCCCTGCGATCTGATGGCGAGCTTGAAGCCATGGGAGACGCGGGTCACACCGAAGCTCCACGCGGTCCCGGCGAAGAACGGGGTCACCTGGTAGTCCGGTCGTCTGACCCCCTGGTCGCCGATCGTCACGACGGTGAGTCCGAAATCCGTCCCGGGGTTGGACGCGCCGATCAGCCGGTGCCTGAGGGCGGGCGCGGGCGCTGCGCCGGGCGGCGCGGGAGCTGCGGCGAAGTAGAGAGTGACGGTCCGAATGGATGCACCGGCTCGCGCGTGCACCCTGAGCTTGCCGCTGGGGCGGGACACCACCCGGGTGAGTCCTCCCCCGGGGCGGCCGGACGACCAGCTGACGGCGGCTGTGGGCACGGCGGCGCCCGTGGAACTGGTCGCCGTGGCGGTGACCGTCACCGGTGTCCCACCTGCGGCGACGTAGGTGTCCGCAAGGCCCGGAAGGGGCGCAGCCCCCGCGGCCGTCAGGCCGGTGACCGTGAAGACCGGACCGACGCGCTGCACGGGAAGAAGGTCGGCCAGGGCGGTCGCCGCGCGGTTGCCGGCCAGACGCTGAACGGAGAGGATGTCGGCTGCCGTCAGCGGGCCTCGGAGGCGGAGGGGTCGGTTCGGCACCGCGGGAGGCCGCAAGCGGCGGGTCGCGCCGTCGGCGGCCGACGTGCTGGTCCGGGCCGATGTCGTCATCGCACGCCCCTCTCTCGAGCACCATGGTCCCACCACCGGGATGGGCCAGCCCGTGCCCAGCACGGATCGGGCATGACACTTTGCCCTTTCGGGCAGGGCGCGGCATCCAACTCGCCCCTCAGCCGGCCAGCGCGGCCCCGACCCGCTCGCGCAGCTCGGCCGACGGCCGGAGCGACAGCTGCACCCGCAGCAGCTGCTCGTACCGGCGGTACTGGCGCAGGGCCTCGACGTGGTTGTGCTCGGCGAGGTGCACCTCGATGACGCTGCGGTGGGCGCTCTCGCGCAGCGGCTCGATCGCAACCGCCGCGAGGCCGGCGAGGACCGCCTCGCCGTAGCGTCGGTCGGAGGTGAGCCGGGCGCACAGCTGCTCGAGGGCGTGGAGGCGGAGCTGGCGGAAGCGCTCCCTCGCCTGCTGCACCCACTCGTCGTACCAGTCGGGCAGCACCTCGCGCACGAGACCCGAGATCTCGTTCATCGTCCAGACGACAGGCAAGGGGTCGGTGCCGGCGAGCACGGTACGCGACCAGTCGACCGCCTCGCGATAGTCGATCTCGACCCGCGGGTCGAGCGCGAGATGCATCGGGGTCACGTGCACGAATGACGGGCCGAGCGACTGCAGCCGCCACACCGACGACCGCAGACACGCGCTCGAATGGGCGTCGTCGCTGTCGGGCCAGAGGCTCCCGCTCACGAACGTGCGCAGCACCGGCCTCTCCCAGAGGGCCAGGAAGGCCACGAGCCGCTGGCACCCGCGCGGAAGCTCGACGACCTCACCGTCGATCGTGCACTCGAAGCCATCGATGAGCCGGATGGAGTGCAGCTCGGGAAGCGCCGACGCGATGGCGGTGGAGCCGCCGGCGACTTCGGAGGGTGCGGCGAGGCCCTCTCCGGAAGTCCGGGCACGCATGACACCGCTCCTCTCGTCGCGCGAAAGTGCGCCCTCCCGTTGAATGCCGAAGCCACGCTCCCCCGAGCCCTACCTCGCAGACCACACGGTAGACCTCCCGGAGCGTCGCGCCAATGGGCTCCGCGGAACATTGCGCGGCGGACCGGGGCAGGAGCGAACGACTGAGGCGCGTGTGGCGGCTGTTCCGTCGGAAGGCGCATCCCGGTCTCCACGGTCCAGGTCGGGCGGGCCGCTCGAGGGCGGCTCGATAGGCTGGCCGGGTGCGAATCCTGGTCCTCGGCTCCGGTGCTCGCGAGCACGCCATCATCCTCGCCCTGCGGTCAGAGGAGGTCGCCCACGAGATCTTCGCGGCGCCCGGCAACGCCGGCATCGCGCAGGACGCCTCGATCGTCGCACTCGACGCGAACGACCCCGCGGCGGTGACCGACTACGCCAACACGCACTCGATCGACCTCGTCGTCATCGGGCCGGAGGCGCCGCTTGTCGCGGGTGTCGCCGACGCGCTGCGCGAACGCGGCATCCCGGTCTTCGGCCCCGGCAAGGCGGCGGCGCAGCTCGAGGGCTCGAAGGCCTTCGCGAAGCGGATCATGGATGCCGCGGGCGTGCCGACCGGGCGCGCGCTGCGCGCGCACACCCGCGCCGAGGTCGAGGCCGCGCTCGACGAGCTGGGCGCTCCGCACGTCGTGAAGGCCGACGGACTCGCCGCCGGCAAGGGCGTCATCGTCACCGGCGATCGGGATGCCGCGCTCGCCCACGCCGAGACGTACCTGCCGAGCGGACCCGTCCTCGTCGAGGAGTTCCTCTCCGGCCCCGAGGTGTCGCTGTTCTTCCTCAGCGACGGCGACCACGTGCTCCCCCTGAGCCCCGCGCAGGACTTCAAGCGCCTGCGCGACGGCGACGACGGGCCGAACACGGGCGGCATGGGCGCCTACTCCCCGCTTCCCTGGCTGGGCGAGCGCTTCGGCGGCTGGGCGATCGAGGGCGAGGCATCCGATCCCGAGCAGGCATTCGTCGACCTCGTCACCCGCGAGATCGCCGAGCCCGTCATCTCGCAGCTGGATGCCGAGGGCACGCCCTTCATCGGACTCCTCTACGCCGGCCTCATCCTCACCGAGCAGGGCGTCAAGGTCATCGAGTTCAACGCGCGCTTCGGCGATCCCGAGACACAGGTCGTGCTGCCGCGCCTCGTCGAGCCGCTGTCGGAGCTGCTGCTCGCCGCCGCGTCGGGGCACCTGGAAGACCACCGGCGCCCGGCGTTCGCCGACGCGGTCGCGGTGACCGTGGTGCTCGCGTCGGAGGGCTACCCGGAGTCGCCGCTCACCGGGCGCGCGCTTTCGGGACTGGATGCCGCGGCCGCCGTCGAAGGCGTGCACCTCGCCCACGCGGCCACGGCGGAGTCGGGCGACGGGCTCGTCGCGACGGGCGGCCGCGTGCTCAACGTCGTCGGGCTCGGGACGACGTTCGCCGAGGCGCGCGACCGCGCCTACCGCGCGGTCGCCGAGATCAAGCTCGAGGGCGGGCAGTACCGCACCGACATCGCCTTGCGGGTCGTCGAGGACTGACGCCGGCGGCGGCCGGGCGCTGCCTTGCTCGCGGGTTCGGAGCGTTTCGTCTCCGCTTCGCTCCGCTCAACGACCGGCGCGTCCGTCGAGCGCCACACTTTCCTGCGAGCGCGCCACCGATCTGTGTCGCGCTCGCAGGAATGTGCCGCGCACGCGGCGATATGCAGCGCTGCGGCCGAACACCCGGCAGAGCGCCTGCGCTCGCGGCCGAGCCACCGGAGAGCCGGCGGACGTCAGGCCTCGCGCACGCAGCGGAAGCCGATGTGGGTCGTCGAGGAATCCTCCGCCTGCGGCGAGCGCGCGGCGGGGCGGAAGCGCAGGCAGTAGTCGGGCGAGCAGAGGTACGAGCCGCCTTTGAGCACGCGGCGCGGGACCCCCGACCCGGGCTCGGCGCTCGCCGAGGCGAGCAGGTCCGACCGTTCGCCGCGGTCGACCGGCCGAGACCCGGGCACGATGTGCCGGGGCGCGTAGTAGTCGCTCGTCCACTCCCAGACGTTGCCGATCGTGTCGAACAGGCCGTAGCCGTTCGCCGGGTACGAGCCGACGGGAGCCGTCGACGGGCCGAACCGGCCCTGGTTGTCGTATGGGAAGCGGCCGATCCAGGTGTTCGCCTGCGCGACGCCGTCGGGGAACGCGGCGTCCCCCCACGCGAACGGCGCGCCGGCGCGGCCGCCCTGCGCGGCGTACTCGGCCTCCGCCTCGGTCGGCAGTCGCTTGCCGGCCCATCGTGCGTAGGCCTCGGCATCCTCGAACGCGACCTGCACGACGGGATGCGTCATCCGCTCGTCGATCGACGACCCCGCTCCCTCGGGGTGGCGCCACTGCGCCCCGGGCTCCCACCGCCACCACTGGCGCCAATCGCGCAGGTCGACGGGCCCTCCGGTGGGCGTGAAGACGAGCGAGCCCGGCGCGAGGTCGTCGGTGGGCAGATCGGGATACTCGGATGCCGAGAGCGGCCGTTCGGCCACCGTCACGTAGCCCGTCTCGGCCACGAACCGGGCGAAGTCGGCGTTCGTCACCGGATGGCGATCGATCCGGAACGGCTCGACGGACCGCTCGTGCACCGGGCGCTCGTCAGGGTAGAAGTCGTCGCTTCCCATCGCGAAGGTGCCGCCGGCGAGCAGCACCATGTCGTCGTAGGCCCTCACAGTCCCATCCTCCCGGATCGCCGCACGCTCACGCACGCGCGACCTCCTCGCGGGCGTCGGCATACGCCCGGCGGACCGCCGCGCCGACCCACTCGCTGCCCTCGTAGAGGTTGTCCGGCCCGATCACCCCGGCGAGGCCGCTCGAGCGGATCTGCGTCAGCACCTCCGCGTCGCTCACGACGAGCTTGAGGGTCGACCCCGCATCGTGCAGCGCGGCTGCGTAGCGGCGGAGCACGTCGATCGTCGTGAGGCCGATCTGGTCGACGCCCCGCAGGCGCAGGATCACGACCGCTCCGGCCGACGTGCGCGACACGGCCGGGAGCTGCCGCTCGAGGGTGGGGGCACTGGCGAAGAAGAGACTGCCGTACGGCTGCAGCACCGTGACGGTGCCCGGCGCGATCGCGGCGACGGGGTCGACCTCGCGCATGGCGCCGTCGTCCGTGAGTCGCAGCTCGCGCACCCGCACCCGGTTGGACTGCTGCACGACGAACAGCACCATCCCGAGCCCCACGCCGACGAGCACGGCGAACTGCAGGGGGATGAGGATCGTCAGCACGAACGTCACCGCCATGATGACGGTCTGCAGCGGACCCGTGTTCAGGACGGAGTAGATCCGCGCGGGTTTCACCGCGCCGGCGCCGATCACGATGAGCAGGCCCGCGAGCGCCGGCATCGCGACATAGGCGACGGTGTCGGCGGCGAAGAGGATCACGACCACCATGCACGCCCCCGCGACGAACAGCGCCGCGCGCGACTTCGCGCCCGCCGCCACGACGAGGGACGACGACCCCATCGAGCCGCCCACCGGCATGCCCTGGAAGATCCCCGAGAGCAGGTTGCCCGCGCCCTGCGCGACGATGTCACGCGAGACGTCGGGGCGGCGCCCGCCGGGGGCCGGCAGGCCGGTGGAGACCCCGGCCCCCTGCACGACGCAGATGAGCGCGATCGAGAAGGCCGGCACGGCCAGGACGAGGAGGTCGTCCCACGTCGGGGGCACCGGCATCGGCAGCCCGTCGGGAACGGTGACGAGGTCGCCGATGAGAGCGACGGATGCCCCGGCCCACGCGTTGAGCGCGGCGGCGAGGCCGCTTCCCACGACGATGGCGATGACGAGCCCGAGGCCGCCGACCCGGGTGCGCTGCAGCAGCACGATGACGGCGATCGTGACGACCCCCACGACGATCGACGCGAAGCTCCACTGGCCGGGGTGCAGCGCGGTGTCGATGAGCTTCGCCACGCGGTTGTCATAGGGCGCCGCGTATCCGGTGAGGTTCGCGAGCTGCCCGAGGATGATGTTGATGCCGACGGCGGTGAGGAACCCCGCCATGACCGCGGTCGGCACGAACCGCACGAGACGGCCCGCCTGGGCGAGCCCCGCGACGAGCAGGATCAGCCCGGTGAGCATCGAGAGCGTGAAGAGCGCGCGCTCGGGGTCGGGCCGCGTCTGCAGGCCCGCGTCCGAGACGACCAGCGCGATCGCCCCTGTCGCCTGGACGACCATGAACGAGCTGCTCGTGAAGAGCGCCGCCCCGACCATTCCGAAGAGGTAGGCGTACAGCCCGGCGAGCGGGTTGACGCCGGCCAGGAGCCCCATCGCGAGTCCGTCGGGCACGCTCTCGACGCCGAGGACGACTCCCGCGCCGGCGTCCTTCGCGAGGGTGCGGCGGCGCTGACGCGCGGGAGTCGTCGAGGTCACTCGGGTCGCGCCGGCACGGCGTAGGCGACGTGCACGCGGTCGATCCGGCCGTCGAAGGCGAAGGGCATTCGGTCCGCGTACGCGCGGGACACGGCGCCGCCGTACGCGCGGCCGATGTCGAGGCAGTCGTTCGCCGAGAAGAGAAGCGGCGCGCTGACCGGCACCACCCCCGACGCGACCTCGTCGCCGTTGACTCGCAGCGCGATCGCGAGCGGACCGCCGGGCTTCGGCTCGACGTACGAGGTCTCGATCTCGATCGTGACGTCCCCGGCCGGGAGAGGCTCGGATGCCGCGATTCTGGTCCGCTGCACGAGGAAGAGGTTGTACTCGTAGGTGAGGATGCCGTCGACGACGTAGGCCGTGAGGCCCCCGCCCGCTCCGCCGAGCTTGTAGAGGACGCCGTTGGCCTTCTCGCCCACGTGGGCCGTGATCGTGACGGTGTTCGGCTTGTTGCCGAGGGCGGGTGCGGAGAACTCCGGGACGCGGGTCGTGTCGCCCGACATCTCCCACTCCGTGTACGGCGGGGCGATGCGCAGCTCGGGATGCAGCGGCATGACCCACAGGCCCGCGCCCACCGGCAGCACCTGGTTCTTGGCCGCCTCGATCGCGAACAGCTCTTTGAGGGCGGCGAGCTTCTCGGGATGCTGCTCGGCGAGGTCGTTCGCCTGGCTCCAGTCCTCGTCGAGGTTGTACAGCTCCCACCTGTCCGCGTCCGGCGTCCAGGTGCGGATCCCGGGAGGAGCGCCGGGAACCCAGGGCAGGCGCGGCCCGGTCGTCGACGCCATCCAGCCGTCCTCGTAGATCGCCCGGCTCGCCATCACCTCGAAGTACTGCACACGATGCCGCCCCTCGGCATCCTTGTCGTCGATCGAGTACGCGAAGCTCGTGCCGTCGATCGGGTCCTGGTGGATGCCGTTGACCGTCTCGGGCGCGGAGATGCCGAGGATCTCGTACAGCGTCGGGGCGACGTCGATGACGTGGTGGAACTGGGTGCGCGGCACCGGGTCGTGCGCGATGCGCCCCGGCCACTGGACGACCATCGGGTTGCGGGTGCCGCCCAGGTGCGAGGCCATGAGCTTCATGCCCTGATACGGCGACGACCCCGCCCACGCCCACGCGGCGTGGTACTGGTTGTCCGTCGCCGGCGTGCCGAGCGCATCCAGGCCGCCGAGCTCCTCCAGCGCCGCGAGGTGCTGGTCGATCGTGGTCGGGATCATGTTCTGCGCCAGCAGCTCGCTGATCGTGCCGTTCTGGCCCTCACCGGACGAGCCGTTGTCGCCCCAGATGTACATGATGATCGTGTCGTCGGTGTAGCCGAGACGCTCCAGCTCGTCGACGACGCGCCCCGCCTGCACGTCGGCGTGCTCGCCGAACCCGGCGCACAGCTCCATCAGCCGCGCCTGGAAGGGCTTCTGGTGGTCGGGGATGTCGTCCCAGCCCTCAAGGCCGTCCGGACGTGGGGTGAGCGCGGCATCCTCTGGCACCCACCCCGCCGCCTTCGCCCCCGCGAGCGCCTCCTCGCGGTAGACGTCCCAGCCGTCGTCGAAGACGCCCTTGTACTTGTCGGCCCACTCCTTGTGCACGTGGTGCGGGCCGTGGATCGCGCCGGTCGCCCAGTACATGAAGAACGGCTTGTCGGGCGAGAGCGCCTTGTGGTCGCGCAGCCACGAGATCGCGTCGTCGGCGATGTCCTCGCTGAGGTGATAGCCCTCCTCCGGCGACTTCGGCGGCAGCACGCTGGTGGTGTTGCGGACCAGGTTCGGTTCGTACTGCGACGCCTCACCGGCGAGGAAGCCGTAGAAGTACTCGAAGCCGTTGCCGGTCGGCCAGTTGTCGAAGGGACCCGCCTTCGTCGTCTCCTCCGCGGGCGTGTTGTGCCACTTCCCCCACGCCGCCGTCGAGTAGCCGTAGTTGCGCAGCACCTCGGCGATCGTCGCGCTGCTCTTCGGGATGTGGCCGGAGTAGCCGTCCCAGTCGTTGGCGAGCTCGGCGATCTGCCCCGCGCCGACGCGGTGATGATTGCGCCCCGTCAACAGGGACGCGCGGGTCGGCGAGCACATCGACGTGGTGTGGAAGCGGTTGTACCCGATCCCGCTCCGGCGGATCCGGTCGAGGGTCGGCGTGTTCACCTTGCCGCCCAGCGGCGCAGGAAGCGCCGGGCCGGCGTCATCGATGAGGATGATGAGCACGTTCGGAGCGCCCTCGTTCAAGCGCTGCTCCGGAGGCAGCGGCGAATAGGTCGACTCCTGAAGAGTGCGACCCGCGTAGCTGCCCGACGGCTTCGGCGGGAAGGGGAGGGTCCGTGCGGGAGCGAGGGGCTCGCCGATCACGGAAGGGGATTCGTCGGTCATGATCTCTCCTTCTCGACGGGGCACAGCGCGTGCCGCGCCCCGGGTCCTCAAGGCTCTCGTCTCTGTCTAGCGCGCGTCTCGCGACCCGCGCCCGGTGCGTTCCCGCCCTCTCACCCGTAGCGAGTGAGGGGCGCGCGATCACGCCTTCTCGGGATCTCGGGATGCCGCGTCCGTCGCCCGTGCGCGAAGCGCCTCCGCCTGCGCGAAGGCGGCCTCGAGCGACTCGGCGAGGCGGTCCGTCTCGACCACGACGTTCTCGGGGCCGATGTGCTCGAGCCGTCCCGTCCTCGTCAGCAGTTCGGAGAAGCGCCGCGGAACGCCGGACAGCACGAGGAAGACCCCGTCCCTGCGCAGGTCGTCGACGATCTGGTCGAGCGCCTTCAGGAACGTCGCCGAGGGCACCATGGGCGACCCGCGCATCGACAGCACGATGGCGGCATCCGTCGTCCCCTTCGTGAGGGGCCAGTCCTCCTGCAGGCGATTCACCTCGGCGAAGATGCTGCCGCCCGTGTAGTGCAGGACGGTCGTCTGATGGCTGGGCAGGTGCTCGGGCGGGTTCTCGAGGGTCCAGCCGTCGCCGTCACGGACGACCTGCAGCAGGCGGCCCGTGCGCGAGAGCGCCACGACGGTCAGGATGATCGAGAGGCCGGCGCCGATGAAGATCGCCTGCTGCAGAGGAAGCCCTGTCGTCGCGACGAATGTGAGGACGAGCGCCGCCGCCGAGAGCGCGGAGGTGCGGAAGACGAGGACGATGTCGGGCCAGCGCCCGACGACGAGCTCGCCGCCGATGACGATCATCAGGCCGCCGATGACGGGCATCGGGATGTAGCCGGCGAGAGGGCCGACGAGCAGCACGATGAGGGCGAGCCAGAGCCCGGCGAAGATCCCGGCCCAGCGGGTGTGCGAGCCCGCGCTCGTGGCGACGCCGGTGCGGGAGAGGGATCCTCCGGTCGGAAGGGCCGAGAAGAAGCCTCCGGCGATGTTGGCCAGGCCCTGCGCCGTGAAGTCCTTCGAGGCATCCGATCTCGAGCCGTCGGGATTGGCGACGGCCGCGCTGATGCCGGCGGCCTGCGCCAGCGCCACGAGCGCCACCGCGACGGCGCCGGTAGCGAGCGCCGGCATGGCCGAGACGTCGGGCAGGCTCAGCGGCGGAAGGGAGCGGGGGATGGTCGCGATGTCGGAGACGTACTCGACGCTGAGGTTCATCAGGGCCACCGGCACGGCCACGACGATCATGGCGACGAGTGTCGCGAGCGACCTGATCGGCTTGATGAAGCGCACGAGTACCCACACGGCGACGGTGCATGCCGACACCAGGACCGAGGGGAGCTGCCACTGGTCGATGTTGGCGAGGGCGTTGATGATCTTGCCGACGGTGTTCGAGCTCTGCGGCGAGTAGCCGGTCGCGTCGTCGATCACCCCCGCGACGATCTGCAGCGCGATGCCGGTCGTGAAGCCGGTCATGACCGCCGTCGACACGTACGACATGACCGACCCGAGCTTGAGCAGCCCCATGATGAGCATGACGATCCCGACCATGACGGTCAGCGTGGCAACGGCACCCAGGTCGCTCGGCTCGAGACCAGCGGCGGTGAGGACGCTGTGCGAGGTCAGCGCGATCGCGCTCGTGAGCGTCGTCACCATGAGGACCGTGCGGGCGAACATCGAGCCGATGATCGTCGGCACGATGCCCGACCAGAGGCCGAGCGGTGCCGAGAAGTTGCCGATGCTGGCATAGGCCATCCCCTCGGGGATGGAGAAGAGCCCGGTGACGAATCCGGCGATCACGTCGCGCCCGGTGGGGCGGCCGAGTCCTCCGGTCCGACGCTTCGGGCGAGTCGAAGTCTTGTCGGTCACGGTGTCACCGTAGGGGGCGGCGGCTCCCGGGTCAGCAACGCGCATCCCCGATGCGGCCCCGCTCACCCGCTGTGGGCGAGACTGGGTGTCCGGGCGCTCGGGGGGTCGACGCGCCACTTCCGGAAGTGATGTGTCGATGGACGGTGGGATGCTGTCGCTCGCCGCGGCCGTCGCGGTGAGCCCTCTGCCGCTCATCGCCGTCCTCGCGATCCTGCTCGGCCGCAGCGCGCGCCGGGCAGGGGTGGCGCTGCTCGCCGGGTGGGCGACCGGCATCGCTGCTGTCGTGTCCGTCGCCGGAATCGTCGCGGAGGCGATGCCCGACGAGGTGGACGACGGCCGCCCCCTGCAGGCGACGGTCCAGCTCACGCTCGCGGCCGTCGCGTTTGCGCTCGCCGTCGTGTCGTGGCTCCGCCGACCTCGCGCCGGCGCCGCCCCGCGCCTTCCCCGATGGCTGCAGGCGGTCGACCGCCTGTCCTTCCCCGCCGCCTTCGCGGTCGGATTCCTCCTCATCCCGCTGAGCCCCAAGAACCTCGTGCTCACCATCACTGCGGGTCTCGAGCTCGCGAGCGCCGATCTCGACCTCGGGCAGGCGGTCGCCGCCGTGGCCGTCTTCACCGTGATCGCGGCATCCCCCGTGCTTCTCCCCGTCGCGGCGTACCTGCTGTGGACCGTCCGCCTCCACCGGAGGCTCGAGGTCCTGCGGCTGTGGCTCATCCGGCACAACGCCGTCATCACGACGGTGCTGCTCACCCTGGTCGGCGTGTGGTTGACCGCGAACGGGCTCTCGAACCTCTGAGCCGGAGCGGGACGGACCCGCGGGTGGTTTGCTGGAACCGATCGCCCCCGCCCGGGCGATGCGAGGAGGACTCTCATGACGGATGCTGCGACCCCGGCCCCGACCAGTGCCACCGGGTGCGCCTCGACCGGTCGAGGATCCGACGGCGCCGTTCTACCGCGCGGCCGTGCGGCATCGCTTCACGGCCCGCGAGGCCGTCGTGACGGCGGTGAGTCGCCCCGCCGAGGCATTCGTCCGCGTCCGCCTGGCGGTCGAGGACTTCGACGACTTCGACACCTCCGGCCCCGCCGACCACGTGCGGGTCTTCTTCCCGCATCCGTTGACGGGCGAGCTCGTCGCGCCGCGCGCCGTGGGTCCCGGTGAGGAGGGGATCGTCCGCCCCGAGGGGCCCATGTTCGCGCGCGATTTCACGCCCCTCCGGCCGCGCGCCGACGACGCCTCCGGCGAGCGGGTGCTCGACCTCGACATCCTCCGCCACCCCGACCCCGGTCCCGCCGCGGCGTGGGCGGAACGGGCCGTGGCCGGGGACCGGCTCGTGATCGTGGGGCCGCGAGGCTCCCGCGCCGCGCCGCAGAACGTCGAGCGCGTCGTGCTCGTCGTGGACCCCTCGGCGCTCCCCTCGGCGACGCGCTGGCTGGCCGAGGTCCCGGCGACGACGGCGGTCGAGGTCATCGCGGACGTGCCCGGCGATCTCGCCTGGGTCGAGGCCTACCTGAGCGCGCAGTCGGGCCGCGACGAGTTCGACCTGACGCAGCCGTACGGCTCGCTCGCCGACGCGTTCGAGACGGTGGGGGCGGATGCCTCGACCTTCGTCTTCGCCGCGGGCGAGGCATCCCGGCTCCTCCCCCTGCGGAGGTATCTGCGGAACGAGCTCGAGCTGCCCCGGGAGCAGTACGCGCTGAGCGGGTACTGGAAGCGCGGCATGGTCGCCTTCGACCATCACGAGCCGATCGACCCCGCCGACCCGGACTGAGCCCCGCCCGCCGGCGAACCGAACCGACGTCGGAGAAACGGGCGAAGGTCGGAGGAATCCGCGCGATTCCTCCGACCTTCGGCGGTTTCTCCGACGTTCGCTCCGCCCGGGGGCGGGTAAGCCGTCGGCGCGGGCGCTCAGCCGTCGGCGCGGGCGCTCAGCCGTCGGCGCGGTGCGCCGCCTGCCACTCGTCAGTCACCGTCAGCACCGGCCGGCGCATGAAGCACACCGCGACGAGGCCGATGAGCAGCACGGCCGCCGGAAGGAGGATCGACTGGGCCATCGCCGTCGAGAAGCCGTCGACGACGAACGACGGCAGCTCACCTTCGCCGAAGCCTCCCTGCGCCTCGCTCGCGCCCGGCAGGTTCGCCTCGAGCCGCGACTGCATGAACGCGGCGATCGAGGCGGAGCCGATGACCGAGCCGATCGTGCGGGTCGTGTTGTAGATGCCGGCGCCGGCGCCGGCCTGCCGCGGCGGGAGGTTGCGGGTCGCGGTCGTGGCGAGCGGGCCCCACATCCCCGCGTTGCCGATGCCCATGAGGGCCGACGGGAGGAGGAACATCCAGATCGGCGTGTCGACGTTCATGAGCGCGGAGTACCACAGCAGCGAGATTCCGACGAAGCTCAGGCCGGGTACGAGCAGGAACCGCGGGTCGGTGCGGTCGAGGAGGCGTCCGGCGAACGGCGCGAGCACGCCCGAGAGCACCGCCATGGGGATGAGGAGGAGCGCCGACTGCGTCGGCGTCTGACCCCGCGCGAGCTGGATGAAGAACATGAGCGGCAGCGACATGCTCGTCACGGCGAAGCCGACGGCGGCGATCGAGATGTTCGCGACCGAGAAGTTGCGGTCGCGGAAGAGCTCGAGCGGCACGAGCGGCTCGCTCGTGGTGCGGGCCTGCGTCCAGATGAAGAGGACCATCACGAGGATGCCGGCCCCGATCATGGCCCAGACCCACGGCGCCCAGTCGAACTTCTCGCCCTCCTGCAGGCCGAAGACGATGAGGAACAGCCCGAGCGCGCTGAGGAACACGCCCGCGACGTCGAAGCGGTGCGGGTGGGTCTCGAGCCTCGGCACGAGGATCATCGCGAGGACGAAGCCGATGACTCCGACGGGGATGTTGATGAAGAAGATCCACTCCCACCCGAAGCCGTCGACGAGGAGTCCGCCGAGGAGCGGGCCCACGAGGGTCGCGACGCCGGCGGTCGCACCCCACAGGCCCATCGCCGCGCCGCGGCGGTTCGGCGGGAAGGTGCGGGTGATGACGGCCATCGTCTGCGGCGTCATGAGCGCGGCACCCAGCCCCTGCACGGCGCGGAATGCGATGAGAGCGCCGAGCGTGGGCGAGAGCCCGCAGCCGAGGGAGGCGAGCGTGAAGACCGCCAGGCCGATGAGATAGATGTTCTTCGGGCCGAAGCGGTCGCCGAGGCGCCCCGTGATGAGCAGAGGCACGGCGTAGGTCAGCAGGTAGGCCGACGTGACCCACACGACGTTGTCGAGGTTGTTGGTATCCGGGTCGAGCGCCGCCTTGATGGCGGGGTTGGCGACCGAGACGATCGTGGTGTCGACGAGGATCATGAAGAACCCGATGACCAGCGCCCACAGCGCGGGCCACGGGCTGCGCTCGGGTGCTTTCGGACGAGTGGATGCCGCGGCATCCGTCCTCGCGGTTCCCGAGCCGGTCGAGGGATGCGTCATCGGCGTGCGGC
Source organism: Microbacterium sp. BK668 (assembly GCF_004362195.1). Lineage (NCBI taxonomy): Bacteria > Bacillati > Actinomycetota > Actinomycetes > Micrococcales > Microbacteriaceae > Microbacterium > Microbacterium sp. BK668. The sequence continues at coordinate 499,877 of NZ_SNWG01000001.1, forward strand.
CTTTCGTTCTTCGAGATAGCGGGCGGAGGGCGCTTCGGGCGCACCCCACGGGAAGTCGTGACGCTCGAGGCGCCGGACGAGGTCCTCGAGCCAGGCGATGTCGTGGCCGAGCATGACGCTCTCGCGCTCGACCTCGAGGAGGTACTGCTCGGGCACCTCGCGCAGGCGCGCCGAGGCGAGCCCGGCGTCGAGCTCGGCACGGACCGCCTCGAGCGCCGAGCGGCGCGTGCCCAGCAGGGCTGCGACCTCGCCGCGCTCGAGGTTGTGCGCCTCGGCGAGTGCGACACGGAACTCGGCGGGGTGGTCGATGCGGGCGAGCTCGCGCCGCACCCACTCAGCCACCGCCTCGCGGCCGAGGTCGGTCTGGCTGTAGGTCGTGCGCTCAGGGCGGTTGCCGTCCCGGTCGATCCCGACCTCGGCGAGGAGACCTGCCCGCTCGAGCCGGCCGACCGTGTGGTACAGCGTGCCGTTCGTGATGGTGACGAGCCGGTCGTCGCGCCGCTGGCGCAGGAGCCGCATCATCTCGTAGGGGTGCATGTCGCCCTCTTCCAGCAGGGCGAGGATCATCAGGCCGAGCGGGGTCAGGCGGTCCACAGCGTCCTTCATGGCGGCATCCGGGTTCGGGGATCGATTGATCCGTGTTGAATAGTCCACGTGGACTATACGCGCTGTCGGGCGCCGTCGCTACTGTGAGCGGCATGAAGGACGAGGCTGCTCAGCAGCGAGCGCACGCGATCTTCGACCCGATCGCCCGGCCCTATCTCGGGCGTCCCGACGTCGACATCGGGCCGATGTTCGGCAGCGAGGGGCTCCGCGTCCGCGGCAAGGTCTTCGCCTTCGTCGGTCACCGGGGAAGTCTCGTCGTCAAGGTCCCCGAGGAGCGGGCCGACGAGATCGTCGCCTCGGGGGTCGCAGAGCGCATGGAGATGCGGGGCCGGGCGATGCGCGAGTGGCTCGTGGTCGGGCCGGGCGCGGCCGCCGAGTGGCAGCCGCTGACGGCCGAGGCCTTCGCCTACGTCGACGAGATCACGCCGTAGGCATCCCGGCCCTCGGCCGGATGCGCCGGGGGCACCCGGGATAATGGGGCGCGTGGCATCCCCCCTCGAGCTCCCCGGCTGGCGGCACGTCTACTCCGGCAAGGTCCGTGACCTCTACGTGCCCGACTCGCCGACCGACTCGCCGACCGACTCGCCGACCGGCTCGTCGACCGACTCGGAGCGCCGATCCGCGGCCGACCGGATGCTCGTCGTCGCGAGCGACCGCGTGAGCGCCTTCGACCATGTGCTCGAGCCGGGCATCCCCGACAAGGGAGTGCTCCTCACGACCCTCAGCCTCTGGTGGTTCGATCGCCTCGCGGGCGCGGACGGGGGCCGCAGCATCCCGAATCATCTTGCGGCGAGCGCGATCCTGACCGACGGTCCGGACGGCGTCGCGAACACCCCCGACGACCTGCACCCGTTGATCCCCGCCGAGGTCGCCGGGCGCGCGATGGTCGTGCGGAGCCTCGAGATGCTGCCGGTGGAGTGCGTCGTCCGCGGCTACCTGACCGGGTCGGGGTGGGCGGAGTATCGGGCGCACAGGACGGTGTGCGGCATTCCTCTTCCCGACGGCCTTCGCGACGGCGACCGCCTGCCGGAGCCGCTCTTCACGCCGGCCTACAAGGCGCCGATGGGTGAGCACGACGAGAACATCTCGTTCGAGCAGACCGTCGAGCTCGTCGGCGCGGAGCGGGCGGCGCAGCTGCGCGACCTCTCGCTCGAGATCTACGCCCGCGCCGCCCACACCGCCGAAGCGCACGGCCTCATCCTCGCCGACACCAAGTTCGAGTTCGGCGTCGACGATGCCGGGGTCCTGACGCTCGCCGACGAGGTGCTCACGAGTGACTCGTCGAGATACTGGGATGCCGCGGCCTGGCACGCGAGCAGCGACCCGGCGGAGCGCATGGCGAGCTTCGACAAGCAGATCGTCCGCGACTGGCTCGCCGCGAACTGGGACAAGACCGGCACACCGCCCCGGCTTCCGGCCGACATCGTGGAGCGGACCGCCGACCGCTACCGGACGCTGCTCGAGCGCCTGACCGCCGCCTGACGGCCGGGCCGCCGCCGCCACACGGCCCGGCCGCCGCCGGCTGCGCGACGGGACCGCGCAGCGAGAGCGTGTCCGCTCTCAGCGAACTCCCAGGTATCGTGACGTGGTACGTCCGCCCCGTCCTCCGAGGAGCTCGCATGCCCGTCTGGTCCCTGCATGGAAACGGCCGCACCGTAGAGCCCGGCAAGGTGGTGAAGCCCGACGAGCGCCTCAACTGGGGGGCGACCGTCGCCATCGGCGTGCAGCACGTCATCGCGATGTTCGGTGCGACCTTCCTCGTCCCCGTGCTCACCGGCTTCCCGGTGTCGACGACGCTGCTCTTCTCGGGCATCGGCACGATCCTCTTCCTCCTGATCACGCGCAACCGGCTGCCCAGCTACCTCGGCTCGTCCTTCGCCTTCATCGCGCCGGTCACCGCGGCGACCGCGACAGCGGGCATGGGCTCGGCCCTCGCGGGCATCGTCGCGGTCGGCATCCTGCTCGCCGCCATCGGCTTCGTCGTCCAGTTCGCCGGCGTGGGGTGGGTCGACAAGCTCATGCCGCCCGTCGTCGCGGGTGCGATCGTCGCCCTCATCGGCTTCAACCTCGCGCCCGTCGCCTGGACCAACTTCCAGCAGCAGCCGTTCACCGCGACCGTGACGCTCGTGGCCGTCATCCTCTGCAGCGTGCTGTTCCGCGGGTTCCTCGGCCGCATCTCGATCTTCCTCGGCGTCGTGATCGGCTACATCGTGGCCGCGCTCTCGGGACAGATCGACTACACGGCCGTGGAAGAGGCGGCGTGGGTCGGCCTCCCCGAGTTCCACATCGCCGACTTCGCCTCGGCCGGCACATGGTCGGTCATCGCGATGTTCCTCCCGGTCGTGCTCGTGCTCGTCGCCGAGAACGTCGGCCACGTGCGCGGAGTCGCGACGATGACGGATGCCTCGGTCAACAGGTACACCGGACGCGCGCTCATCGCCGACGGCGCGGCCACGACCCTGGCTGGTCTCTTCGGGGGTTCGGGCACGACGACGTACGGGGAGAACATCGGCGTCATGGCGGCCACGCGCGTCTATTCGACCGCGGCCTACTGGGTCGCGGGCGCCGCGGCGATCCTCCTGAGCCTCTCGCCGAAGATCGGCGCGGTCTTCAACTCCGTGCCGCCGGGGGTCCTCGGCGGTGTGACGACCGCGCTCTACGGCCTCATCGGGATCATCGGCATCAAGATCTGGGTCGACAACCGCGTCGACTTCTCGCGGCCCGTCAATCAGTACACGGCGGCTGTCGCCCTCGTCATCGCGATCGCCGGGTTCACGATGCAGTGGGGCGACTTCCAGCTCGGCGCGATCGTCCTCGGCGCCGCCGCGGCCCTGCTCATCTACCACCTCGGCAACGCCATCGCCCGCTGGCGCAAGACCGGTGCCGACGACGGCGGCCCGATCCCCGCGGTCGGCCCCATCGGCGGCGACCCGCTGGACGGGCCCCGCTGACCCCGTCCCGGCGGCGGAAGCCGAGACTGCGGTCAGACCGAGTCGCGGACGATCAGCTCGGTGTCGAGGATCGTCACGTGGCGCGGGGACTTCCCGGCGAGGATGTCGAGCAGCACGCTCGCCATCCGCTCGCCCTGATCGAACGAAGGCTGACGCATCGTCGTGAGCTGCGGTGTCACCGACGTGGCGACGGGCGAGTCGTCGAAGCCGATGATCGCGATGTCGTCGGGCACGCGCATGCCGGCTGCCGCGATGACGGACAGTGCGCCGCGAGCCATGAGGTCGCTCGCGACGAACAGCGCGTCCGGAGCGGCGCCCCTGTCGAGGATGCGGCGCATCGCGTCGGCGCCTCCGTCGGCGGTGAAGCCGCCGTCCTCGACGACCTCCTCGTCCAAGCCCGCGGCGGCGAGCGCCTGCCGGTAGCCCTCGAGGCGGTCCACCCCCGCGGGCATCGTGAGCGGACCGGTGATCGTGCCGATCCGGCGCCGGCCCCGCGCGAGCAGGTAGGCCGTGGCATCCCGCCCGCCGCGCACGTTGTCGACGTCGACGTAGTAGTCGCGCTCGCGCTCGCGCACAGGGCGCCCGCCGTAGACCACGGGGACGGCGGCGGCGATGCGATCGATGAACGTGTCGCTCGTGTGGTGCGACACGATGATCGCACCGTCGACGGCGCCGCTGCGCACGTAGCTCGTGGTCTTGTCGCCGGGGTCGTCGCTCGCGATGAAGAGGTTCAGCACATAGTCCGAGCGATTGAGCCGGGCGTTGATGCCCGACACGATCGACGCGAAGAACGGGTCGCCGAAGAACCGCGTGGTGTCCTCGGGCACGACGAGCCCGATCGCCTGCGTCTGGCGGCTCGCGAGCGACCGCGCCGCGCGGTTCGGCACGTAGTTCAGGTCGGCGATCGCACGCTGCACGGCCTCCAGGGCCGTCGGGCTCACGGCCGTCGAGCCGTTCACCACGCGCGAGACGGTCGATCGGGAGACCCCCGCCGCGGCGGCGACCTCTTCGATCGTCACCGCGAGGCGTGACGTGTCGGTGCTCATGGAGGCAGCTTCCCTCCGGGTTCAGGCGTCTGCGCCGAGCTCCGGGCCCAGGGCTCGGGCGGCGATGATCCGAGAGTATTCCCGTCCGCTGTCCTTCACCGAACGCTCCTGGGTGTCGTAGTCGACGCGGACGATCCCGAAGCGCTTCTCGTACCCCCAGGCCCACTCGAAGTTGTCGAGCATCGACCAGTAGAAGTAGCCCCGCACACCCACGCCGTCCTCGATGGCGTCGAGGATCGCCCCGAGGTGTCCGCGCAGGAACCCGGTGCGCTCGGAGTCGTGCACGCGCACCTCGCCGTCGGCGCCGGGGACCGGCTCGTCGTCGTAGGCGGCGCCGTTCTCGGTCACGTACAGCACCGTGCCGGCGGGCGCGGCGTACTCGTCCGAGACGCGCTTCAGCAGGCGCGACAGCCCTTCGGGCTGCACCTCCCAGTGCATCGAGGTGCGCGGGAGCCCCCGGTCGTACCAGTACACGTCGGCCGAGGCCGGGAAGGGAGAATGGCCGAGCCGCTCGGTCGGCGCGTCGCCGCCCTGCGGCGGGGTGGGCGACGGCGTGCCGCCGACGAGCTCGCCGTGGTAGTAGTTCACGCCCAGCGCGTCGATCCGCGTCGCGATCGTGTCGAGGTCTCCCGGTCGGACGGCCTGCTCGAGCGCGTCGACGGCCGCGGCATCCACCTCCCGGATGTCCTCGACGATGTCGGCCGGGTAGGACCCGAGGAACACCGGGTCGAGGAACCAGCGGTTGAACTGGCCGTCGATGAGTCGGGCGGCGTTGACGTCGTCGGGCTTGGCCGGGTCGGCCGGGTCGGCGACGGTGAGGTTCAGGGTGATCCCGAGCTCGAGGGAGTCGTCCCGCTCGCGCAGCGCCCGCACCGTCTGGCCGTGACCGAGGAGCAGGTGGTGTGCGGCCAGGAGCCCCTCGGTCACGCTGTAGTGGCCGGGTGCGTGCAGCCCCGCCGTGTAGCTGAGGAACGACGAGCACCACGGCTCGTTGAGCGTCGTCCAGACCTTCACGCGGTCGCCGAGCGCGTCGTGCATGTCGAGCGCGTACTCGGTGAAGAGGTCGGCGGTGTCGCGGCTCGCCCAGCCGCCCTTGTCCTGAAGAGCCTCCGGGAGATCCCAGTGATAGAGCGTGAGCCACGGCAGGATGTCGGCGGCGAGGAGTTCGTCGACGAGCCGGCTGTAGAAGTCGACGCCCTTCGCGTTGAGCGGCCCGCCGTCGGGGCGGACACGCGACCACGACGTCGAGAAGCGGTACGTCTGCAGGCCCATGCGCTTCATGAGCGACACGTCCTCGCGGTAGCGGTGATAGTGGTCGCACGCGACGTCGCCGTTGTCGGCGTTGATGACGGCTCCGGGCACGCGGCTGAAGGCATCCCAGATCGAAGCCCGGCGCCCATCTTCGAACGCGGCCCCCTCGATCTGGTATGCGGCCGTCGCGGCGCCGAACAGGAAGTCGGTCGGGAACCGTCGCCCCTCGGTCGCGGTCATGTGCGCGGTGTCCTCTCTCAGGAACGTCATGATCAGCCCTTCACGGCTCCGGCCATGATCCCACTCACCAGCTGCTTGCCGGCGAAGATGAAGAGCAGGAGCAGGGGGATGGTCGCCAGCACGACGCCGGCCAGGACGATCGAGTAGTCGACGAAGTAGTTGGACTGCAGCAGCGACAGCGCGACGGGAAGCGTCGGGTTCTGCCGGTCGAGCACGATGAACGGCCAGAAGAAGTTGTTCCACGCGCCCACGAAGGTGAAGAGGAACAGCATCGCCGCGGCCGGACGGGCGGCGGTCACGCCGACGGTCCAGAACGTGCGGATCATGGATGCCCCGTCCACGCGCGCCGCTTCGATGAGCTCGTCCGGCACGGCCTGGCGCAGGTACTGCGTCATCCAGAACACGCCGAACGCGCTCGTGACGGCGGGGATGATGATCGCGCCGATCTGGCCCGTCCAGCCGAACTCCGAGAAGAGGATGTAGAGGGGCACGACGCCGAGCTGGGCCGGCACGGCCATCGTCGCGACGACGAAGATGAGAAGAGCCGGTCCGCCGAGGAAGCGCAGCTTCGCGAAGGCCCAGCCCGCGAGGGTCGACGTGATGACCACGGCCGCGGCGATGAGGGTCGAGCTGTAGATCGAGTTCCACAGCGCGATCCAGAAATTGACCGCCTCGTTGCCCGCGACGGCCTGCGCGTTCGCGATGAAGTTCGCGCCGGGGATCCAGCCGAACGGGCGGCGGAGGCTCGAGGCATCCCCCGATCCGATGATGAACGACCAGTACAGGGGGAACAGCCCGACGAGGAAGACGACGGTGAGGATCAGGTACGTCCAGAAGGTGGGGCGCGAGCCGCGGATGCGGGTGGCGCGACGCTCGTTGCGACGGCGCTTGGGCTCGTTCGGGATCGACTCCACGACCGCGATCGCGGGGGGCATGCTGAGGCTCATGCCGACACCTCCTTCTTCGCCTGCTTGGCGAGTTCCTTCTGCTGGCGCTTGGTGAGCTCCGAGCGCAGCCCCTCGTCACGCACGAAGGTGCGCGTCAGGAGCAGATTCACCACGCCGACGAGGACGATGATGAGGAAGAGGATCCACGCCATGGCGGCCGCGCGACCGAAGTTCCACTGGCCCCACCCGATGTCGTACAGGTAGAGCGCAATCGTGAGCCACTGCTGGCCGGCTCCACCGCGGCCGAACTGGTCGAACACGCGCGGCTCGTCGAAGATCTGCAGACCGCCGATCGTCGAGGTGATGATGACGAAGATGAGCGTCGGCTTGAGCGAGGGCAGCGTGATCGAGAAGAACTGGCGCACCACACCCGCCCCGTCGACGGTCGCGGCCTCGTAGTAGTCGCGGTTGACGGCCTGCATGGCCGCGAGGAGGATCAGCGCGTTGTAGCCGGTCCAGCGGTAGTTGACCATGGTGGCGATCGCGACGTGGCTCCAGAACGGATCCTTGTGCCACGGGATGGCGGGAAGGCCGAGGTCGCCGAGCCACGTGTTCACGAGTCCGATGTTGTCGGCGAAGATCGCGGTGAAGATGAGGCCGACGGCGACCGGGGCGACGACGAACGGCAGCAGCACGCTCATGCGCCAGAAGGTCTTGGCGCGGAGGTTGCGGTCGAGGACGGCGGCGATGAAGAGGGCCGCCACGAGCTGGGGGATCGTCGACAGCAGGAAGATGCTGAAGGTGTTGCGCAGCGCAGTCCAGAAGTGGGGCTGCGTGAGGATCCAGATGTACTGGTCGAAGCCGACGAAGGTTCCCGAACCGCGGACGAGGTCCCAGTCCATGAACGAGATCACCGCGGTGTAGACGATCGGGAACAGGCCCACGAGCGCGAACAGGATGAAGAACGGCGAGATGTAGAGGTACGGCGAGACCTTCAGGTCCCACTTGCTCAGTCGCTGCGAGAACGACAGGACGCGGGGCGGTCGAGGAGGCGCGTCGTCGGCGTGGTTGCGCACCACGGGGCGCGAATCTGTAGCGGTCACAGTCGTCCTTCGTCGAGGGATGGCGGGGGTGCGGGCCGCGTCGGCGACCCGCACCCCGGGAGGATCAGAAGGCCGAGACCTCGGTGACCCAGGTGTTCCAGCTCGTCTGCTGGTCCTCGAGACCGTCGAAGACGCGCGTCACGGCGTTCTGCAGGGCGTCGTGGTACTGGAAGTACTTCGCGCCCTTGTACGGGGCGACCTCGATGGCTGCCGCCCGGTTGGTGAGGATCTCACCCGTCGGCGCATCCTGGAAGTACTCGTTGGTCGCGGCCGCGAGCTCGTCGCTCTCGAGCGCCTCGAGCTGGCTCGGGAAGGTGCCGGCGTTGGCGAACGCCTTCATCTGCGTCTCGGGGGAGGTCAGCCAGTCGGCGAGCTTCTGAGCGGCTTCGACGTTGGCGCCGTTGGCGGGGACGACGAGGTACGACCCGCCCCAGTTGCCGCCGCCGCCCGGGAAGGCGTCCGCGATGTCCCAGTCGGTCGTGTCGGGCGCGTTGCCCGAGATGACCCCGAGCATCCAGCCCGGGCAGAGCATCGCGGCGAACTCGCCGCTGGCGAGGGATGCGAACCAGTCCTCGCTCCACTGACCCGCGTACGCCGCGATCGGAACGGCCTTCTCGACGACGGTGTCGTACGCCTCCTGCACATCGGGGTTCTCGGTGGCGACGATCGTGCCGTCCTCCTCCTCGTACGTGATCTCCATCTGGTTCATCAGGCCCTGGAGAACGGCGTTGGCCGAGTCGATGAAGGGCTTGCCGGTCGCCTCCTTGTACTGGGCGCCGACCTCGAAGAAGTCGTCCCACGTGCCGAACAGGCCCGCAACCTCCGCGCGGTCGGTCGGCAGCCCGGCGGCGGCGAAGAGATCCTTGCGGTAGCAGACGCCCTGCGGACCGATGTCGGTGCCGTAGGCGACCAGGTTGTCACCGGCGTCGGTGGCCGACGCCTCCTTCCAGTCCAGCCAGCGGCCCTTGAGGTCGTCGGACACGGGAGCGAGCAGGTCGGAGTACTGCATCATCTCGGCGAACCAGTCGATCTCGACGGCCTCGACGTCGGCGAGGCCCTCCTTGCCGAGCTTCTGGAAGAAGTTGGCGCGGGCGTCGTTCGACGTCGCCGCCTTGTTGTGGACGACCTCGATGCCCGTCTCCTCGGTGAACTCCGCGAGCAGCTCGTCGGTGTAGCCGAAGTCGTTGAACGTCGCCAGCGTGATGGAGTCGGCGTCCGCCGACTCGGCGGGGGTGCTTCCGCCGCCAGCGCACCCGGCAAGGGCGATGGCGGAGATGGATGCGGCGGCCGTCGCAACGGTGATGCGCCGCAGTGCGCGTGATTTCACGTGTCACTCCTTTGTGTGGGGCAAGTTCGAGGACGCCGCCACGGGACGTGGATCGGGGTCGTGGGAGCGCTCTCACCGGACGGGAGCGACGTTATGGGATCGCTCCCACGGATGTCAAGGGAGCGCTCCCACGAATCGGTCACAGTTCGGTCACGCCCGCCCGCGGGCCGGGTTTCCGCCGCCCCGTAGACTGGAAGGACCATCCTCCCGACATCCGGAGCGTTCGTATGCCCACCATCGTCGTCGACGTCATGCCCAAGGCCGAGCTGCTGGACCCGCAGGGGAAGGCGGTCGCCGGCGCGCTCGACCGGATCGGCGTCTCCGGATTCAGCGGTGTCCGGATCGGCAAGCGCTTCGAGCTCGCTATCGAGGGCGAGGTCGACGAGGCGCTGCTCGACACGGTGCGCAGGGTCGCGGACGACGTACTGTCGAACTCGGTCATCGAAGACGTGGTCGGGATCGAGGTGGTCGAGTGACCGCCCGCGTCGGAGTCATCACCTTCCCGGGCTCGCTCGATGACCGCGACGCGCAGCGCGCTGTCCGGATCGCCGGAGGCGATCCGGTCGCCCTCTGGCACGGCGACCACGACCTTCAGGGCGTCGACGCGCTCGTGCTCCCCGGAGGCTTCAGCTACGGCGACTACCTGCGCGCCGGAGCGATCGCGGCGCTCGCGCCGATCATGGCGGAGGTGAAGGATGCCGCGGCCAAGGGGATGCCCATCCTCGGCATCTGCAACGGCTTCCAGATGCTGGTCGAGGCGCATCTCCTGCCGGGCGGCCTCATCCGCAACGCCCATCAGCAGTTCATCTGCCGCGACCAGCGCCTGCGCGTCGAGAACACCTCGACCGCCTGGACGAGCGACTTCACCGAGGGCCAGGAGATCATCATCCCGCTCAAGAACGGCGACGGCGGCTACATCGCCGACGCCGAGACGCGCGCCCGCGTCGAGGGCGAGGGCCTGGTGGCCTTCCGCTACGTCGGCGTCAACCCCAACGGCTCGATCGACGACATCGCCGGCCTCACCAATGAGCGCGGCAACGTCGTCGGCCTCATGCCCCACCCCGAGCACGCCGTCGAGCCGGGCTTCGGCCCCGACACCCCCGCCGCGATGCGGTCGGGCGTGGACGGCCTGTCGTTCTTCACCTCGGCCCTCGCGGCCGTCGTCGGCTCCGCGGCATAGAGCACTGACCCCGGGGCTCACCGCCTCGGCAGGGCCGCGGCATCCGTCCGCTCGACGACCGGAGGCGGCATCCGCCCCTCGCGGGATCAGCCGCGCGGGTGTCGAGCGCGCGGAAACAGGAGATCTCGCGAGCACAGGACGTGTGGTCGATCACACGTCCTGCTTTCGCGAGATCGCCTGTCCCGGCGACGACGCGTCGAGTCCCGCACGGCCCGGCGGGGTCAGACGGTGCCGGCGGGCGGCCAGACCCCCAGGATGATCGCCATCACGAGCACGGTCACGAGCTCGTGCGCGATGTTGAGGACCGTGAGCGACGACGGACGCCCCTCGAAGGCGTCGTGCGTGATGAAGCGCGCCGCCGTGAACCCCGCCCACAGGGCCACGCTCGTGACGATCGCGCCCCACAGCCAGCTGCCGCCGTAGAAGTGCCACGCGATCGCGGTCGACCCCGCGAGCACCCACGCGGTGACGAAGCTCACGAGCACCGTCACGAGGATCGGCACCAGCGCCGTCGCTCCGGGGCGGTCCATGTCGACGTTCGCGAGCCTGGACCATCGCGTGCCGAAGACCCTGGGGCTGTACCAGATCGTGCCGACGATCATGCTCGAAGCGGTCGCCAGCAGCACCGCCCAGTAGTTGATCTCGGACCATCCTCGCCTCCTCGCCGCGCCGCTCCCTGCGGCGGCCGCTGGCGCGAGAGTAGCGCCGCCGCGCTGCCCCGGCCCCGCACCGCGCCGACCCCGCACCGCGCCGGTAGCGTGGACGGGTGAGCAGCAGCATCCGGTCACTCGTCGTCTCCGTGCCCACCGAAGAGCTCGCCCGCGATCTCGATCCGCTCCCCGACGGGGTCGAGGTCGTCGTGTGGCCGATGGACGAGCCCGCGCCGCGCCCGGCGTTCGACCTCGTCGTGCCGCCGTACATGAAGATGGCGAAGGTGCTGGAGCGCCTCGACGGCGTCGAGGTCGGCCTCGTGCAGGGGCAGTCGATCGGCTACGAGGGCGTGGCGGATGTGCTGCCGCCTCACCTCCGCTTCGCGAACGCCACGACGGTGCACGAGACGTCGACAGCCGAGCTCGCCGTCGCCCTGACCCTCGCGTCGCAGCGTCAGCTCGACGCCTTCGCGGTCGACACGGCCCGCGGGCGGTGGAAGCCCGTCTTCGCCGAGAGCCTCGCCGACCGGCGCGTGCTGCTGCTCGGCTTCGGCGGCATCGGCAAGGCCGTCGCCGCCCGCCTGCTGCCGTTCGAGGTCGAGCTCCTCGCCGTCGCGAGCAGAGCGAGGGACGAGGACGGGATGCCGGTGCACGGCGTCGACGAGCTGCCGACGCTCCTCCCGCAGGCCGAGATCGTGATCGCGTCCCTCCCCGGCGGGGAGGCGACGGAGCACATCATCGACGACGCATTTCTGTCCGCCCTTCCCGACGGCGCGCTCGTCGTGAACGTGGGACGGGGGCCGCTCATCGACACCGGCGCCCTCGTCGACCACGTCCGACGCGGCCGGATCCGTGCGGCACTGGACGTCACCGACCCCGAGCCGCTTCCGGAGGGGCACCCGCTCTGGGGTCTTCCCGGCGTGCTCGTCTCGCCGCACGTCGGCGGAGCATCCACCGCCATGCGGCCGCGCATCGCGCGCCTGGTGAAGCGCCAGATCGAGCATCTGCGCCGCGGCGAGGAGCTCGAGAACGTCGTCATCGGCTGACGCGCCCCGGCGCGCCGTCAGGGCACGTCGTGGTCCGCGCCCGACCACATGTCGGCGCACTCCACGTCGGTGACCCCGTGCGCGACGAGGTAGGCGCGAGCGCCGCGGTCACCCGACAGCGTGCGCGTGAGGTCGTCGATGTGACCCGAGCCGAGGAGGGCGGGATGCCCCGGCACGCCGTGGTACACCGCCTGCACGAGTGCCCCGCGAAGGGCCGCGCCGGCCGCGCCGGCCGCGGCGACGATCCGCCGCACGACCTCCGACGGCATCTCCGGCGTGTCGACGGGGACCACGACGACGGCGTCGGCACGCCGCGCGGCCTCGGGAAGCGCCGCGCGCAGCGTCGCCGACAGACCCTCGGCCCAGTGGTCGATGACGACCACGTCGGCGCGCGCGGGGACCAGGGCGCGCGCGTCGTCCGCGCCGGCGCCCAGCGCGACGACGACCTCCCGGCAGCCGGCATCCGCCAGCGACGAGACGGCGAGCGCGACCCACGGCGTCCCGTCCGCGGTGCGGGCGAGCGCCTTGGGGCCGCCGAACCGGGTGCCCGCGCCGGCGGCGAGCACGAGGCCGGCGACGGCGGGGGAATCGCTCATGGACACGACAGCGTAGCGCGCGGGTAACACTCCGCGATTAGGGTGACGACATGCTCGAATCAGCTCGGGACCTCCTCCCCGTGCTCCGCCGCGGCGAGGACGTAGCGGTCGTCACGGTGACGAGGGTCGCGCGCAGCGCGCCGCGCGGCGTCGGCGCCTCCATGGCCGTCACCGGAGACGGCGCGGTCATCGGCTCGATCTCCGGCGGCTGCGTCGAGGGCGAGTCGATCGCGCTCGCCCTCGCCGTCCTCGCCACCGGAGAGGCCCGCACGGCGAGCTTCGGCTTCAGCGACGAGACGGCGCACGCCGCCGGCCTCGCGTGCGGCGGATCGGTCGAGGTGATCGCGTACCGGGTCCGGGCGACGGATGCCGCGGCCCGCGGCGCCCTCGAGGACGCCGCCGCCGACCGGCCGGTCACGATCGCGATCCGCGACGACGGCGGCGTGGAGCGCATCACGGACGGGATCGAGCTCGCGACGCCGCTCGGACAGTGCGTCGCCTACCGCGAGAGCCGGCTCCTGCCCGGCGAGCATCCCACGCTCGTCCTCTCCGCCGCCCCGCGCCCCCGCCTCCTTCTCGTCGGCGCCGGCGAGCACGCCGCGGCCCTCGCCCGCATCGGCTCGGCCGCGGGCTGGCGGGTGTCGGTGTGCGACGTGTGGCCGCTCCTGGTGACCCCCGAGCGCTTCCCCACCGCCGACGAGGTCGTCGCCGCCGTTCCCCACGAGTGGCTGGCCGCGCTCGATCCGGCGGGCCTCGACCCCCGCACGGCCGTGTGCGTCCTGACCCACGACGAGCGCGTCGACGTTCCCGCGATCGCGACCGCCCTGACCCTCCCGGTCGGCTTCGTCGGCGCGATGGGCGCCCGGTCGACCGTCGCGCATCGGCTGCGCCTGCTTCGCGAGCGCGGCCTCGACGAGGTCACCCTCGCTCGGCTGCACTCTCCGCTCGGGCTCGATCTCGGCGGCTCGACCCCCGAGGAGTCCGCCCTGTCGGTGCTCGCCGAGATCGTCGCGTCCCGCCACGGCGGCTCCGGGGCACCGCTGCGCGAACGCGCCGGCGCCCTGCACCGGCGGGACGAGGCATCCGTCACCCGCGAAGAGCCAGCCGAGGTCCGCCGATGAGCCGCACCATCGTCGAGGGCGGCTACGTCGCGACGGTCGACGCCGCCGGGACCGAGCACCGCGAGGGCCATGTCGTCATCGACGAGGGCCTGATCGCCGCGGTCGGCGCGGGTCCGGCGCCCGTCGCCGTTCGCGAAGACGCCGAGGTCGTCGACGCGCGCGGATGCCTCGTCACACCGGGGCTGGTCAACACCCACCACCACCTGTACCAGTGGCTCACGCGTGGCTACGCGCAGGACGCGATCCTCTTCGACTGGCTGACCGCGCTGTACCCGCTGTGGGCCCGGATCGACGCCGACCTCACGCGGGCCGGTGCCGCCGGCGCGATGGCCGTGCTCGCGCGCTCGGGCTGCACGACGGTCGGCGACCACCATTACATCTTCCCGCGCGGCTCCGGCGACATCGTCGGCGCGATCGTCGAGTCCGCCGCGCGCGTGGGGGTGCGCCTGCACGCGACCCGCGGGTCGATGGACCTCGGCGCCTCGCAGGGCGGCCTGCCGCCGGACTTCGCCGTCGAGACGACGGATGCCGCGCTCGCGGCGTCGCAGGAGGCGGTCGAGCGGTGGCACGATCCGGCGTTCGGGTCGCTCGTGCACGTCGCGATCGCGCCGTGCTCGCCCTTCTCGGTGACGGCCGACCTGCTGCGCGAGGCCGCAGCCCTCGCACGGAGCCTGGGCGTGCGACTGCACACGCACGCGTCCGAAACCGTCGAGGAGGACGCGTACTGCGCCGAGCACTTCGGGAAGACGCCCACGCAGTACCTCGATGACCTCGGCTGGCTCGGCGACGACGTGTGGATGGCGCACGGCGTGCACCTCGACAGTCCCGCGATCGCGCGCTACGCCGCGACCGGCACGGGAGTGGCGCACTGTCCCTCGTCGAACGGCCGGCTCGCGGCGGGCATCGCCCCCGTCCGCGAACTCCTGCGTGCCGGGGTTCCGGTCGGGCTCGGCGTCGACGGTGCCGCCTCGAACGAATCCGGGCAGCTGGGCGTGGAGATCCGCGAGGCGGTGCTCATGAATCGGCTGCGCACGGGCGCCGACTCGTTCAGCGTGCGCGACGCCCTGCGGATCGCCACCGCCGGCGGCGCGCGCGTGCTCGGCCGCCACGAGGAGATCGGGTCGCTCGAGCCCGGGAAGCTCGCCGACATCGCGGTCTGGCGCGTCGACGGCGTCGAGCATGCCGGCATCCTGGATCCCGTCGCGGCGCTCGGCCTCGGCGCGATGCCGCCCGTGCACCGGCTGTTCGTCGGAGGGCGAGCCGTCGTGGTCGACGGCGAGCTCGTCACGGCGGAGGAGCGGACCATCGCGGAAGAGGTCGCGGCGGCGGCCCGAGAGCTCGCGGCGCGGGGCTAGCGGGGCAACCGTGGACATCGACAGCGTCACCACGTTCCGCCGTGCGCGCACGCGCGAAGACCTCGCGCTGGCTCCCGGCGAGGTGTTCCTCGCGGGCGGCACGTGGCTCATGAGCGAGCCCCAGCCCGGCACGACGGGATTCGTCGATCTCACGACTCTCGACTGGCCCGCGCTGGAGACGACGGAGGAGGGACTGCGCATCGGCGCGACGTGCACGATCGCGCACCTCGTCGCGTGGGCACGGGGACGGACGACGGATGCCCCGGCACGCCCGGCCGAGTGGACCGCTCTGGCGGTCGTGCCCGACGCCGCGAACGCCCTCCTCGCCTCGTTCAAGATCTGGAACACCGCCACGGTGGGGGGGAACATCTGCCAGTCGTTCGCCGCGGGTGCCATGACGTCGCTGACGGCGGGACTCGACGGGGTCGCGGTCGTGTGGACGCCCGGAGGCGGCGAGCGCCGCGTGCCCGTGGCAGACCTGGTGACCGGTGACGCCGAGAACGCGCTTGCTCGCGGTGAGGTGCTGCGCGCCGTCGAGCTGCCGGCGGCGGCGCTGAGAAGCCGCATCCTGCTCCGCAAGATCGCGCTCGCCGAGCTCGGCCGCTCGGGCGCGGTCGTCACCGGCCGCGTCGACGAGGACGGGGCCGCCGTGTTCGCCGTGACGGCCGCCACCGCCTCCCCCGTCGTGCTGCGATACGCCCGGCTGCCCGAGGCGGAGCTCCTTGCGGCCGACGTCGCCGCGGCACCGGGCTACTACACCGACCCGCTCGGGCCGGCGGACTGGCGCCGAGGGGTCGCTGGCGTGCTGGCCGAGCGCATCCGCCGGGAGCTGGCCGCATGAGGCTCGAGATCAACGGCCGGGCCGCCGACGTCGAACCCCGCGCCGGTCAGTGCCTCCGGACGCTCCTTCGCGAGCAGGGCCATTCCGAGGTGAAGAAGGGGTGCGACGCGGGAGACTGCGGCGCGTGCGCCGTGCTCCTCGACGGCACGCCCGTGCACTCCTGCATCATCCCCGCGCAGCGGGTCGAGGGAGCGAGCGTCACGACGGCGGCCGCGCTCGCACCGGGCGACGACCTGCACGCCGTCCAGGAGGCGCTGGTCGAGAGCTTCGGCTTCCAGTGCGGGTTCTGCACGCCGGGCATCGCCGTCACCGCATCGACCCTGTGCGCCGACGACCTGCCCGACCTCGAGCGGCGCATGAAGGGCAACCTGTGCCGCTGCACCGGCTACCGCCCGATCCGCGAGGCGATCACGCGATCGGTCCTCGGGCCGGTCCGCGCAACGGGCGCGCCTGCCACGACCGAGGGGCGCGTCGGGCAGTCCGCGCGACCGGAGGCCGCCCGACGCGTCGTGCAGGGCCTCGAGCCCTTCACGTTCGACACCGTCGTGCCCGGCGCCCTCGTCCTTCGCGCCCTCGGGTCGCCCCACGCGCACGCGCGCATCACCCGCATCGACGCCTCGGCGGCGCGGGCGGTGCCCGGCGTCGTCGCGGTCTTCACGCACGAGGACGCGCCGCCCGGGCGGTACTCCAGCGCGCGCCATGAGCACCGCGAAGACGACCCCGACGACCTGCGGCTCCTCGACGACGTCGTGCGCCACATCGGACAGCGCGTCGCCGCGGTCGTCGCGGAGACCACTGCCGCGGCGGAGGAGGGCCTGCGGAGGATCCGCGTCGATTACGAGGTCCTTCCCGCCGTCTTCGACCCCGAGGAGGCGCGGCAGCCCGGCGCTCCCCTCGTCCACCCCGATCGCACGCCGGAGGACCGCGTGGCCGAGGCCTCGCGCAACGTCATCGCGGGCCTCCACGACGGGTTCGGCGGCGACGTCGATGCCGCGCTCGCCGCGAGCGAGGTCACGGTGAGCGGGGCGTGGCAGACCCAGCGGGTGTCGCACGCGCAGCTCGAGACGCACGGCTCGATCGGCTGGCTCGACGACGACGGACGCCTCGTCATCCGCTCCAGCACGCAGGTGCCCTTCCTGACGCGCGACGAGCTCGCACGCGTGTTCGATCTGCCGCAGGACCGCGTCCGGGTTCTCGCCGCGCGGCTCGGCGGCGGCTTCGGCGGCAAGCAGGAGATCTTCACGGAAGACCTCGTCGCCCTCGCCGTGCTGCGCACGGGGCGGCCCGTCGCGTACGAGTTCTCGCGGACCGAGGAGTTCCGTCGCGCGTCGCTGCGGCATCCCATGCGCGTCGCCGTGTCACTCGGAGCGACCGCCGACGGGGCGCTCACGGCGATGAAGGTCGACGTCCTGAGCGACACGGGCGCGTACGGCAACCATGCGATCGGCGTGCTGTTCCACGCGTGCGCCGAGTCGATCGCGGTCTACAAGTGCCCGATCAAGCGGGTCGACGCGGAGGTCGTCTACACGAACAACGTGCCGTCGGGCGCGTTCCGCGGCTACGGGCTCGGGCAGGTGATCCTCGGGATCGAGTCGGCGATGGACATGCTGGCCGTGCGTCTGGGCATGGACCCGTTCGCGCTGCGCCGGCGCAATGCCGTAAAGAAGGGCGACCGCCTGCACGAGACCGAGGACGACTACGAGCAGGGTCTCGTGTGGGGCAGCTACGGCCTCGACCAGTGCCTGGATCTCGCGCAGGACGCCCTCGCCCGCGGCAACGGCGTCGAGGCGCCGCCCGGATGGCTCGTCGGAGAGGGCATGGCGCTCGGGATGCTGTCGACGATGGCCCCCGGAGGGCACATCTCGCACACGACGGCGACCCTCCGCCCCGACGGCACCTACGTGCTGGCAGCCGGCACGGCGGAGTTCGGCAACGGCACCACGACCGTGCACCGGCAGATCGCGGCGACGGTGCTGGAGGCATCCTTCGACCGCCTGGAGCTGCGCCACGCCGACACCGACGCCGTCCGCCACGACACCGGCGCCTTCGCGTCGGCGGGCATCACCGTCGCGGGCAAGGCCCTCCACGCCGCCTGCACGACGCTGCGATCGCGGATGCTGCGGATCGCCGCGGAGCTCGCGGACGCCGACCCCGCCGATTGCGTCCTCGCGAGCGACGGCGTGCGCACCCCCGGGGGCACGGTGGGCTTCGCACGCATCGTGGCGGAGGCGCCCGAGGCCGAGCGATCGGCGGAGGGACTCGTCGCGGAGGGCCGCGAATTCGGCGATCTCCGCTCGCTCGTGTTCAACGTGCATGCGGCGCGTGTCGCCGTCGACCCCGAGACCGGCACGGTCCGGGTCCTGCAGTCGATTCAGGCCGCGGACGCCGGCTTCGTCATGAACCCGGCCCAGTGCCGCGGACAGGTGGAGGGCGGCGCGGCTCAGGGGATCGGCAGTGCGCTCTACGAGGAGGTCTACGTCGAGCGCGGCGAGGTGAAGAACCCGGTCTTCCGGACGTACCGCGTGCCGCAGATGGCCGACATCCCCGAGACGGAGGTCTACTTCGCCTCGACGTCGGACGACCTGGGTCCGTTCGGCGCCAAGTCCATGAGCGAATCGCCGTACAACCCGGTCGCTCCCGCGATCGGCAACGCCATCTCGCGCGCACTCGGCACCCGGCTGTACGCGCAGCCGTTCTCACGCGACCGGGTCTGGCGGGCGGCACGGTCGATGCGCGACGACTCCCGCTGAGCGGCGCCCGCGGGAGCCCGGCCACCACGGCGGTCAGAGTGTCACACCGCCGAAACACTCCGACGGCAGAGCGGAAACGTGCGGGCAATAGCGTCGGGAAGTCCAGCTTCCACCCTGAAGGGGTACCCGATGGCATCACCCACCACAGCGCGCCGCGGCATCCGCGTCCGCATCGTCGCCCTCGCGGCCGCACTCGCCGCATCCAGCCTCGTCCTCGGCGCGTGCGCCTCGTCCAGCGGAGCGCCCGCATCGGGTGCCAGCGGCGAGGCCGCGTCGTACGGCGACATCAGCGTGCAGTACTCCTGGATCAAGAACGAGGAGTTCGCGGGCGAGTTCTACGCGTACGAGAACGGCTACTACGACGAGGCGGGCTTCTCGGAGGTGACCGGCGTCGCCGGCCCCGACACGGGGGTCGCGAAGCTCCTCTCCGGCTCGGTGCAGGTCGCCCTCAGCGACGCCGCCTCGATCGGCGCGGCGATCGCCGAGCAGGACGCGCCGCTGAAGATCATCGGCGCGACGTTCCAGAAGAACCCCTTCACGATCCTCTCGCTGCAGGACGGCGGTGACATCGAGACGCCCGAGGATCTGATCGGCAAGAAGATCGGCGTTCAGGACTCCAACGCCTCGGTGTTCAAGGCGCTCCTGGCCGCGAACGGCATCGACGAGAGCGAGCTCACCATCGTGCCCGTCGACTTCGACCCGACCCCGCTCATCAACGGCGAGGTCGACGGCTTCATGGCCTACCTCACCAACGAGGCGATCACGGTCGAGCTCGCCGGCTACCCCGTGACCAACCTCGCCTACGCCGAGAACGGCCTGCCCTACGTCGCCGAGACGTTCTCGGTGACGGACCAGTACCTCGCCGAGAACAAGGACCTCCTCAAGGCCTTCCTGATCGCCGAGATCAAGGGCTGGACCGACGTCTTCACGGAGCCGACCGATGCCACCGTCGACCTCGTCGTGAAGTACTACAACGAGTCGGCGGCCGCGGGCGACCTGACCTTCGGCGACCTCGATCCCGAGAAGACGGCGATGGCGCTCGAGGCGGAGAAGCTTCTCATCTCCACCGACGAGACCGAGGCGAACGGCCTCTTCACGATCTCGGACGACCTCCAGGAGCAGACCCTCGCGTCGCTCGAGGCCTCCGGGTGGGAGCTCGAGGCCGACCAGCTCTTCGACACGTCGATCATCGACGAGATCTACGAGGAGCAGCCGGAGCTCAAGGACTACCTCCCCTAGGGATCATGACCATCTCAGAGAACCTGGATGCCGGTGCCCGCGTGGGCACCGGCATCCAGATCGCCGGAGTCTCGAAGTCCTTCGCGCTGCGCGGAGGGAAGTCGCTGCTCGCGCTGCAGGACACCGACCTGCACACCGACAAGGGGTCGTTCCTGGCGCTCCTCGGGCCCTCGGGCTGCGGCAAGTCGACGATCCTGCGCATCCTCGCCGCGCTCGAGCATCCCTCGACCGGATCCGTGCTCGTCGACGGCGAGACGCCCGATCAGATGCGCGCCGGAAGCGAGCTGGGCATCGCCTTCCAGGATCACGCGCTCCTTCCATGGCGCAGCATCCGCAAGAACATCGAGCTGCCGTTCGAGGTCGCCGGTCGCGCTGTCGACCGCGCGTACGTCGACGAGCTTCTCGACCTCGTGGGGCTCACGGACTTCGCGACGGCCAAGCCCGCCCAGCTGTCGGGCGGCATGCGCCAGCGCGCCTCGATCGCCCGCGCGCTCGTCCTCAAGCCCTCGGTGCTCCTGCTCGACGAGCCGTTCGGCGCGCTCGACGACATGACCCGCCAGAACCTCAACCTCGAGCTCCTGCGGATCTGGACCGAGAAGCCGGCGACGACCCTCCTCGTGACGCACGGCATCAGCGAGGCGATCTTCCTCGCCGATCGCGTCGCCGTGATGTCGCCGCGGCCCGGGCGGATCAAGGAGATCATCGAAGTCGACCTCCCCCGCCCGCGCACGCCCGAGATGATGCGCACTCCGAAGTTCCACGCCCTCGTCGACCGTGCCTCCGAGCTGCTCTTCGGCAGCGACGGGCGCGCCGAGGCGGAGGCCTGACCGTGACCCGCGTACGTCTGCCGGGCTGGGCCGCGGCCCTCCTCGGCGGTGCCGGGCTGATTCTGCTGTGGTGGCTCTTCTCGCTGCTGGCGTTCCGGCAGCAGGAGGGCACGTCGTTCACGCCGGTCCCCTCGCCGTTCGCGGTGTTCGACTGGCTCTTCGTGCAGGGCAACATCCTGGGCGCGTGGAACGTCTTCGAGCCCACGATCACCGCAGCGGCGATCGGGTATCTGTGGGGCAACGGCATCGCCCTCGTGCTCGCGACCCTCGTCTTGCTCCTGCCGCGGCTCGAGACGCTCGTGACGCAGATCGCCGTCGTGACGTACTGCCTTCCGATCGTGGCGATCGGCGGCATCTCGGTCGTCGTCGTGGGGGGCGCCAAGAACCCCGGCGACCCGTCCGCGACCGCGATCTTCCTCGCCGCGATCGTGTGCGTCTTCACGACCGTCGTCGGCTCGATCCTCGGCTTCAGGTCCGCCGACAAGGCCTCGCTCGACGTCGTGCGCGTCTTCGGGGGGAGCGCCTGGATGCAGCTCACGAAGGTGCGGCTCATCGCGGCGCTCCCCTCGATCCTCAACGCGCTGCAGATCGCGGTGCCGACCGCCTTCCTGGGCGCGGTACTGGGCGAGTACCTCGGGTCGATCACCGCGGGAGTCGGCCCCACCCTCATCCGCCTGCAGGGTCAGCTCGACTCGGCCGGCGTCTGGTCGGTGTTCCTCCTGTGCGGGGTCTTCGCGCTCGTCGGATACGGGCTCATGGGGCTGCTGGTGAGGATCGTCACACCCTGGGTCGCCGGGAGGCAGTCATGACACGGAGCACCGAGCAGGTCGACACCCCTTCCGTCGCGATCGCCGACGGGGGCGCCGCGGATGCCGCCGCGCAGGCGCGCCTGCGCGCCGACCGCACCCGCGCGCTCCGCCGGGCCGTGCTCAAGGCCCTCGGCAACGCCCTGATCACCCTCGTCGTCCTGCTCGTGCTGTGGCAGGCGGTCGTGAGTCTCACCGGCATCTCGCCGTACGTCGCGAAGGGTCCGCTCGACGTCTCGAACTACCTCTTCGTCGACGAGGACGCCGCCGAGCACCGTGACGCGCTCTTCCCGCTCGTGTGGCAGACCCTCGCCGACTCCGCCATCGGGTTCGTCGTCGGCATGGCCGTCGCGATCGTGCTGGCGATCGCGTTCAGCCTTTCGCGGTCGGTCGAGGCGGGAGTCATGCCGCTCGTGCTCCTCCTCCGCACGATCCCGCTCGTTGCGATCGCCCCCGTCATCATCCTGATCACGGGGCGTGGGACGACGGCGTCCGTCGCCGTCATCGGCACGATCGTGGTGCTCTTCCCCGCCCTCGCGAACGTCCTGTTCGGACTCGGTCGTGCCAGCAGGCAGAGTCTCGACGTCGTCCACGTCTTCGGCGGCAGCCGCGTCATGGCGCTGCGCAAGGTGAACCTGCCGGGCGCTCTGCCGTCGGTGTTCGCCGCGGCCCGGGTCTCCGTTCCCGGTGCCGTCACCGGCGCCCTGCTGGCGGAGTGGCTGTCGACGGGCCTCGGCATCGGCGGCGCGATCCTGAAGTTCAACGCGCAGGCGCAGTTTGCGCAGCTGTGGGGCGCGATCGCGATCATCACCCTCATCACGCTCGTGCTCTACAACATCGTGCAGGTGGCCGAGAGCATCGTGCTCACCCGCATGGGGATGGCCGGGGCGACGCGCTGATCAGGGCGACGGAACGGGTCAGACGGGCTCGGCGGCGAGGTGGGCGACGGATTCGGCGAGGGCACGGATGCCGAGGCGCACGTCCTCGCTCGAGACGGCCTCGTCGGGATGGTGGCTGATGCCGTCGGGGTTGCGGAGGAACAGCATCCCGACGTCCGTCACGGCGCCGATCGCCATCGCGTCGTGGCCGGCGCGGCTGAAGATCGTCGCGGGCGGGCCGGCGTCGACCGTCGCGACGATGCCCTCCCGGATGACGTCCTGGAGAAGCGGCGCACAGAACACGGCGGGAGCGCTGTGCACCTCGCGGGCACCCCACGCGAGCCGGCGCCGGCCCATGACCGCGTCGAGCTCGCGCGAGATCGCGTTCCACACGCGGTCGCGCTCGCCGTCGAACTCGCCCCGGAGGTCCAGGCTCAGCCGGGCCTCGCCGGGGATGATGTTCACCGCGCCCGGGAACGCCTCGAGCTGGCCGACGGTGCCGACGATGTGATGCTCGGCGCGGCAGATGCGCTCGATCGCCAGTGCGGCCTCGCTCGCGCCCAGGAGGGCGTCGCGCCGCATGTCATAGGGTGTGCCGCCCGCGTGCCGTGCCTCGCCCTCGACGAGAAGCTGGAAGCGCCGCGCGCTCGCGATCGACGAGACGACGGCGAGCGGCTCGCCGCGGCGATCGAGCTCCGGCCCCTGCTCGATGTGGGCCTCGAGGTAACCGACGAGATCGGCGGGTCGACGGGCGGCCTCGCCGATCCGTCCGGGATCGAGCCCGAAGTCGCGGAACGCCTCGCGGAGGGTCATGCCGTCGGCATCCTCCAGCGCCCACCAGTCGTCGTCCCACTGACCGCCGACCGCGGACGAACCGAGCAGCGCCTTGCCGAACCGGGTGCCCTCTTCGTCCGAGAATGCGATGACCTCGAGTGCGAACGGGAACGGCGAGCACCAGCCGCCGTCCTCGGTCGGCCGGCGCAGCAGCCGCACGACCTCGAGCGCGATGAGGACGCCGGCGACGCCGTCGTACCGGCCCGCGTCGGGGACGGTGTCCAGGTGCGATCCGATGACGAGGGCGCGGGCGTCGGGCGCCCCTGCGACATCGAGCCGGCCGAGCTGGTTGCCCGCGGCGTCCTGCCGCGTCGTCATGCCGAGCTCGCGCATCCACTCCGCCGCGAGGCGATTGACGCGCGCGTGCTCGGGAGAGAGGTAGACGCGCTCGATGGCCCCGCTCACCGCCGAGACCCGCGCGAGCTCGTCGCACCGCGACATCACGCGGCGGGCGGCCGACGCGACGGCGTCGGGCTCGAGGTCCAGGCGTGCCCTCACTCGGCCCCCGCGTACACGTCGGCGGCGGCCTCGACCCCGCCGCCGGCCGGCACCGCGACGCCGAACCGCGCGAGCACCGTCTCGAGGGCGGCCAGGGTGATGAGCACGGCGTCCTTGCGCGCGTTGTAGCCCATCGTGCCGATGCGCCATACGCGACCGTGGAGGGGGCCGAAGGACGTGCCGATCTCGATGCCGAAGTCGTCGAGGAGCGCCGTGCGCGCCGCATCCCCCGGCACCCCCGTCGGGATCTCGACGGCGACGACATTGTTCATCTTGTGCGCGACGTCGCCGAAGACCGCGAGGCCGAGTGCCTCCACGCCCGCGAGCATCGCGCGACCGGCGAGCCGGTGCCGCGCGATGACGGCCCGGCGGCCCTCGAGGAGGAGAAGGCGGGCGCACTCCCGCGCGCCGTAGAGCATCGATGTCGCCTCGGTGTGGTGGTTCAGGCGGCGCGGACCCCAGTAGTCGAGGATCATGCCGAGGTCGAAGTAGTTCGAGCGCACGAAGTCCGGCGCCGAGGGGTCGCCCGGCTCCCGGATCCCGGCCTCGATCCTCCGGCGCGACCGCACGACCTCCACGGCGCGCTCCGACAGCGTGATCGGCGCCGAGCCCGACGGGCCGCCGAGGCACTTCTGCAGCCCGGCGGTCGCGGCATCCAGTCCCCACTCGTCCGCCTCGAAGTCGTTGCCGCCGAGCGAGGCCGTCGCGTCGGTGTAGAACAGCACGCCGTGACGAGCGCAGATCGCCCCGATCTCGTCGAGCGGCTGATTCATCGTCGTCGACGTGTCGCCCTGGACGAGAGCGACCAGCGCCGGCCGGACGCGGATGATCGCCTCCTCGACCGCGGACGGCGGGAAGACCTGCCCCCACTCCGTCTCGATCGTGTGCACCTCCGCCATCGCCCGCTCCGCGATCTCGGCCAGGAGATGCCCGAACCGTCCGAAGACGGGCACGAGCACACGGTCGCCGGGACGGATGAGCGAGACGAGAGCCGCCTCTATCCCCGCGCGCGACGTGCCGTCGACGAGGAGCGTCGCGTCATTGCGCGTCGCGAAGACGCCGCGGTACAGCTCCTGCGTCTCGGCCATGGTCGCGGTCATGAAGGGGTCGTACTGTCCGACGAGCGGCGCCGACATCGCGGTGAGGACGCTCGGGTAGGCCGAGATCGGGCCCGGGCCCATGAGCAGGCGCGCGGGGGGCGAGATCGGGTCGGGGATGCTGTCGGTCATGAGAGCTCCGGAAGGGTGGGGTCGGCGACGATGCGCGCGAGGCGCCGCGCGAGACGGACGAGGGCGATGTCGGTGCCGGCGCGCGACACGAGGCACACGCCCACCGGCGCGGGACCGAGGCGGGAGGACACGCTCAGCAAGGGGACCGACAGCGCGGGCAGGCCGCCCACCGCCGCAGGCGTCGTCATGCGGAGGGTCGCCTGCCGCACGGCGTCCACGCGAGCGCCGTCGTGCGTGCGCAGCGGCGCCGGCCCGGGCACGGTGGGCATGACGAGCACGCCGTGCGCGACGAATGCGTGCAGCTGCTCGTGCAGCGGCTCCAGCGCGCGGCGGGCGGATGCCTCGGCCTCGGCGGTGACCGCGGACGCCGCCTCGAAGCGCGCCGCGACGGCCGGGCCGAGGGCGCTCGGGTGCGCCGTCACCCACTCGCCGTTGTTGCGCCACGCCTCGGCCCCCTGCACCGCGCGGAACGGCTCGTAGTAGTCGTCGAGATCGCCGATCGAGACGCGCGCGAGCACCGGCGGGTCGTCCGACGCCGCGAGCCGGGCGAGAAGCCGATCGAACGCGCGCCGGGTGTCGGGCTCGGCCGCGGCGAGGACCTCCTCGGGCACGAGAAGGCGCCATGGCAGGTCGGCGTCGGACGCTCCGTAGACGCTCTCGGTCGACTCCGAGCCGTCATAGCTCAGGCACCACTCGGCGACCCGCTGCAGCGTCGCGCCGTCGCGCGTGAGCCACCCGACCGTGTCGAACGACTGCGCCAGGGGAAGCAGGCCCTGCCGGGGGACGAGTCCGTGGGTGGTGCGCAGGCCCCACAGTCCCTGATACGAGGCAGGCACGCGGATGGACCCGGCGGTGTCGGTGGCGAGGCCCACCTCTGCCTGGCCGGTCGCCACCGCGGACGCCGGTCCGTTCGACGAGCCGCCGGGGAGCGCGCCCGGCAGGGCGCCGTTGGGCGGGGTGCCGTAGTGCGCGTTGTCGCCGGCGATGCTGTACGCGAACTCGTCGGTGCGCGCGATGCCGCGCAGCGACGCGCCGCCGCGCAGCAGATCGCCGACCGCCGGGGCGGTCGTGGTCTCGGCTCGCGCCTCGGCGAGGAGCACCGGGTTGCCCGCGCCGATGCGGTAGCCCTTGATCGCGAAGAGGTCCTTCACAGCGACGGACAGACCGGCCAGCGGCCCCTCCCATGCGCCCTGGTACAGCGGGTCGCCGACGGTCCGCCACACCGAGCGGTCGAGGGCCTGGGCGCGGGGGGTCACGTGGGCCGCGGAGATGAGCCAGCGACCGTCGAGACGCTGCCACACCTGAGTCTGAAGGCCCGTGCCGCCGCCGATGTAGCGCGAGACGGAGACGACGAGCGCGGCATCCTCTCCGAGCGGCCGGTACTCGATCCGCTCGATCGTGCGCGGAGGCACCCCGCCTCGCACGCCGCGGAAGGCGCTGATCGCGTCGTGCCCCACGAGCAGGCCCGAGCCGTCCCCCCGCAGCGTCTCCGGCCCCGGCGCGAAGGCCGCGTCGAGCGCGTCGAGGTCGTTGGAGAGGATGGCGCGCTCGTACTCCTCGAAGGCCGTGAAGAGGTCGGCGGGGATCTCGGAGGGCTCAGTCACGGTCCACTCCGGCGAAGTCCGCTTCGCGGATGCGCGCGTGGATGCCGCACACGACGTCGACCACCTGCGAGATGTCGAAGTCGGTCGCGGCGCTGAGGTACGCGTAGGCGAGGTGCTCGTCCATGCCCCACCGCGCCGAGATGAGATCGATGGCGGCCCGGACGCACTTGCGCATCGCCTCGCCGAGATCGGGGTCCAGGCCGGTGGGCACGAGGTACTCGTCGGTGCGGACGAGAGGACCGACGACCTCACCGAACTGGGCGATCGCCTCGGGGCGCGGCACGACGTCGAACCGCAGGGTCGCGCGGAGGGACGCCTCGAGCGCCGTGAGGGCGACCTCGCCGTCGCCCTGTGCGAAGTGCGGATCGCCGACGTACGCGAGGGCGCCGGGCACCTGCACGGGGAGGAACAGCACCGACCCCTCGACGAGGAGCTTGATGTCGATGTTGCCGCCGTGGAGCCCCGGCGGCACCGAGTGCGGCCGTTCGGGCGAGGCGACCGCGACCCCCATCGTGCCGAGGAAGGGGGCGAGGGGGAACTCCACCACGCGCTCACCGCCGCGCCGCACGGGGAGCACCCCGACCAGGCCGGTGCCGCGCGCCTCCACGGGGGTGAACACGCTCACCGACCCCTCCCTGCGGGGCAGGACCCCGACGAGGGCGCCCTTGCCGTGACGGTTGGAGATGACCCCGTACGGCACGCGCGGCACGAGTCGCTCGACCGTGATCTTGAGGAGGTCGCCTGGCTCGGCGCCCTCGACGAAGATCGGCCCGGTCACGATGTGCGGCCCGTCGGCGGCAGGGTCGCGGGAGAGCGAGGCGGCGATCATGACGGCGTCTTGGAGAACGGATGCCTCGTCCACACCGTGGCTCCCGAAGTACGCCAGCGGATCCTTCCCCTGGTCCTCGAGGATCCCCTCGTGGCTCACGGTGTCGATCGTGACGGTCTCACCCGCCGCGATGCGAAGGACCGGGGCATCCACCGCGCATGGCAGGCGACCCCACAGAACGGTGTCGGGCGTGGTCGGCAGGTAGTGGTCGCCCGGCTGGTCGCCCCGTCCGGGCTGGAGGATCTCGAAGGTCACGGCGCTCCTTCCGCGGCAACACGGGCCGAGGTTGCCACGATCTCACGTCCGTGGCGAGAGGTGACACCGACCCCGCGACGGTAGGCGAGCCTGCCGTGCACGTAGGTCGCCTCGACGAGCCCCTTCAGGGCCGCACCGTCCCACGGCGAGAGCTTGTTGCGGTACTCGAGTTCGGCCGCCCGGACGCGGAAGGATTCGTCCGGGAGGAAAACGGCCAGGTGCGCAGGCTCGCCCACCGCGATGCGCCCTCGTCCGCCGAGTCCTCCGATGCGCGCGGGACCCTCCGTCAGGAGCGGCAGGATGCGCTCGAGGGGGATGCCTCGCCGCCGCGCTTCGGTCCACACCGCCGGGAGCCCGGTCTGAAGCCCGGAGATCCCGCCCCACGCCAGGCCGAAGTCGCCGTTCCCCTGCTCTTTGAGCTCGCGCGTGGACGGCGAGTGGTCGCTCACGATGGCGTCGATCGTGCCGTCGAGCACGCCGGCCCACAGGAGGTCCTGATTCGCCGCGTCTCGGATCGGCGGACAGCACTTGAAGGCGGCGGCGCCGTCGGGGACGTCCTCGGCCCGCAGCGTCAGGTAGTGCGGGCACGTCTCGACCGTGAGTCGCACGCCCTCCGCCCTGGCTGCCCGCACGGCGCCGAGCGCGGCGCCGTCGGACACGTGCACGATGTGCGCGCGCCCGCCCGTCGCGCGGGCGGCGTCGATCACGGCGCGGATCGCCGCCTCCTCGCTCGCCGGAGGGCGCGACGCGAGGAAGTCGGCGTAGCGGCGCCCGAGCGGCCCGGCATCGTGCAGGTGGGCGGGGTCCTCCGCGTGCACGATGAGCACGCTGTCCAGCGCCGCGATCTCGGCGAGCGCGTCGTACAGCTGAGCGGGCGTCAGATGCCCGAACTCGTCGATGCCGGACGGCGAGAGGAAGCACTTGAACCCCACGACGCCCGCCGCCGCGAGTTCGCCGAGCGCGCCGAGATTCTCGGGAACAGCACCGCCCCAGTACCCGACGTCGACGGCGAGCTTGCCCGCCGCGGCGGCGCGCTTGGCCGCCAGCGCAGCCGGCGTCGTGGTCACGGGCACCGAGTTGAGCGGCATGTCCAGGAGCGTCGTGACGCCCCCGGCCGCGGCGGCGGCCGTGCCCGTCGCGAACCCCTCCCACTCGGTGCGTCCGGGCTCGTCGAGGTGCACGTGGGAGTCGACCAGTCCGGGCAGCAGCACGGCCTCATCGGGCACGACGACCTCGGCGCCCTCGTCGAAGGGCTCGATCGCGGCGATGACGCCGTCGTCGATGCGCACCGTCGCGGGGCGCCACCCGCCGCTCAGGTGCACACGTCGCGCGGCGATCGCCGCGGGTCCGGACCCCGTCATGCGTTCACGCTAGCCGCGGACGATTTCCCGGGTGTTACCGGCGATCGGCACGACCGCCCGCGCGAAGGGAGGACTCGTCGGGCTCGAGGCATCCTCCGCCCGCACCATCCCCTCCGCTCACGGGGCGGCGCGGCGCGCAGCCGTAATCAGCGGGAAACGACGGCCCGATAGCGTGACGCCATGGAGCTCTCGCAGTTCAACGACCTCGGGACGGCGCAGGCCGCGGAGGTCGTGCGCGTGTGGGCGGCGATCCCGGGATGGACGGATGCCGTCGTCGCGGGCCGCCCGTACTCCACCGTCGACGCGCTCGCCGCCTTCGCCGCCGGCGCCGCGCGACGGTGGACGCGCGACGACCTCGACGCCGCTCTCGCTCGTCATCCCCGGATCGGCGAGCAGCCCGCCGGGTCCGGCGACGAGGCCGCCGCCTCCCGCGCCGAGCAGGCGGCCATGTCGACGGCGGCCGAGGAGGTGGCGCGCGCCATCGCCGAGGGCAACGCCGCGTACGAGGAGCGCTTCGGCCGCGTCTTCCTCATCCGCGCCGCGGGGCGCTCGCCCGAGGAGATCCTGGCCGAGCTGCGCCGCCGTCTGGCGGCGGACGACGAGAGCGAGGCATCCGAAGCGCTCGACCAGCTCGCGCAGATCGCCCTGCTGCGGCTGCGCTCGACGGTGACGGATGCCGCGCACGAGAGGAGCACGCCATGACCCATGTGACGACCCACGTCCTCGACGCCGCCTCCGGGCTGCCGGCTGCCGGAATCGAGGTCGTGCTCGCCGAGGCATCCGGTGCCTCCGTCGTCGCCGAGACGCCCGGGGCCGTCGTGGCGCACGGCACGACCGACCGGGACGGGCGGCTCGCGCTCGGACCCGACGCGCTGTCGCCCGGGAACTACACCCTGACCTTCCTCACCGGCGAGTACTTCGCCGCGCGGGGCGTGGACACGTTCTACCCCTTCGTCACCGTGACCTTCATCGTCGCGGTCGCCGAGGACGGCACGAGCGCGCACTGCCACGTGCCGCTCCTGCTCAGTCCGTTCGCCTACTCGACCTATCGGGGGAGCTGATCATGGTGTCCGTCAGCCTCGGAGCCAACAAGTACGGCAAGGCCGAGAACCGCGTCGTGCGGATCGTGCGCGACACCCCGCGGCACGAGATCGTCGATCTCAACGTCTCATCCCAGCTGCGCGGGGCGGCCCTCGCGGACTCGTATCTCACCGGCGACAACAGCAAGGTCGTCGCCACCGACACCCAGAAGAACACCGTCTTCGCATTCGCGAAAGAGCACGGCATCCACTCGCCGGAGGAGTTCCTCCTGCGGCTGTCACGCCACTTCACCGACGAGTTCGACTGGATCGAGGGCGGTCTGTGGCAGGCCGAGCAGTACGAGTGGGATCGGATCACCGTCGACGGACGGCCGCACGACCACTCGTTCGTCCGGTCGGGCCGGGGCACGCGTCTGGCCGTCGTGCAGGTCGTCGACCGCCGCGCCCACGTGCTCGGCGGCGTGAAGGACCTCGTCGTCCTGAAGTCGACGGGGAGCGAGTTCTCCGGATTCCCGCGCGACCGGCTGACGACCCTCGTCGAGACCGACGACCGCATCATGGCCACGTCCGTGACGGCACGCTGGCGCTTCCTCCCCGACGCCGTCGAGGCCGGCATCGACTACAACGCGCTGTACACGGAGGTCTCCGGCATCCTGCTCGCGACCTTCGCGTCCGTGCACTCGCTCGCGCTTCAGCAGACGCTCTTCGCGATGGGGACCGCCGTGATCGAGGCGCGCTCCGAGCTCGCCGAGGTGCGCTTCGCGATGCCGAACAAGCACCACTTCGCCTACGACCTGTCGCCCTTCGGCCTGGATAACCCGAACGAGGTCTTCTACGCCGCCGACCGGCCGTACGGCCTCATCGAGGGCAGTGTCGTCCGGGACGGGGTCGCTCCGGCTCCGGAGGCCTGGACCGACCTCCCGGCCTTCGTCTGAGGGCGGCCGCCCGCTCCTCGACGTCGGCGGGGCCCGGATTCTCCGGTCTCCGGGCTCCCGCCGCCCGTCTCCCCGGGGGGCGCGTGCGCACTGCCCCCGGTCTCCGCCCGTGTTCCGCAGGTCGCCGGATGCACGCCTCCCCCTCGTCCGGGAGACGCCTCGTCCGCGCGCTGTGCGAAGGCCGGGCTCGGTCTGTCAGCGCGCGTCCGGAGCCGGCCGGCCGGATCCCTCCTCGGGGATCGCGTCGCCGGGGAACGCGGCATCCGCCTCGGCCTCGGCGCGGCGCTGCGCGTCGAGGACCTGCGTCGGGATCAGCCCCGTGCCCTCGGCCTCGGGGTGCACGAGGGCGGCGGCGGCCGGGCCGCGCACGGCGTCGTACGCGCCGAGGGCCGCATCGCCGGCTCGGGCGGCGCGCATCTCATCGCTGTTGAGCAGGAGGTTCAGCAGGATCGCCACGATCGCCCCCGCGCTGATGCCCGAGTCGAAGATCAGGGTGAACCACTGCGGGAACTGGTCGTAGATGGTCGGCGTCACCGTGGGCAGCAGCGCCACCCCCACCGAGATCGCGACGATCAGCACGTTCTTGTTGTTGAACCGGACCTTCGACAGGGTGCGGATGCCGGATGCCGCGACCATGCCGAACAGGGCGATCCCCGCCCCGCCGAGGACGGCGGAGGGGACGCCCTCGACGATCGCCGAGACCTTCGGGATGAGGCCGAGGACGACGAGGATGAGCCCTGCCGCGGTCGCGACGTAGCGCGATCGCACGCCCGTGAGCGACACCAGTCCGACGTTCTGGGCGAACGCGGTGTACGGGAAGGTGTTGAAGACGCCGCCGATCACGGTGCCGAGCCCGTCCGCGCGGAGTCCGTCCGCGAGGCGACGGCGCGTCACGGGCTTCTCGACGATCTCCCCGACGGCGATCATGTCGCCGGTCGTCTCGGTCATGATGACGATCCCGACGATCACCATCGAGACGATCGAAGCCACCTGGAAGGTCGGCAGTCCGAAGTGGAAGGGCGTCACGAAGGCGAACCAGCCGGCGTCGCCGACGCCCGACCAGTCGACCATCCCGGGCACGAACACCGCCGCGATCGTGCCGATCGCGAGCCCGAGCAGCACGGAGACACGCTGCAGGGGCGGCGGGGCGAAGCGCTCGATGAGTACGATCACGAGGAGCGTGCCGGCGGCGAAGGCCACGTTGACCGGCGGGGCTCCTTCCGCCGAGCCGTCGACGATCCATCCTGCGGCGACGCGCATCAGCGAAAGGCCGATGATCAGGATGACGGTGCCCGTCACGATCGGCGGGAAGAACCTCAGCAGCTGCGAGAAGAACGGCGCGGCGAGGATCATGAACACGCCGCAGGCGATCGTGGCGCCGAACACCGCCTGGATGCCCTCGCTCTGCCCGATCGCGATCATCGGCCCGACCGCCGCGAACGTCACCCCCTGCATGAGCGGCAGCCGCACCCCGAACCGCCAGAAGCCCACGGACTGGATGATGGTCGCGATCCCCGCCACGAAGAGGTCGGCGCTGATCAGGAACGCGAGGTCGCCCGCCGAGTACCCGAGTGCCCCGCCCACGATGAGCGGAACCGCCACGGCGCCGGCGTACATCGCGAGGACGTGCTGCAGGCCGAGCGGGAAGAGCCGGGCGAGCGGCGGGATCCCGTCGACCGTGTTCTCGCTGCGGCGCGCGGAACGCCGCTGCGCCTTCGTCTCGGCGCGTGACGCCCGTTCGGTCGTAGCCATCTCGTGCTCCTGCCTGGATGCGCACGAGCGACCGTGCGCGCCGCTGCCTGTCGCGACGCTAGAAGAGCCCGCGCCCCGGGCGCCAGGCCTTCGACGCGACTGTCGCGGATGTTTTACATGCCGACACGAACCCGCAATGCGCCGGCGGCACCGCGGCGGGGAGGGGGTGGGCCGGGCGGCGTCAGGCGTGGAAGAGTGCGTGCACGTCGCCGACGACCTCCCGGCCGCGCAGGGCGTCGAGCTCCATGAGCACGCTCGTGCCGACGACGGTCCCGCCGAGCCTCGTGACGAGATCGTGCGCCGCGACGAGGGTGCCGCCCGTGGCGAGCACGTCGTCCACGAGCAGCACCCGCGCGCCGTCGGTGATGTCGTCGTGCGCCTCGATGGTCGCCTCGCCGTATTCGAGGGCGTAGGAGACGGATGCCGCGGGGCGAGGGAGCTTCCCCGCCTTCCGGATCGGCACGAGCCCGACCTCGGCGGCGATCGCGACCGCCCCGGCCAGGAGGAAGCCGCGGGCCTCGATCCCCGCCACGACCTCGAACTCGCCCGCGAAGGGCTCGATCATGGCGTCGATGCAGGCGCGGAGGGCCGCGGCATCCATCAGCAGAGGCGTGATGTCGCGGAACAGGACACCCGGCTCGGGGTAGTCCGGGATCGTGCGGATCAGCGACTCGGCATGGCGGAGCTGCGGGGGAACAGTCACCGCGCCACCCTACCGGGCGTGCTCAGCGGATTCATGAAGACCTCTTTACAGAAGATGTAAGCGCTTGCAGTACCCTGGTTCGCATGACTTCGCCCGACATCGAACTCGCTGACACGAGCACGGCCGTCCCCGGCGCCGAGTGGTGGCGCACGGCCGTGATCTATCAGATCTACCCGCGCTCGTTCTCCGACAGCTCCGGCGACGGCATCGGCGACCTGCCCGGCATCACCTCCCGCCTCGACGACCTCCGGTCCCTCGGGGTCGACGCGCTGTGGCTGAGCCCGTTCCAGCGGTCGCCGCAGAAGGACGCCGGCTACGACGTGTCGGACTACTGCGACGTCGATCCCCTCTTCGGCACGCTCGCCGACTTCGACGAGCTGCTCGACCAGGCGCACCGCCGCGGCATCCGTCTCATCGTCGACCTCGTGCCCAACCACTCGTCCGACCAGCACCGCTGGTTCCAGGAGGCGCTGGCGGCGGGCCCGGGCAGCCGTGAGCGCGCGCGCTACCTGTTCCGCGACGGCAGGGGTCTCGACGGAGACGTGCCGCCCAACAACTGGGAGTCGATCTTCGGCGGGCCGGCGTGGACCCGGGTCGTCGAGGCCGACGGTTCCCTCGGGCAGTGGTACCTCCACCTGTTCGACTCGTCGCAGCCCGACTTCGACTGGTCCAACGAGGAGGTGCGGGAGGAGTTCCGTCGGATCCTGCGCTTCTGGCTCGACCGCGGCGTCGACGGCTTCCGCGTCGACGTGGCGCACGGGCTCATCAAGGCGGAGGGGCTGCCCGACTACTCGCCCGACCCCGAGGGCGGCTCGATGGGCGGCGACGAGGAGGGCGTTCCCTACTGGGGTCAGCCCGGCGTGCACGAGGTGTACCGCGACTGGCACGCGGTCCTCGCCGAGTACGACGGCGACCGCGCGCTGTGCGCCGAGGCGTGGCGACCGACGCCGGAGGAGACGGCGCTCTGGGTGCGCCCGGACGAGATGCACCAGGCCTTCAACTTCCCCTACCTCGAGACCGAATGGGATGCCGCGGCCCTCCGCGACGTCATCACCGAGTCGCTGCGGGCCTTCGGCTCCGTCGGCGCTCCGAGCACCTGGGTGCTGTCGAACCACGACGTCGTCCGCCATGCGTCCCGCCTCGCGCTGACCGCCGAGAACCCCCAGGGTCACGGCATCGGCCCGAAGTCGGTCGGCAAGCCCATCGCCGACGTGGGGCTCCGCCGCGCGCGGGCAGCGACGACCGTCATGCTCGGCCTTCCCGGCTCCGCCTACCTCTACCAGGGCGAGGAGCTCGGGCTTCCCGAGGTCATCGATCTCGACGACGACACGCGTCAGGACCCGACCTGGTTCCGCACGGGCGGCGAGCGGTACGGACGGGACGGATGCCGCGTGCCCCTTCCGTGGTCGTCGGACGCGCCGGCGTACGGCTTCAGCGCGACGGGTGAGTCCTGGCTCCCGCAGCCCGCCGAGTGGGCGACGCTCGCGCGGGAGGTGCAGGCGGAGGACGAGGCATCCACTCTGTCGCTCTACCGCGCTCTGCTCGCCGCGCGGCGTGCGCGCCACCTCGGCGAGGGCACGCTCGAATGGCTCGACGGCTTCGACGCTCAGGTGCTGGCATTCCGCAACGGGAATGTGACGGTCGTCGCGAACACGGGCAGCACACCGGTCGCGCTGCCGGACGGTATCGTGATCGCCGCAAGCGGCCCGCTCGGACGGGCCACGATCCCGGCCGACACGGCGGTGTGGCTCGCCGACGACTGACGGCGAGAAGGCGCGGGGCGGTCGGCCGCCCCGCGCGACAGCCGGCGGCGACGGCGTCGCAGGGCTGAGGAGCCGGCGGAGCACCGCGCGGCGAGGAAAGGGTGACGACGTGGTCAGCATCGACGAGGTCGCTCGCGCAGCGGGCGTGTCGACGGCGACGGTGTCGCGCGCGCTCAGCGGGCGGGGCCACGTGTCGGACCCGACGCGCGCCCGTGTCGAAGCCGCCGCCAAGGGGCTCGGCTACGTGGTGTCGGCCTCCGCCTCCAGCCTCGCCTCCGGTCGCACGCGCAACATCGGCGTGCTCGTCCCGTTCCTCGACCGGTGGTTCTTCAGCACCGTGCTGAGCGGGATCGCCACAGCCCTGCAGCGGCGCGGCTACGACATCACGCTGTACACCCTCACCGCCGACCGCACCCAGCGGCGCGAGATCTTCGACACCTTCCTGCGCAGGCAGCGGATCGACGGCGTCATCGCGATCTCGATCGAGCTCGGCGAGGAGGAGACCGACCTCCTGCTCGAGCTCGACCTGCCGACGATCGCGATCGGCGGCCCGAACGCCAAGCTCACGACGCTGACCGTCGACGACTCGATGGTCGCGCGCCTGGCGACAGAGCACCTCATCGCGCTGGGGCACCGCGCCATCGCGCACATCGGCGCGAGTCCGGAGTTCGACGTCGACTTCCACATCCCCACCCAGCGCCGGCAAGGATTCGAGCAGGCGCTCTCCGACGCCGGGCTCCCGGCGCGCCCGGAGCTGTACGAGCCCGCCGACTTCACCATCGAGGGCGGATTCCGGGCGGCCAAGCAGATCCTCGGCCGTCCCGGCGCGCATCCGACGGCCATCTTCGCGGCATCGGACGAGATGGCGATCGGAGCCCTCCTCGCCGCCCGCGAGCTCGGCTACCGCGTGCCCGAGGACCTCTCGGTCATCGGCATCGACGGTCACGAGTTGGGCGAGTTCTTCCGCCTCACCACGGTCGACCAGTTCCCGCTCGGCCAGGGCGAGCGCGCGGCCGATGCGATCCTGGCCGAGCTGGAGGCATCCGCCGGCGAGCGCGCGGCCCGATCCGATCTGCCGTTCGAGCTCATCGTGCGCGGCTCGACGGCGCGGCTGCAGGGCTGAGCCCGGGCTCGGCGCGCTTCGTCCCGGTCCCTGCGCTCGCTCGCGCGACAACCGGGAATGGCGGAGTCGCGGTCGTCGAGCGAGCGAAGCGAGACGAAACGCCCCGAACCCGCGGCCCAGGCCGTCCCGGATAGGCTCGACCGCATGACGATCGACCTCGAGGCCCTGTACATCGACCTGCATCGGCATCCCGAGCTGTCGTTCCAGGAGACCCGCACGGCGGGCGTCGTCACTCAGCGCCTCGCCGAGCTCGGCCTCGAGTTCGAGGAGGGCATCGGCCGCACCGGCGTCGTGACCGTCATCCGCAACCCTTCGTCCAGCGCAGGCGAGTCCGGCGAGGGCCCGGTCGTATGGCTGCGCGCCGACATGGACGGCCTTCCGGTCGAGGAGCGCACGGGCCTCGCCTACGCCTCCACCGCCCGGGGCGTCGACCCCGCCGGAACGGACGTGCCCGTCATGCACGCGTGCGGTCACGACATGCACGTGACGTGCCTGCTCGGAGCGCTCGAGAAGCTGGTCCAGACCAAGGACGAGTGGGCCGGCACCGTCGTCGCCGTCTTCCAGCCCGCCGAGGAGTACGGCGCGGGCGCCCAGGCGATGATCGCCGACGGCGTGATGGACCGCTTCCCCCGGCCCGACATCGTGCTCGGCCAGCACCTCACGCCGCTTCCCGCCGGCACGATCGGCGTGCGATCCGGCACGCAGATGGCCGCCTCCGACGGGCTCACGGTCATGCTGTACGGGCGCGGCGGCCACGGCTCGCGCCCGCACTCGACGATCGACCCCGTCGTCATGGCGGCGGCGACCGTCATGCGCCTTCAGACGATCGTCTCGCGCGAGGTCGACCCCCGCGACGTCGCCGTCGTGACGGTCGGCTCCATCCACGCGGGGTTGAAGAACAACATCATCCCGGCCGAGGCGAAGCTCGAGCTGAGCCTGCGCTACCCCGACGACGAAGCTCGCGAGCGCGTGCTCGAGAAGGTCGAGCGCGTGATCCGCGCGGAGGCCGCGGCATCCGGCTCCGAGCAGGAGCCCGTCATCACGACCGACCACACCCTCCCGCCGACCATCAACGACATCCACGCGACGGCTCAGCTGACGCTCGCCTTCGACGACGCGTTCGGGCAGGGCACGGTCGTCGACCCCGGCATGTTCACGGGATCGGAGGACGTCTCGTGGTTCGCCCGCGAGGCCGGCGTCCCCCTCGTCTACTGGTTCTGGGGCGGCGTCGATCCGCAGGCGTACGCCGAGGCATCCGCGGCGGGCACGCTCGAGCGCGACATCCCCACGAACCACTCGCCGTTCTTCGCGCCCGTGCTGCAGCCGACGATCGAGCGGGGCGTGGACGCCCTGGTCGTGGCGGCGCGCGAATTCCTCGGCGACCGCCGCACGGCCTGATCCGAGGCGTGAGGAAAGCGTAAGGATGCCCGCCTCGATGCGTCCTCACGGTTTCCGTACGAGTAACATCGCCCGCCGTGACGAACGATAGTCGCGAGCCCGGCTCGGCGGAGTCGCCCATCGCGAAACGCATCCTCCTGGGCGATCCGCTGTCGACGGCGGCCGCCGACGAGCACCTCCTTCCCAAGAAGATGGCGCTGCCGATCTTCGCGTCGGATGCCCTGTCGTCCGTGGCCTACGCGCCGCAGGAGCTGCTGATGATCCTGCTCACCGGGGGACTGGCGTTCCTCGCGTTCAGCCCCTGGATCGCGGCGGCGGTCGTGGTGCTGCTCATCGTCGTCGTCGTGAGCTACCGCCAGCTCATCAAGGCGTATCCCTCCGGCGGCGGCGACTACGAGGTGGCGCGCACCAACCTCGGCGAGGTCCCCGGCGTCGTGGTGGCATCCGCACTGCTGGTGGACTACGTCCTGACCGTGGCGGTGTCGGTCTCCTCGGGCGTCGACAACATCATCTCGGCGCTTCCCTTCCTCGCCCCTGGGCGGGTCGAGCTCGCGGTCGCCTTCGTCGTCCTGATCGTCATCGTGAACCTCCGCGGCGTCCGCGAGGCGTCGCTCGTCTTCGCGATCCCGACCTACGTCTTCATCGGCTCGGTCGTGGTGATGATCGCCGTCGGGCTGTTCCAGACGGCGATCGGCGATCCTCCCGTCGCCTCCAGCGCCGAATTCGCGGTGCAGGCCGAAGACCTCACGCAGGCCGCCGTCATCCTGCTCGTGCTGCGCGCGTTCTCGAGCGGGTGTTCGGCCCTCACGGGCGTGGAGGCCGTGTCCAACGGCGTCCCGGCATTCCGCAAGCCCAAGGTCCGCAATGCCCAGACGACCCTCGCCCTGATGGGCGGGATCGCCATCCTGCTCTTCTCCGGCCTCACGGCGCTCGCCCTCATCTCCGGCGTGCACTACGCCGAGAACCCGTGCAGCCTGGTCGGCTTCGACTGCGAGACGGCGGTGCAGCCGAGCCTCATGGCGCAGGTGGCGGCCGCCACCTTCGGTATGGGGTCGATCCCCTTCTACGTCATCCAGGCCGCGACGGCGTGCGTCCTGCTCCTCGCGGCGAACACCGCCTTCAACGGGTTCCCGCTCCTGGGCTCGGTGCTCGCGCGCGACGGCTACGCGCCGAAGGCGCTCAACACCCGCGGCGACCGCCTGGTGTACTCGAACGGCATGATCATCCTGGGCATCGTCGCGATCGGCGTGATCGTGATCTACCAGGCGAACCTCACCACGCTCATCCAGCTGTACATCATCGGCGTCTTCGTGTCGTTCTCGCTGGGGCAGCTCGGCATGGTCAGGCACTGGCGACGGATGCTGCGCGAGACCACGCGCGTCGAGGCCAGGCGCGATGCGCGGGCCGGGGCCGAGAGGGCGGGCGCGGTCAAGGGCCTGATCATCAACTCGGTGGGCGCGACCCTCACCGTGTTCGTGCTCGCCATCGTGACGATCACCAAGTTCACGCACGGCGCCTGGCTCGTCTTCCTCGCCATCCCGATCCTCGCGACGCTGATGATCGGCGTGAACCGCTACTACCGCGACGTCGAGCACGAGATCGAGATGACCGACGACGTGCACTTCGGCTCGGCCGGCGATGTCGCCCTCATCCTCGTGAATCGACTGCAGAAGCCGGTCGCCAAGGCGATCGACTACGCCCTCGCCGCGAAGCACGACAAGACGCTCGCGGTCCACGTCGCCGTGACGAAGGAGGAAGCCGAGGCGATCCAGGCCGAGTGGGAGTCGCACCGGATGCCGATCCCGCTCATCATCATCGAGTCGCCGTACCGCACGTACGCGGGCCCGGTCGCGGAGTTCATCACGCAGTACCGGGCCAAGCACGGCTCGACCGTCGTGACCGTGTACCTCCCGCAGTACATCGTCGGTCACTGGTGGGAGTCGCTGCTGCACAACCGCCGCGCTCGGCGCATCGGCCAGCAGCTCATGCTCGTGCACGGCGTCACCATCACGCTCGTGCCGTGGCTGCTCGACTCGTCCGAGCTCATCTACGGCCGCCGCTCGCGACCGCTGCCCGGCCAGGAGCGCGCGGGCCGCCCCTTCGAGCCCGACCCGGTGAGCAGCGTGCCGATCGTCGAGCGGTCGAGTCTCGAGCGCCCCGACGACCTCTGACGGATGCGCGGCCCCGACGACCCCTGACGGATGCGCGGCCCCAGCGCCGACTCGTCCAGGCCGCGCCCACCAGGCGCCGCGTAGCCTGGAAGGGTGACGACCGCACCTCCTCGCTCCGCGACCCTCGACCCCGAGACGCTCCGCGGCGACTTCCCGATCCTCCAGACGCGCGTCGGCGACAGCCCGCTCGTCTACCTGGACTCGGCGGCGACGAGCCAGAAGCCGCGGGCGGTCATCGACGCCGAGGTGTCGTTCCTCACCACCGCCAACTCCGCCGTCCACCGGGGGGCGCACACGCTCGCCGCCGAGGCGACCGAGCTCTTCGAGGACGCCCGGAGCGCCGTGGCGGGCTTCGTCCACGCCGCCCCCGAACAGCTGGTCTGGACGAGCGGCGCCACCGCCGGCATCAACCTCGTCGCCTACGCGATCGGCAACGCCACGCTCGGCCGCGGCGGCGAGGCCGCGCGCCGCTTCGCGCTCGCTCCCGGCGACGAGCTGGTGGTGACCGAGTCCGAGCACCACGCCAATCTCATCCCGTGGCAGGAGCTGGCGGCGCGCACGGGCGCCGTCCTCCGCCACATCCCCGTCCGCGACGACGGGACGATCGACCTGGATGCCGCGGCATCCGTCATCGGCGACCGCACCCGCGTGGTCGCCTTCCCGCACGTCTCCAACGTGCTGGGCATCGTCAACCCCGTTGCCGCACTCGTCGCCCTCGCCCGTACCGCCGGCGCGATCACGGTGCTCGACGCGTGCCAGTCGGCGCCGCACCTGCCTCTCGACCTCCCGGCCCTCGACGTCGACCTCGCCGTCTTCTCGGGGCACAAGATGCTCGGCCCGAACGCGGTCGGCGGGCTGTACGGCCGCTCGGACGTGCTCGAGGCGCTGCCTCCGTTCCTCACGGGCGGGTCGATGATCACCACCGTCACCCTCGAGGAGGCCTCGTACCTCCCGCCGCCGCAGCGCTTCGAGGCGGGGACGCAGCCGGTCTCGCAGGCCATCGGGCTCGCGGCCGCGGTGCGCTATCTCGACGCAGTCGGCATGGACGCCGTCCACGCGCACGAGACGGCGCTCGAGCGGCGGATGCGCGACGGGCTGCGGTCGATCCCCGGCATCCGTCTCCTCGGCGACCCTTCGACGGGCTCTGGCGCCGAAGCCGAGCGGGTCGCGCTCGCGGCCTTCGACGTCGACGGCGTCCACGCGCACGACGTGGGCCAGTTCCTCGACGCCCGCGGCATCGCCGTGCGCGTCGGCCACCACTGCGCCCAGCCGCTGCACCGCCGCTTCGGGCTGACGGCGTCGGTGCGGGCGTCGGCCGCGGTCTACACGACCGAGGCCGAGATCGACCTCTTCCTCGACGCCGTCTCGGGCGTCCGCGCGTACTTCGGGGCGGGGCGATGAGCGGCCTCGACGCGCTGTACCAGGAGCTGATCCTCGACCACTCCAAGCGCCGCGCGGGCTTCGGCCTCGCCGCCGAGGAGGGCTCGACCGCGACCTCGCACCAGCACAATCCGATCTGCGGCGACGACATCACGCTGCGCGTGCGGGTCGACGGCGACCTCGTGCGCGACGTCACGTGGGAGGGAGCCGGCTGCGCCATCTCGCAGTCGTCGGCGTCGATGCTCGCCTCGCTCGTAGCGGAGGAGGGCGGGATGCCGCGTGCCGAGGCATCCCAGCTCATCGAGGGATTCCGCAGCGCCCTGCGCTCCCGCGGCACCGTCGAGCTGGACGAGGAGGTGTACTCGGATGCCGCAGCCCTGAGCGGCGTCTCGAGGTACACCGCACGCGTGAAGTGCGCGATGCTCGCGTGGGTGGCCTTCGAGGACGCCCTCTCCCGCGCCTGACCCCACCCCGCGCCTCCCCGCACCTCCCCGCGCCGCCCCGCGCCGCCCCGCGCGGCACCGCCCCGCGCCGCCCCGCGCGGCACTTTCCTGCGAGCGCGCTACCGATCGACGTAGCGCTCGCAGGAAAGTGTGGCGCTCGACCACCAGCGCATCGACCCGGGGCCGGCACCGCCGGACGATGAGCGGATCTAGGGTGAGGGCATGAAGCGCGGTCGGCTGCGGGTGCTGCTCGGCGCCGCCCCGGGCGTCGGCAAGACGTACGAGATGCTCGAAGAGGGCAGGCGCCTGCGCGCCGACGGCCGCGACGTCGTGATCGCCGTCGTCGAGACGCACGGCCGCGCGCCGACGGCGGCGCTCGCCGAGGGGCTTCCCCTCATCCCGCGGCGCGTGGTGCGGCACCGCGACGTCGAGCTGACCGAGCTGGATGTCGACGCGGTCCGCGAGAGGCATCCCGACATCGCCCTCGTCGACGAGCTCGCGCACACGAACGCACCCGGCTCGCCGAATGCCAAGCGGTGGCAGGACGTGGAGGAGCTCCTCACGGCCGGCATCGACGTCATCACGACGGTGAACGTGCAGCACATCGAGTCCCTGAACCACGTCGTCGAGCAGATCACGGGGGTCGTGCAGCGGGAGACGGTTCCGGATGCCGTGGTCCGCGGCGCCGATCAGGTGGAGGT
The DNA here is from genome assembly GCF_004362195.1 of Microbacterium sp. BK668. NCBI lineage: Bacteria > Bacillati > Actinomycetota > Actinomycetes > Micrococcales > Microbacteriaceae > Microbacterium > Microbacterium sp. BK668. The sequence continues at coordinate 542,596 of NZ_SNWG01000001.1, forward strand.
CGTCGATCTCGCACCGCAGTCGCTCCGCGACCGGCTCTCGGCAGGGCTCGTGTACCCCGCCGAGCGGATCGACGCCGCGCTGTCGAACTACTTCCGGCTCGGGAACCTCACGGCGCTGCGCGAGCTCGCCCTGCTCTGGCTCGCCGACGAGGTCGACAGCGCCCTCAAGCGCTACCGCGCCGAGCACGGCATCCGCGGCACCTGGCAGGCCCGCGAGAGGGTCGTGGTCGCACTCACCGGCGGGCCAGAGGGCGACACGCTCCTGCGTCGCGGCGCCCGTATCGCGGCGCGGTCGGCCGGGGGCGAGCTGCTCGCCGTCCACGTCTCCAGCCAGGACGGACTGCGCACCGCAACCGCGGGGGCCCTGGCGTCGCAGCGGGCGCTCGTCGAGTCGCTCGGCGGCACCTACCACCAGATCGTCGGCGACGACGTGCCCCGGGCGCTCGTCGACTTCGCCCGGTCCGTCGACGCGACGCAGCTCGTCATCGGCGCGAGCCGGCGCAGCCGCCTCGCCGCTCTTCTCACCGGCGCCGGGATCGGTGCGACGGTCGTGCGCGAATCCGGCGACATCGACGTGCACATCGTGACGCACGCCGCCGCGGCCCGCGGCCTCCACCTCCCGCGCGTCACGGGCGGTGCGCTCAGCGTCACGCGGCGCCTGCTCGGATTCGCCGTCGCGCTGGTGGGCGGACCGCTGCTGTCGTGGCTCCTGTTCGCGACATCGCCCGACGACTCCATCACGACCGACGTGCTCGCCTACCAGCTGCTCGTCGTCGTCGTGGCGCTCGTCGGCGGCATCTGGCCGGCCCTCTTCGCGGCGGTGCTCTCGGGCCTGACCCTCGACTTCCTCTTCATCGAGCCCCTGTTCACCGTCACCATCGCCGACCCCGATCACGCGCTCTCGCTGCTGCTGTACGTCGTCATCGCGATCCTCGTCAGCTGGATCGTCGACCAGGCGGCCCGGCGCTCGCGCGCCGCGCAGCGGGCGGCTGCCGAGTCCGAGCTGCTCGCGACCGTCGCCGGCAGCGTCCTGCGCGGCGAGAGCGCCGTTCCCGCGCTCGTCAGCCGCGCGCGCGAGGCGTTCGGCATGACCGGCGTGCGCCTCGTCTCACGCGACGGCACTGTGCTGGCGACCGACGGCGAGCCGGTCCCGGACGAGCGGATGATCCGCGTGCCGGTGGGTGAGGCATCCACTCCCCGCGCCTTCCTGGAACTGCACGGAGGGGAGCTGGATGCCTCGGCCCGGCGCCTCCTCGACGTCATGGTCGTGCAGCTGGATGCCGCGCTCGAGCGCTCGGCCCTCACCGAGACGGCGCGCGAAGCCGGCGCGCTCGCCGAGACCGACCAGGTGCGCACCGCGCTCCTCTCGGCCGTGAGCCACGACCTGCGCCGTCCGCTCGCCGCGGCCGTCGCCGCGATCGGGGGCCTGCGCGCCGCGGGCGACTCGCTGAGCGACGAGGACCGCGCCGAGCTCCTCGCCACAGCCGACGAGAGCCTCGCGACCCTCTCGGCCCTCGTCACCGACCTGCTCGACGTGAGCCGCGTGGAGGCGGGTGTGCTCGCCGTCTCGCTCGCCCCCGTCGATGCCGCGGGCACGATCCTCGCCGCCGTCGACGAGCTCGGCCTCGGGCCCGAGGCCGTCGAACTCGCCCTCGACCCCGACCTGCCCCTCGTGCAGGCCGACCCCGTGCTGCTGCAGCGGGTGGTGGTCAATCTGCTCGCGAACGCCGTCCGCCACACGGCGCCGGGCACCCGCGTCCGGGTCGCCACGAGCCGTCTCGGTCCGCGCGCGCAGATCCGCATCGTCGACCACGGCATGGGCGTCCCGCACGAGCGGCAGGACGACATCTTCGCCCCCTTCCAGCGTCTCGGAGACACCGACAACACCACCGGCCTCGGCCTCGGCCTGGCGCTCTCGCGCGGCTTCGCGGAGGGGATGGGCGGCACGCTCACGCCCGAGGACACGCCCGGCGGCGGCCTCACGATGGTCGCGGAGTTCCCGGTCGCCGAGGTCGCGGCATCCATCCCCTCGTCCGGAGCCGCCTCGTGAAAGTCCTCCTCGCCGACGACGACCCGCAGCTCGTGCGGGCCCTGCGCATCACGCTCGGCGCGCACGGCTACGACGTGGTGGCCGCGCCCGACGGCAGCGCCGCCATCGCCCTCGCCGCCCAGACGCATCCCGACATCGTGCTGCTGGATCTCGGGATGCCGCGCCTCGACGGCGTCGCGGTGATCCAGGCCCTCCGGGGCTGGACGAGCGTGCCCATCATCGTCGTCTCGGGGCGCACCGGGTCGGCCGACAAGGTCGAGGCTCTCGACGCCGGGGCGGACGACTACGTCACCAAGCCCTTCCAGATCGACGAGCTGCTCGCGCGCGTGCGCGCGCTCTCGCGTCGCGCCGGCGCGGCGGGCGGAGAGCCGGTCGTCGTCTTCGGCGACGTGACGATCGACCTCGCCACCACCTCCGTGATGCGCGCCGGCGCGCGCGTGCACCTCACCCCGACGGAGTGGCGGATGCTGGAGTTCCTCGCCCGCAACGCCGGCTCGCTCGTGACCCGGCAGACGTTGCTGAAGGACATCTGGGGCACCGACCAGGTCGCGGACACGGGCTACCTGCGGCTGTACATGTCGCAGCTGCGCAAGAAGCTCGAGCCCGACCCCTCCCATCCCAGACACCTGCTCACCGAGTCGGGCATGGGCTACCGTCTCGTCCTCGACGCCGCCTGATCCTCCCGACGGCGCGCCGCGGCCGGCCCGACCGCCGCATCGCGAGCGCTGCACAAACCTGCGAGCGCCACACATATCGGTGGCGCGCTCGCAGGAAAGTGTGGCGCGCGGCGCGCCCGTCCTCCCCAGAGCTCCGGGTGAGCGGGGCATCCACCGAGATGGACGGATCCGGATGCCGCGGTCCCGCCCGCGCCGAGGCTTGCATCGTGTCGTGGCTTCAGCATCCACCCCTGTCCACCGTGTTCCGTCGGCGCGAGAACGACGGCGAACCGGTCGACGACCGACGGCTTCGCGCAGGGGTCGACGCGGGCGAGGTCGTGCGCATCGCGCCCGGCTCGTTCGTGACTGCGGCGGAGTGGCGAGCGCTCTCACCTCTCGCGCAGCACGCGCAGCGCGTATGGGAGGCCGCGGCGAGACTGCGCCCACCGCAGGTGTTCTCGCACTTCTCGGCGGCCGCGCTTCTCGGCGCCGACATCCTGGGCTCCTGGCCCCCCAACGATCGATGTGGCGGTGCCTGTCACCCGAGGTGGCCGGTCGACCGGCCTCGTCCGCCGGCGGGGTGTCGACGTCTCGCCCGACTCGCTGCTGCCCTGGGGAAGGCACATGGTCACCACACCGCTGCGGACCGCGGTCGATCTGGCTGCTTCGCTCCGCTTCATGGAAGCCGTCGCGGTCGCCGATCGCTTCCTGTGGGGCCGACGACCGGGCGGTCCGCTCGTGCGTCCGGCCGAGTTCCGCGACGCCGCGGAGCTCCGGGCCGGCCGCGGGTCCGCGAGGGCGTTGCGCACGGCGGAGTTCGCGACACCGCTCTCCGACAGCATCCGCGAGTCTCAGAGCCGGGTCCTCATCGCGATGCTGGGTTTCCCCGATCCCGTGCTGCAGGCCCGCTTCTCGCTGTCGGACGGCCGCGAGGCGTTGACCGACTTCTTCTGGCCGGACCAACGGCACATCGGGGAGTTCGACGGTGCCGAGAAGTACCGTGATCCCGCGCTTCTGCGCGGCCTGAGCCCTGAGCAGGCGCTGCTTGCCGAGAAGGACCGGGAGGACGAGCTGCGCCGGCAGGTCCGCGCGTTCTCGCGTTGGCGCACCCCTGCGCTGCGGCAGCCCGCGCTGCTCTGGGACATCCTCACGCGGGCAGGGCTTCCCTCCTCGCGCCCGCGCCCCGGCCGCTGACGCGCACGGCCCGGCCGATCGGCCCAGCGGGGGGCCCGGCCGGTCGGGAGGCCCGGTCGGGACGAGGCATCCATCCGGCGACCGCTGTAGAAACCTGCGAGCGCTGCACAGATCGGTGGCGCGCTCGCAGGAAACTGTGGCGGTCGCAACCCTGCGGGTGGGTGGATGCCGCGCGCCGGCCGTCAGCCGAGGCCGCTGCGCTCCAGCGGGTGGGTGGATGCCGGGCCGCAGGCCAGATCGTCAGCCGAGGCCGCTGCGCTCCAGGCTCGACGTCTCCTCGCCCTGCACGGGCTTGCGGGACAGGCCCACCGAGCCCGAGGCGGGGTTGCGCGAGAGGGCCGCCGTCACGGCGACCGACTCGTCGACGTCGGGATACTGCGGACGCAGCTGCACGGGCGTGCGGTCGCGCTGCTCGCGCTTGGCCTTGCGCGACGCGTACGTGAGGTTGAGCGCCTCGACGAGGACGGCGAAGACCATGGGCCCGTAGATGAAGGCCTTGTCGATCTTGAAGTGGAAGCCCTCGGCGATGAGGAAGACGCCGATGAGCAGCAGGAACGACAGCGCCAGCATCTTCACGGTGGGGTGCTTGTTCACGAACGCGAAGATGAACCGCGACGCGAAGAGCATGATGCCGAACGACAGCACGACGACCGTGATGATCACGATCATGTTCGAGGTCATGCCGACCGCGGTGATGACGGAGTCGAGCGAGAAGACGATGTCGAGCAGGAGGATCTGGGCGATCACCGAGCCGAACGTGACGCTCTTGCCGCTCGAGGCGGCATGCTCCTCCTCGGCGCCCTCGAGCTTGTGGTGGATCTCGGTGACGGCCTTGTAGACGAGGAAGAGTCCGCCCGCGATGAGGATGAAGTCCTTCCACGAGAAGTCGATCCCCCACAGGGTCACGACGGGCTCGGTCAGCGTGATGATCCAGCCCGCCGCGAACACGAGCAGCACGCGGATCAGCATCGCGAGCGTCAGGCCGAGGTTGCGGGCCCGCGCCTGCTGCTCTTTCGGAAGCTTCGACGCGAGGATCGAGATGAAGATGACGTTGTCGACGCCCAGCACGACCTCGAGGACGAAGAGCGTCAGGAACACGGCGATCAGGTCGGGCGTGAGCTCGAGCGAGAAGTCCATGGAGCAAGACTAGGCGGACGGATGCCTCGCCCCGCGTGCCCGCTCGCCTCGACGCGGAGCGGCTCGATCCCGGAGGATCGAGCCGCTCCCGGTCGGGCGTCAGCCGACGCGCTCGAGCACTCCCTCGAGGCGGCGGTAGCTGGCCTCCATGCCCTCGGTCATCCCTGTCGCGAGCACCATGTCGCGCGTCTGCTTGTCGGGGTACTCGATGAGGATCGTGAGCAGCGTGACGCCGTCCTCCTCCTCGAGGCTCAGGTCGTTGAGCGTGGACGGGTAGTCGGTCCCCGTCATGTGCTCGGTCGTGACCGCCCGGCGCGGCGCCTCGGACAGCAGGGTCTCGCCGTCGAAGCCGAAGGCCTCGCCCGGGGTGTCGCCGACGGGCTCCCACTCGTAGCGGTACCGTCCGCCCACGGCCGGATCGACCTCGCACACCGACATGCGCCAGCCGTCGGGCCCGAGCATCCACTGCTCCAGGAGCTCGGGCTCCTGATGAGCGCGCCAGACCAGCTCGCGCGGGCCCTCGACGAGCCGAGTGATGCGCACGTGGGTGTCGTCGAGGATCTCGGTCTGGGTGCCCTTGCCCTCGGCGTACTCGCGCAGGCTCTGAAGGACGCGGTCGAGCTGGTTGATCGCCATGGTCGAGCCCTCGACGGCGCCGAACGCCACGACCTGCTCGAGCGCATCCGCCGACGCGAAGTACGACGTGTTGACCATGCGGGAGCCGGTCGCCGTCGGCTCGAAGGCGAAGACCACCCGCATGACCGGCATGCCCTCCAGCGGTGCGCCCTCCTCGTTCGCGAAGGCGTCGAGCACCGTGAACCCGCGCGGGGCATCGATCTCGAGGAACTCCCACGAGCCCCAGGACTTCTCTCCGCGGGGGCTCGTCATGAAGTACCGGGCGTGCCCGCCGACGGTGAAGTCGAACTCGGGGAAGGTAGCCGGCCAGCCGGGAGGGCCCCAGAAGCGCTCCAGCTGCCGCGGGTCGGTGAACGCCCTCCACAGGCGCTCGACCGGGGCGTCGAACTCGGCCGTGAGCGTCATCGTGAGCGCTTCGGCATCGGTCTGCACATCGGTGACGGGCATGTCACTCTCCTTCTTCGGTGGGTTTGTCGTGCGATTCGTCTTCGGCCAGGAGCGCGTCGAGCCGGTCGACGCGGGCGCGCCAGAGAGCCTCGAAGCGATCGAGCAGCGCACGGGCGCGGGCGATCATCGCGGGATCCGCCCGGACGAGGCGCTCGCGGCCCTCGGCGCGCTTGACCACGAGGCGCGCCGCCTCGAGCACCGCGACATGCTTCTGCACCGCGGCGAACGACATGTCGTAGTCGCGGGCGAGCGCCGACACCGACTGCTCCCGCTCGATCGTGCGGCGCAGGATGTCTCGGCGCGTCGCCGCGGCGAGCGCGTGGAAGATCCGGTCGATCTCATCGTCTTCGAGCTCCGTATTTACAACCATTTGGTTGTACGTTAGCGTCGGCGCTCGCGTTCGTCAAGACCTCCGGCGAGCGGAGGGAGGCGGGCTTCGGCGGCCGCCCGCATAGGATGGATGCTGTCCGGCACCCTCGATCCAGGAGCTCAGCCGCGTGACCACCCCCTCCGAGACCACCGCCGCCGCACGCCCTGTCGCCGACACCGTCTCCCACGCCGAGTCGACGCCCGAGAAGGAGCAGCCCTACGCGGCGCTCGGTCTCAAGCCCGACGAGTACGAGCGCATCAGGGAGATCCTCGGCCGCCGCCCCACGTCGGGCGAGCTGGCCATGTACTCGGTCATGTGGTCGGAGCACTGCTCGTACAAGTCGAGCAAGATCTACCTTCGCCGCTTCGGCGAGAAGGTCTCCGACGAGATGACTACCCGCCTCATGGTGGGCATGGGCCAGAACGCCGGCGTCGTCGACATCGGCGAGGGCTGGGCCGTCACGTTCAAGGTCGAGTCGCACAACCACCCGAGCTACATCGAGCCCTTCCAGGGTGCGGCCACCGGCGTCGGCGGCATCGTCCGCGACATCATCTCGATGGGCGCGCGCCCCGTCGCCGTCATGGATCAGCTCCGCTTCGGCGCGATCGACGACCCCGACACGGCCCGCGTCGTGCACGGCGTCGTGAGCGGCATCAGCTTCTACGGCAACTGCCTGGGCCTGCCGAACATCGGCGGAGAGACCGTCTTCGACTCGGTCTATCAGGGCAACCCGCTCGTCAACGCGCTCGCGGTCGGCGTCCTCCGCCACGAGGACCTCAAGCTCGCCAACGCGAGCGGCGCGGGCAATCAGGTCGTGCTCTTCGGAGCCCGGACGGGCGGCGACGGCATCGGCGGCGCATCCATCCTCGCCTCCGACACGTTCTCGGAAGGCGGGCCGACCAAGCGGCCCGCCGTGCAGGTGGGCGACCCCTTCGCCGAGAAGGTCCTCATCGAGTGCTGCCTCGAGCTGTATCAGGGCGAACTCGTCGAGGCCATCCAGGACCTCGGCGCCGCGGGGATCTCGTGCGCGACGAGCGAGCTCGCCGCCAACGGCGGCTCGGGCATGCGCGTCGATCTCGACAAGGTGCTGCTGCGCGACCCGTCGCTCACGCCCGAGGAGATCCTCATGAGCGAGAGCCAGGAGCGCATGATGGCGATCGTCGCGCCCGAGAAGCTCGACGCGTTCCTGGCCGTGACGCAGAAGTGGGACGTCGAAACCTCGGTTCTCGGCGAGGTCACGGGCGACGGACGTCTGCAGATCTTCTGGCACGGAGAGCAGATCGTCGACGTCGACCCCTCCACCGTCGCGGTCGACGGCCCGGTCTACGAGCGCCCCGTGGCGTACCCGAGCTGGATCGACGCCCTTCGCGACGACTCGGCGGCGGCGCTGCCGCGCTCGAACGACCCGGAGACGCTCCGCGCGCAGTTCGCGCAGCTCGTCGCGAGCCCCAACCTCGCCGACACCGACTGGGTGACGAACCAGTACGACCGCTACGTCATGGGCAACACGGCGCTGTCCTTCCCCGATGACGCCGGCATGGTGCGCGTCGACGAGCACTCCGGACTCGGCTTCGCCATCGCGACCGACTGCAACGGGCGCTACTGCCAGCTCGACCCCTATCGGGGCGCGCAGCTCGCGCTCGCCGAGGCGTATCGCAATGTCGCCGTCACCGGCGCCGTGCCCACGGCCGTCACCGACTGCCTCAACTTCGGCAGCCCCGAGAACCCCGAGGTCATGTGGCAGTTCTCACAGGCGGTCGACGGCCTGGCGGACGGATGCCTCGCACTGGGCATCCCCGTCACCGGCGGCAACGTCTCGTTCTACAACCAGACCGGCGACGTGCCGATCTTCCCGACCCCCGTCGTCGGGGTCCTCGGGATCATCGACGACGTCGCGCGGCGCATCCCGTCGGGCTGGCAGGACGAGGGCGAGAACATCTACCTCCTCGGCGTCACGGCGACCGAGCTCAGCGGATCGGCGTGGGCAGGCACGGTGCACGGTCACCTCGGCGGCCGCCCGCCCGCCGTCGACCTGGACGGCGAGAAGCGTCTCGCGGAGCTGCTGCATGCGGCATCCCTCCAGTCCCTGGTCTCCAGCGCGCACGACCTGTCCTCCGGCGGCCTGGCGCAGGCCCTCGCCGAGGCGGTCATGCGCTTCGGCGTCGGCGCGCGCGTCTGGCTCACCGAGATCATGGAGCGCGACGGTGTGGATGCCGCGACCGCCCTCTTCTCGGAGTCGACGGGACGAGTCCTGGTCAGTGTGCCGCGCGAGGACGACGTCAAGTTCCGGGGGCTCTGCGAGGGCCGCGGCTACCCCGTGCTCCGCATCGGCGTGACCGACGCCCCCGGCGAGGGCGATGCACCCGCCCTCGAGGTGCAGGGCGTGTTCACCATGCCCCTTGCGGAGCTGCGCGACCTCTCGAGCGCTACTCTTCCCGCTGCCTTCGGCCCGACCGTCGCCGAGCCGGCCGGCACGGCCGCTTAGACTGACGCCATGTCCCACGACGACGAGTACGCCGGATTCCAGGACGCGCGGCAGCGCCGCGTCAAGCTGATCGCCTGGATCGTCATCGTGAGTCTCATCCTCGTCGGCGGCGGCGCGACGGTCCTCGCCCTGCTCTTCGGCTGACCTCGCCGGCGACCGCGGGATTCGGCTGATCCCCAGCCGTCCGAGGCGAGCGCGGACTACCATGGCGGCGTGGATCCGCTGTGGGCGATGCTCGCCGAGCTGTGGTGGATCGTCCCGGTCACGACCGGGGCGGGGGTGATTGCGATGCTCGGACTGCGCCATCAGCGCACCGTCGACGCGCGTCGGCTGGAGTACGACGCCGCGCGGCTCGAGCTCCACGACGCACGCGCGCACGCGTGGTCCACGCGCAGCGCGCTGAAGCTCGCCCGCGCGGAGCTCATGCGCGTGCAGGCCGAGCGCGCCGCCGGGCGCGCGACGTTCGGCGAGATCGCCGCGGCACGACGGGACCTGGCCGTCGCGCAGCGCGACGTCCGCGCGGCGGCGGCAGACGTCCGGATGCGGCGCGTGCGGGTCAGCGCCGCTCGGTCCGGACTCGCCGCGACGACAGACCCGGCCCACCGTCCGCTCGCGCGCGTCATGGCCGCGCACGACGACATCACCCAGCGCTGGCTCGCCTATGAGACCGACCCCGCCCGCCTCATCGTCTTCCCGGGCATGAGCGACGGGCACGTCCCCGCGACCGCGGCCTACCTCACGGCGCGCGCCGAGGCCCAGCGCCTGCGCCCCGCCTCGGCGCAGGCGCGGATGACGCCCGTGCAGTACGTCGCCTACCGCAACGCCGTCGCGGAGCTCGCGCGCACGTTCGAGGCCGCCGAGCAGGTCGCCTGGGCCGAGGCTCGCGCCGCCGGGATGGTCGACCCCGAGCCTCGTCCCCAGCCCGCCGCCACCTGGACGGCGGCCGCGCAGCAGTTCCTCGAGCGCTCGAGCGCCGCCATCGCCTGGGCGAGCGAGAACGCCGCGACCGTGGCCGCGATGGCGCAGCGCCTCAACGACTCCGTCACTCCCCGGCCCGCGAAGGCTCCGTCGACGCCGACTCCTGCGGCGACGGATGCCGCGCCCCCGCGCCCCCAGCCGCGGCCCGAGGCCCCGCACATGCGCCCCCAGCCGCAGCCCGAGCCCCAACGCGCCCCCCAGCCGCCGCCGGAGCGCGCGGCCCCGCCGCAGCCGACTCCCGCCCGTGAACCGCTGCAGCCGGTGTGGCCGGTTCCCGCGCGCACCTCGCACCGCCCGGCTTCCTGACCGTCGACTGACCGTCCGCGCACGCGAGGCGCCGCGCGGTTTAGCATGACACTGTGGAGCCGATCTTCCAGTTCATCGGCGGCTACTGGTGGCTGGTCTTCCCGCTGTTCGGCGTGTTGGCCTCGCTCGGCAGCGCCTGGGAGCGTGGCGCGCGCCGACGCCACAAGCGGCGCCTGGAGGTGCTGCACGCCAAGGCCGAGCTGAAGGCGGCGCAGGCGGCGGCACGGGGTCGGACCGCGTACCCGGTGACCGGCTCCGTGGCGCAGCAGCTTCCCGACGCGGCGCCGGCGGCGGGCGTCCACGACGGCTCCGCAGCGGCGACGACGAGCCAGCTCGAGCGCCTCTTCGCGGCTCACGACGCCGTCACGGCGCGGTGGCTGGAGTACGAGCTCGACGTGTCGAAGCTCATCGCCTACCCCGCCATGAGCGACGGACGCCAGCCGCTGACGGCGGCCTTCCTCCGCGCCAAGAAGGTCGCCGACGGCCTGCGCCCGCCGACCGCGAAGACGAAGCTCACGCACGCGCAGCTGACCGAGTACCGGGACGCCGTGACCGACTACGAGGTCGCCTTCGACGTCGCCGAGCGCGACGCCCGCCGTATCAAGGACTCCGGCTTCACCGATGTGGAGCGCAAGCGCCTCGACACGGCCAAGCAGCTGCTCACCGTCGCGATCGACCAGGCCGCGACGCCCGCCGAGCGCCAGCTCGCATACAAGCGCGTGCGCGAAGAGCTCGACGGCCTCATCTCGCTGTCCGACGAGGCCATCGTCGTCCTCGAGAAGCAGGTCGGGCACGAGCTGACCGCGGGCCCCTCGGCCACGGCACCCGGGCGGCACGCAACGGATGCCCCGCCCTCCACGCCCGCGCCGGTCCCCGTACCCGGCGGGGCGCCCGTCGGAGCGGCCGCGCGCAGCGCGGCACCTCCGGCCGAGCCGTCCGGCGGCGCCGAGGCATCCGGTGCTCCGCAGCCGATGCGGGCACCCGTTCCCGGCGCGAGCCGCCCGGGACAGACCTGGCCCGTGCCGTCGCGGACGACCGACACGGCGCCCGGGCGCATCGTGCGCCCGAAGCCGCGTCCCTGACGAGTCCCCCGGCCGACGCAGAGCCGCGCGTCGCTCCTCCGCGGATCACAGCGCCGGCGGTCCGGCCTCCTCGTCGATGGGGGTCTGCCCCGCGATCCACGCGTCGATCCGCTCGAACCACCCGAAGAGCCACTCGGCCTGCGCGTCGCGCCCGGCCGGGATCTCGCTGCGTGCCACGCGCCACGCCCTCATCGTGATGCGCTTGTCCATCGGCAGATCGCGCCAGATGTCGCCGATCGTGACGAGGCGGTCGAGGCCCGTGTGCGCGATGAAGACGACGTCGGCATCGTGGGACGCCTCGAGGGCCGCGTGCATCCCGCCCGGCTGCGGCGGCATGACGTGCGTCATCGCCTCCGCCCGCTCGGCGAGCGCCGTCCGTCCCGCGTCGCGCAGCCGGTCGATCCGGCTCCGACGACGGGTGGAGGTCAGGTTGCCACCCTCGGGGAAGATGACGAATGCGTCGTCCGGCCCGAGGCCGGTCGCGAGGTCGCGCAGGCTCTCCTCCACGCCGTGACCTCCGCCGCGGGTCTTCCCGCCGAAGCCGGACGGGACGATGAACCGGGTCGGGATGCGGTTGAGCAGCACGTCGATCGCGGGATCCCACTGCATCGTGTACTTGAGCACGATGCGGGGATGCCGCTCCACCTCGTTGAGGAGCGTGTGGACGAGGATGAACGAGTCGCCGGGACCCGCGTGCCGGCTCGCCACGACGAGCGGCGTGCCGGGCGTGAAGAGCGCGTCGAAGGCCGCGGTCGCGGCATCCGTGTCGTCCGCGTCGCTCCCGGATGTCACGATCGCGAGCCTGAGCACCGAGCCGAAGACGTCGAAGAGGATCTCGAGCCCGCGAGCGCCGATCCGGTAGTGCGCCGCGCGGAACGCGGGGGTGTCGAGCTTCCAGCCGAAGCCCGACGCGATCCACAGGACGAACATCACCACGAGGAGAGCCGAGTCCCACAGCAGGTAGACGGTCACGAGCCACAGCGCGCGCGGGAGGCGGAAGCGACCCGGCACGAGCGACGTCAGTCCCAGGGCACCCAGCAGCCACAGCGGGATCGTGACGACGAGCAGCAGCGCGAGGACGATCACGAGGGGAGCGAGGATGACGCGACGCACCCACCTCGGCGGAAGCCTCACGCCGTCACCTCCCCGGCGTCGGAGCCCTCGGCGGATCCGGCGGCGTCGAGCGGCGGCATCCCTCGCGCGAACAGGAAGTCGCGCGTGGCCTCGTACGCGCGGCCGATGCGCTGCTCGAGGGTGTCGAGGCGGCGGTAGGACCGGAGCGAGTCGTCACCCTCGAGCGCACCCCCGCTGGGGAGCACGAAGAGGTCGACCCCTTCCGGGAGCGTAGCGAGGTCGCGGGCGAAGCGATGGCGACGGGCGATCTCGAACGCGACCCGGGCCGTGTCGACGGCCGACTTCGGCACGACGAGCGGCGTCTCGACCCGGCCGACCTGGAGGACGAAGATCGTGCGCGCACCCGCCGCGACGGCCTGCTCGATGGGGATCGAATTGACGATGCCGCCGTCCATATAGTGCTCGCCGTCGATCGCCGTGGGAGGCAGGAGACCGGGAACGGATGCCGAGGCCAGGATCGCGTCGATGAGCGGACCGGAGTCGAAGACGTGCTCCGCGGCGCGCTCGATGCTCGCGGCGACGACCTGCAACGGCACCGCGAGATCTTCGAAGCGCGTCGAGGCGCCGAGGCTGTGCTCCAGCAGGATGCGCAGGGGAAGCGGCGAGTTGAGGTGGGTCTTGGTCTTCACGAGCCGGCCCAGCTGGCCCATGAGCGAGTCTCCGTACACCGCTCCCGCCTCGGGAGAGGTCCACGCGCGCATCAGCGCGTCGATGACGCCGAGCGTCGGGTCCTTCGCGACGAGCGCGCCGTTGATCGCGCCGATCGAGGTGCCGACGACCAGATCGGGGCGGATCCCCGCTTCGAACAGCGCGCGGATCATGCCGATCTCGACCGCGCCGCGCACTCCCCCGCCGCCGAGGACGAAGGCCGTCGTGTCCGCCATGCGCTTCCCCTTCGTCACACCAGAGCCAGCGACGAGGACACCCGGCGCTCGCTAGTTCCCGGCCGCCGCGGTGTGGTGGCGGATGACCTCGGCGACGACGAAGTTGAACCACTTCTCGGCGAACTCCGGGTCGAGATCGGCCTCGTGCGAGAGCGCCCGGAGGCGTGCGATCTGCTGCTCCTCCCGCGCCGGGTCGGAGGGGGGCATGCCGTGCTCGGCCTTGAGCTCCCCCACCTGCTTGGTGCAGCGGAACCGCTCGGCGAGCATGAAGACGAGTGCCGCGTCGATGTTGTCGATGCTTCCTCGCAGACGCTGGAGAGTCTGCGCCGGGTCCTCGCCTGTCATGGGTGGTCCTCCTCGTGCCTCGACACTATCGCGAGGGGCTTGGCCCTAGAGTGTGCCCATGACCGAAGCTGTCGAGGGTGCTCGCCCACTCTCCGTCGACGCCGCGGCCGGTACCGACGCCGCGGTGGTGGACAACGAGATCATCCCGCCGGTGATCGTCGACCGGCCGCAGCGCGAGGTCTGGGCGAATGTCGGCCATCCCTTCGCGACGGGCCTCATCCTCACCATCGGCGGCCTCACCGCCCTCGCCCTCGGCATCGCCTTCGTCAACCTCTCGACGATCGTCATCTACGTCGTCATGGCGCTCTTCGTCGCGCTCGCGCTCGACCCGGTGGTCAAAAGGCTCGAACGGCACAACGTCGCCCGCCCGTGGGGCATCGTCATCGTCTACGGGAGCTTCGGCATCGTCCTCATCGGCGTGCTGTGGTTCCTCATCCCGGCCCTGTTCACCCAGGCGCAGGCACTCGTCCAGAACATCCCCTCCCTCATCGGCCAGTTCGAGAACTCGGATTTCTACGCCTGGGTCCAGTCGACGTTCGGTGCCCAGGCGGGCACCATCCTGACGCAGGTGCAGACCTTCCTCACGAACCCCGCCAACCTCGCGACCATCGGGGGAGGAATCCTCAGGCTCGGCGTGAGCGTCGGAGTGGCGATCTCGGGGCTGCTCATCATCCTCGTCCTGAGCCTGTACTTCCTCGCGGGGCTTCCCGCCATGAAGGTGGCCTTCGCGCAGCTGACGCCGGCGCACAGCCGGCCGACCGTGACGAGTCTCACCAACCAGATCACCGACTCGATCGGCGGCTACCTCACCGGCATGGTGGTCCTCGCGTTCTTCAACTCCGTCGTCGGCCTCGTCCTGCACCTCGTGCTCGAACTGCCGTTCCCGTTCCTCATGGCGGTCGCGGCGTTCTGCATCACCCTGATCCCGCTCATCGGCTCGGTCTGCTATCTGATCTTCGCGTCGGTCCTGGCGCTCTTCTCCGATCCCACGGCGGCGCTCATCTTCGCGATCGTCTACCTCATCTACATCCAGGTCGAGGCGTACGTGCTCACCCCGCGCGTCATGAACAAGACGGTCTCGGTGCCCGGAGCGCTCGTCGTGATCGGCGCGCTCGTCGGCGGCACGCTGCTCGGCCTCCTCGGCGCGCTCGTGGCGATCCCGGTGACGGCCTCGATCCTGCTCATCATCAAGCAGATCTTCATTCCGCGGCAGGACAGGAAGATCCGGACCTGAGGGACGGATGCCGCGACCCGGTCAGGTGTAGCGGCGCAGGGCCTCGCGGCGAGAGGTGACGCCGAGCTTGCGGTAGATCGAGCGCTGGTGCGTTTTGACGGTGTTCACGGAGACGCCCAGGCGCTCGGCGATCTCGACCGTCGTCAACGTCGTGCGCAGCTGCTCGAAGACATCGCGCTCGCGCTCGGAGAGCACCGTGAGCGCCGAGCTCGCCGAGGTCGGCCGGAGGCACGAGAGGAGGAACTCCTCGTGCTCCGTCCCCCACGCGACATGGGCCCCGAGCAGTTCGCGGAGGTCGGGGTCGTCCTCCGCGAACGGGAAGCGGATGAGCTCTGCGTCGGCCACCTCGAGGGCCTGCTCGCAGAGCTCGTGCGCCGCCTCGAGCTGACCGTTCGCCCAGTGCGCGAGGGCGTTCGTGGCGAACGTCGCAACGCGCACGTACGAGACGCCGGCGAACCCCTTGAGGTTGCGCAGCACCTGAAGTGCTTCGGTGTAGGCGCCGGCCCGGCGCAGGACGCCCGCGACGTGAACGGCCACGACGGGCATCGGCAGGCTGTCGCCGAGACCGCGCACGAGCTCGAGCGCGCGCTCACGATGACCGATCGCCTCTTCGAGAAGCGCCACCGCCACCTGACGGAACTTCGCCCACTCGACGCCCTGAACCTCGCTGCGCGGCAGGAACTGCAGCTCGAGAGCCGCGCGACGGCACTGCCGCGGGTCGCCCGTCGCCGCCGCAGTGGCGGCGAGGTAGATGCGCGCGAGGTCGGCGAAGGTGCTGCGGGCGCGGCCGAAGACGAGCACGCGGCGGAGCTCCAGTTCCGCCGCCTCCAGGTCGTGCGCCCAGTAGGCCAGAAGGCCCGCCGCCACGACGCCGCTGCCGCCGACGTACGCCACCCACGAGGTGGCATCGGCGTCGTCCTCGTCGAGGGTCGCCAGCACGACGCGCGCCGCCGTGTTGCGCCCGGCCCAGACGAGCGCGTAGATCAGGACCTCGCGCGCTCGCCGTGTCAGAGAGCGATCGCCGACCGCCTCGGCCTCGCGCACCGCGGCCTCGAGGGTCTCGATCGTCCGATCCGTGCTCGCGCGCAGACGCAGCTCGCTCCACCCGAGCACGAAGGTCAGCGCGGCGTGCTCCTTGGCGGTCAGCGTGCCGGCGGTCAGCAGCCGCGCTCGCACAGCCGCGATGGCGGGACCGATCCGGTCACGCCCATCGACGAAGAAGAGACGCGCGATCTCGAGGGTCCGCTGCTCGATCTCGCTCTCGCCGATGCCGGCCTCTGCCGCATCGAAGAGCTCCCGCGCCCAGCGGTGCTCCCCGATCACATCGCGCGCGCAGGCCCGGATGAGATGGATGACCGGGCTCTCTGCGCGATCCTGCGGGAGCGAGAGGCAGGCGCGGTCGAGGTCTGTCGCACCCTCGAGGGCGACGAGCGCCACCCAGGAGTTCAGGATGACCTTCTCGGCGCCGGCCGCATCGCCGAGGGCGACGAGATGGGCGACGGCCTCGAGGGGTCGCGTCACGGCGAGGAGCTCTCCGGCCAGGGCCCGCAGCGCCGCGAGGCGCTCCGGGCGCTCCTCGGCGAGCAGCTCGCGGCAGTGCCGGGCGAAAAGGGAGTGCCACCGGTAGAGCGGGCCGTCGAGGCCCTCGGTGCGCTCGAGGAAGAGGCCGAGACGGCGGCAGCGCTCCAGCATCCGTCCGCCATCGGAGCGCCCGGTGAGCGCCGAGGCGAACTCGGGGGTGAGCTCGTCGCAGACGGATGCCTCGATCACGAACTCCGCGAGATCCGGGTCGAGGCCCGACAGGACGACATCGCGCACGTACTCGTGCATGAGCCCGCTCGTGCGGACGGCTGCCGAGCTGCGGGACGAGCGTGGCGTGAGAAGGGCGAGTCGGACGGCGATCGGCCACCCGCCCGTATCGGCGTGGACGAGGGCCGCGTCGGCGTGGCTCTCCATCGCGACGGCGAGTGCCTCGATCTCCGGGCGCTCGAACGCGAGCGCCTCTGCGGCGATGACCGCCTCCGGGTGGCTCAGGACGAAGCGCGGCATGCGCAGTTCGAGCGAGGTCGTGCCGACGAGCACGACGCGCAGCGCCTGGGGCGGATGCTCGATGAGGTCGGCGAGGAGGCCGAACTCCAGGCTCTCGCCCGCGCGCTGCGCATCGTCGATGACGAGGACGAACGGCTCCAGCATCCCCGCGAGCGCGGCCTCGAGCCGATGGTGCAGGTCGACCTTCTCGTTCGCCCCCACGAGCCCGAACGGATCGGTGACGCCGATCCGGTCGGGCGGCACGATGGATTCGATCGCCGCGATGACAGCGCCGTCCACCGCGTGCTCCTCGGTGGGAGCGAGAGCCAGCCAGGCGACGAGGTGAGACGTGCGTTCGGCCCAGTTGCTGACGACGGTGGTCTTGCCGAAGCCGCTCGGGGCCGTGACGATCGTGACGGGGTTCTCGTCGACCATCTCGTCCAGCAGATCGAGGAGTGCCGGCCGCGGAAGGGAGACCGGCTGGCGCGTCGGCGGCTGATGCCGTGTCCACGTGCGAGAAGAAAGAGCACTCGCCTGCAATGTCATTCGCCCTCCCTTCACCCCCGAGGAAGCGGTGCCCGAAGCGGCGAGATCAGGTACCGGCGAACGCGCGCGGCTCACCCATAACAGACGAGCGGTGTGCGGACCGCAGACCTGACTCTACAGCGCAAGCGACGGTCGGGATGCGAAGGGCGGGTGAACCGCAACAAATCGGCATGCGACGAGAGGACCCCCGGCGGTACGCCGGGGGTCCTCTGCGCGATGGGGCTTGCGCGGTTCAGCTGAGGGCGCGCGCCTTGAGCTGGTCGTATTCGGCCTGCGAGATCGTGCCTGCCTTGAGCAGTTCCGACGCCTTGGCGATCTCATCGGCGGGACTGGCCCCGCTCCCCGCCACCGACTGGATGTAGGCCTGCTGCGCCTCCTGCTGCCGCTTCATCTCGGCGAGGCCCCGCTCCTGCATGCCGCGTCCGCGGGCGATGAGGTAGATCAGCGCGGTGAGGAAGGGGACGAAGATCAGGAACAGGACCCAGACGGCCTTCCACCATCCGCTGAGCTTGTGGTCGCGGAACAGGTCGCTGAAGATCGAGATCAGGACGAAGAGGTAGGCGACGAACGCGAAGATCCAGATGAACCACCAGACCACGTCCCAGAAGTTGCTCCAGAGATTCATGGCATTTCTCCCAAGATTGAGTTTTCGTGTGCGGACCGGCGTCCGCACTTTCATTCTGTTGCTCGCATGAACGAGGCGCCGTGCCCTTCACCCTTGGAAGATGAGGACGCGGCGCCCCGTGGCGAGGGGGCCGGTGACGGCCTCAGCCGCCGAGCAGCCGCGCCTTGGCGGCCTCGAACTCGGCGTCGCTGAGCGCCCCGGCGTCCTTCAGCGCGGACAGCTTCTGCAGCGATGCGACGATGTCCTCGCCCCCGCCCGCGGCTTCCGCCGGCGCCGGCGCGGGCGCGGGCGGAGCGGCGTACGCCATCTGCTGCGCGACCGCCTGCTGCGCCGCCGCGTTCATCGCGGCCTGTTGCTGCGCGGCCTCGTACTGCTGCTGCTCGTACTCGTCCTGCGCCTTGCGCTGCTGGCGGTTGTTCATGCCGTTGTTCACGGCGGTCGCCGTGCCCGCGACGACGGCGGTGCGCGCAGCGAGCCCGACGAGGCCCGGACGTCCCACTCTGCGGATCATGCCTTCTCTCCTTCGCTCTGCTCGATCTCTTCGATCGCTTCTTCGATGATCTCCTCGGCGACCTCTTCCTCGATCGCGTCGACGAGTGCGTTCACGACGGGTGCCGGGATGCGCTCGGAGGACAGCACGACTCCGCCGCTGGCCGCGAGGCTCGAGGCGAGGCGACGGGCGTAGACGAGCTCGAGGGCGACGACGGCCGCGGAGCCGCCCTCGGGCACGAGCTCTGCGAGCTCGGCGATGTCCTCCTCGCCCGTGATGCCCGACAGCACGAGGTCGAGTGCGGCGTAGTCGTCGTCGTCGTCCTCGATCTCGACGACGGTGACGTCGCCGGACTCGGACTTCGAGATCACGACGAAGTCCAGCACCCGTAGGATGCCGTCGTCGACGAGCTCTGCGAGCTCGCCGATGAGCGCCGGGTCGGGCCTCTCCCCCTCGAGGCCGAGCAGGAACAGCTCGACCGGACCGTAACGGAATTCAGCCATGGTCTTCCCTTCTGAAGTTTCGGGTCGACACCTGGTGGGCGGGAGCCGCCGGCCCGGCGGGATCAGCCCCCCGGCGTCGATCTCAAGCTATCCCCGGGGTTGTCGGGTGGATACCCCCGCGAAGGGCGCGCGTCGCGGGATTCACCCGTCGCGGGCGAGGGATGCTGCGACTCAGCGTGCGGGCACGATGCAGGTCGGCGACGGCGCCGGCGTGCGGTGCCGGACGCGACCGGGAACCCCGGTGCGGAGGTCGATGCCCAGCGAGGCGACCTCCTCGGAGAGCTGCCCCGCGACGAGCAGATCGTCGCGCATCACGACGTGGTGGCGCGGCCAGTGAACGCCCGCCTCGACCAGGGCGGTCGGCTGGATCACGTCTCCCTCGCCGCGCACGCCGAGCACCGCGATCGTGTCGCTTCCCCGCACTCCGGCGTACAGGAATCTCCCGTCTCGGGAGGAGGCGATCTCGGCCGCCGTGTCTTCGGGAGGGATCCCCGCCGCGAGGGGCGTGCCGGCCACGATGCGCCACGCGCCGGCTTCGTCGGGCGCGAGCGCGAACACCTCGTGCGACAGCTCCGTGACGACGTAGAGGTGGCCGCTCGGATGCCACACGGCATGCCGTGGACCCGACCCTCGGGGCAGCACGACATCCTGCATCGCGGCCGGGCCCCGGGTGCCCGACCGCCAGAAGCGGACGAGATCGAACCCCATGTCCGTCGTCGCGACGACCCCCCGGGGCAGGAAGATCGCCTGATGCGCGTGCGAAAGTCGGGATGCCTCTGCGCCCGCATCCGACGTCGCCTCGGGCTCCGGATCGACGCCGGGAACGAGGTGCGCGTACTCCTCGCCGGCGGCCTCGCGCAGCGCCCGTGCGGCGGCCGCGAGGTCGAGATCGCCTGCGCCGGCCGGCGGCGGCGCTTCGGGGCCGTACGGGTCGGCGGCGGAGGGCGCGATGGCCGGCGCGGACGGGCGGCCCGAGGCATCCGTCGTCATGCGGACGACCCGCCCGTCGCCCCAGCAGCTCGCGACGAGCGACGAGCCGTCGGGGGCCACCGCGATATGGCAGACCGCCTCTCCGGCCTCGACGGGATCGCCCAAGGCGATGAAGGATGCCTCGCCCGTGCGGCGGAAGGCCTGCACGGTCCCCGCGCCCTCGAGCGCGGCGTAGACGACGTCGAGCGCGGGATGGGCCGTGACCCACGAGGGCGATCCGCCCGTTGCGACGGCGTCGCCGGCGAAGCCGAGCGAACCCCCGGCGAGCGCCGCGTCGGGAGCACCGGCGTGGAGGATGCCGATGCCCGTCGCCGAGCCGCCCATGTCGGCGGAGTAGCCGCCGAGCCAGAACCTCACGGCCTAGTCGATGAGGTCGTGGCGCACGACGACCGCGTCCCGGGCGGCGCCCACGCCGATGACCGAGATGCGCGTGCCGCTCATCCGCTCGAGGGCGAGGACGTAGTCGCGCGCTTCGACCGGAAGGTCCTCGAAGCTCCGCGCCTGCGAGATGTCGTCGGTCCATCCCGGGAAATGCTCGAGGATCGGCTTCGCGTGGTGGAAGTCGGACTGGTTGACGGGAATCTCGTCGAACCGCTCGCCGTCGACCTCGTAGGCGACGCACACCGGGATCCGGTCGAGGCCGGTGAGGATGTCGAGCTTCGTCAGCACGATGTCGGTGATGCCGTTGATGCGGGTCGCGTAGCGGGTGATCGGCGCGTCGTACCAGCCCACCCGGCGCGGACGGCCGGTCGTCGTGCCGAACTCGAAGCCGCGCGAGCGCAGCCATTCGCCGTTCTCGTCGAAGAGCTCGGTGGGGAAGGGACCCGAGCCGACACGCGTCGTGTACGCCTTCGCGATGCCGACGACCCGGTCGAGGCGGTTGGGCCCGACGCCCGAGCCTGTCGCGGCGCCGCCGGCGGTCGCCGACGACGAGGTGACGAAGGGGTACGTCCCGTGGTCTACGTCGAGCATGGTGGCCTGCCCGCCCTCGAAGACGACGACGTCGCCGGCGTCGAGGGCGTCGTTCAGGAGCAGAGACGTGTCGGCGACCATGGGGCGCAGTCGCTCCACGTACGACAGGAGGTCGTCGACGACCTCGTCGACCGCGATGGCGCGGCGGTTGTAGACCTTCAGCAGCAGGTGATTCTTCTGGTCGAGGGCGCCCTCGACCTTCTGGCGCAGGATGTTCTCGTCGAAGAGGTCCTGCACGCGGATCCCCACCCGGTTGATCTTGTCGGCGTAGGCCGGGCCGATTCCGCGGCCCGTCGTGCCGATCTGGCGCTTGCCGAGGAAGCGCTCCGTCACCTTGTCGAGCGTCCGGTGATACTGCGTGACGATGTGAGCGTTCGCGCTGATCCGCAGGCGCGACGTGTCGAGGCCGCGGGCGTGGAGGGCCTCGAGCTCGGCGAAGAGCACCTCCAGGTCGACGACGACGCCGTTGCCGATGACCGGGTTGACCCCGGGAGACAGGATGCCGGATGGCAGCAGGTGCAGAGCGTACTTCTCGTCGCCGATGACCACGGTGTGCCCGGCGTTGTTCCCGCCGTTGAATTTGACGACCCAGTCGGTGCGCTCGCCGAGAAGATCGGTGGCCTTGCCTTTGCCCTCGTCCCCCCACTGGACTCCGACGATGACGATGCCAGGCATGGGGCCTCCCCCGTTCGTAGCGGACGGTTACACCACATCTTATCGAGGGACGCTTCACCCGCCGCGCGGAGCCCGCCGCGCGGAGCCCGCCGCGCGGAGCCCGCCGCGCGGAGCCTCGCTAGGGTGAGCACATGACCCGTTCTCGCCGGTGGGCTCGGACGTGGACCGTGCTCCGCCTCGCGATGGCCGCGCTCATCGCCGCCGCGGTGATCGCGCAGGCGGCCCGCACGATCGGCGGCGCCGTCGCGTCCGGTGGAGACGTGCTCACGACAGCGGTCAACTTCTTCAGCTTCTTCACGATCCTCTCGAACGTGCTCTCCGTCGTCGTGCTCGCCTGGGCGGGCATGTGGTTCTGGACGCGGGGCACGAGCGATCCGGCGGAACCCGAGCCGCGCGTGCTCGCGACACTGCTCGCGTGCGCGACGACGTACATGATCGTGACGGGCATCGTCTACAACACGCTCCTGCGCAGCATCGCGCTGCCGCAGGGCACGACGGTGCCCTGGTCGAATGAGATCCTGCACGTGGTCGGGCCCGTCTTCCTGCTCGCCGACCTCCTCCTCGGACCGCGCCGGCGCGCGCTGCCGTGGCGCGGGGTCGCGGAGATCGTCGTCGTGCCTCTCGCCTGGGTCGTGTACACGCTCGTGCGGGGGCCGCTCACGACCAACCCGGTCTCGGGCCAGCCGTTCTGGTATCCGTATCCCTTCCTCAACCCGAACAGCTTCGAGGACGGCTACGTGACCGTGGCCGTCTACGTCGTCGGAATCGCCGTCGTCATCGCCCTCGCTGCGTGGCTCGTCGTCGGCGTCGGTCGTCGTCGCGCGCAGAGCGCGGCATCCGACCGGGAGGCCGAAACGGCAGCCACGACAGCGGACTGACATCGCTTGTGGCATGTGTCCACTTTTCGGGGGACACGTTGTGAGCTGTACACAAAGAGGCGCGTTTTGTGCGCGTTCAAATCGCTTCCAATCCGACGGGATTTCGCGGACGCATACAGCAGAGCCGGTACACCTGACGCCAATGGGGGACGACAAATCCATAGCAAGCAAGACTCGGAAAGGTCGTCGAAATGTATTGGGTATGGTTCAGGATCGCGGCCGCGGCCACCGCCCTGTCGGGCGTCGTCGCAGGTCTCGTGGTCAATGTCGACCGGGCAGCGCGCCAGCAGCAGATGCTGGGCGACGTCTTGGCCAACTACTTCAGCCTGTTCACGATCGTGTCGACGCTGCTGAGCGTCGTCGTGCTCGCCGTCGCCGTCAACTGGTCGGAACGGCACCCTGGGACCTCGCCCGAGCCGATGGGGATCGCGCTCGGACTGGCCGCCGTGGCGGGGCCGATCTTCCTGCTCGGCATCGTCTACAACGTCCTGCTGCGGGGCCTTCCGTCGGCCGTCGCGCTGGGGGACTCCGCCGGCATCGCCCTCCTCGACAAGTACGCCGCCGAGGTGCTGCACGTCGTCATGCCGATCTACTTCCTGATCGACCTGCTGCTGGCGCCGCGTCGGCGCGGACTGCCGTGGTGGTCGCTCGGCGTGCTCGTCGGCTACCCGATCACGTGGGTCACGTACACGATGGTGCGCGGCGAGCGCGTCGCGAGCCCCGACGGGACCACCCCGTGGTGGTACCCGTACCCGTTCCTCGACCCGCACATCGCGGGCGGGTACCGCTCGCCGCTCCTCTATATAGCGGTCATGACGGCGGGCTTCCTGGCGATCGGCGCCGTCATCATCGCCGTCGGCCGCCACCGCGAGAAGAGGGCGGCACGGGGTCGCACGCCCCGGGCACGCGGCGCGCTGATGATCTGACGTGATCGGGAAGACAGATGGATGCCGCGGCCGAAGGGGCGCGGCATCCGTCTTCGCGTTCAGGTGCCCGACACGCCCTCACTAAACTTGACCGCATGTCGAAGGTCCTCCAGTCCCTGCCCGTCGGCGAGCGCGTCGGCATCGCCTTCTCGGGAGGACTCGACACCTCCGTCGCCGTCGCCTGGATGCGCGACAAGGGCGCCGTGCCGTGCACCTACACGGGCGATCTGGGTCAGCCCGACGAGGACGACATCGAAGCGATCCCCGGCCGCGCGCTCGAGTACGGCGCGGAGGTCGCACGCCTGGTGGACTGCAAGACGGCGCTCGTCGAGGAGGGCTTCGTCGCCCTCGCGTGCGGCGCCTTCCACATCCGCTCGGGGGGGAAGACCTACTTCAACACGACCCCTCTCGGCCGCGCGGTGACCGGCACACTGCTCGTGCGCGCCATGAAGGAGGACGGCGTCGACATCTGGGGCGACGGCTCCACCTATAAGGGCAACGACATCGAGCGGTTCTACCGCTACGGCCTCCTCGCCAACCCGGCCCTGCGCATCTACAAGCCCTGGCTGGACGCCGGCTTCGTCACCGAGCTCGGCGGGCGCAAGGAGATGAGCGAGTGGCTCGTCGCCCACGGCTTCCCCTATCGCGACAGCGCGGAGAAGGCGTACTCGACCGACGCGAACATCTGGGGCGCGACCCATGAGGCGAAGACGCTCGAGCACCTCGACGTCTCTCTCGAGACCGTCGAGCCCATCATGGGCGTGCGCTTCTGGGACGATGCGGTCGACATCGCGAGCGAGGACGTCACGATCGCGTTCGAGGGGGGCCGCCCCGTCTCGATCGACGGCCGGGACTTCGGCGGCGACCCCGTCGAGCTCGTCTTCGAGGCCAACCGCATCGGCGGCCGCCACGGCCTGGGCATGAGCGACCAGATCGAGAACCGCATCATCGAGGCGAAGTCGCGTGGGATCTACGAGGCGCCGGGAATGGCGCTGCTCTTCGTCGCCTACGAGCGCCTGGTCAACAGCATCCTGAACGAGGACACCCTCGCGACCTACCACGAGCAGGGCCGGCGTCTCGGGCGCCTCATGTACGAGGGCCGCTGGCTCGAGCCGCAGTCCCTGATGCTGCGCGAGTCGATCCAGAAGTGGGTCGGATCGACGATCACGGGCTCGGTCACGCTGCGCCTGCGGCGCGGCGACGACTACACGATCCTCGACACGATCGCCGCCGGGATGTCGTACGCACCCGAGAAGCTGTCGATGGAGCGCGTCGGCGACGCCGCCTTCGGGCCGACCGACCGCATCGGCCAGCTCACGATGCGCAACCTCGACATCGCAGACTCCCGGGCCCGCCTGGAGCAGTACGCCGGCCTCGGCCTCATCGGGGGGGCGACCGGTGCGCTCGTCGGACGCGTCACGGCCGGCGAGGCCGACGAGATCATCGAGCCGGCGCTCCCGGTCGGCGCCGAGCAGGAGGCGCTGACCGACAGGACCGACGCCGCGAACGAGGCGGCCGCGTTCGACCTGGGCACCGACTGACCCTTTCCCGTGAAGGCATTCCGCGCACTCGCGGGATAGAGTGCGAGACGGTGTCCCACGACCCGACGTGTGACACTGAGGACCGCGGTCGATGAACCGCGGTCCCACTCCGCGTCTCCAGGAAGTGTCGATGTCGAACCCCGATCCCGGTCCCACGGCGGTCCCGCCTCCTCGCAAGCGCTCCGTCGGACGGATCCTCGGCATCATCGCTTTCGGGCTCGTGGCGGTCGTGCTCCTCACCGGGGCCTTCGCGGCCGGCTTCGGTGCCTGGACGCTGCAGCGGTCGTTCCCGCAGGTGAGCGGGGAGATCGAGCTCGAGGGACTCGGCGGCGAGGTGACGGTCCAGCGGGACGGCCTCGGCATCCCCGTCATCACGGCGCGCTCCTCGCATGACCTCTTCTTCGCGCAGGGATACGTGCACGCGCAGGACCGCTTCTGGGAGATGGACTTCCGGCGGCACGTGACGAGCGGGCGGCTCTCGGAGCTCTTCGGGGAGTCGCAGCTGCCGACCGACCGCTTCCTCCGCACGCTCGGGTGGCGCAAGGTCGCCGAGCAGGAGGTCGCGGCGCTCGACCCGACGATCCTGGGCTACTACGAGTCGTACGCCGACGGGGTCAACGCGTACCTCGCCGACCACGAGGGCGCCGAGGCATCCCTCGAGTACGCCGTGCTCGGACTGCAGAACCCGGCGTACGAGATCGAGCCGTGGGCGCCCGCGGACTCCGTCGCGTGGCTCAAGGCGATGGCCTGGGACCTCCGCGACAACATCGAGTCCGAGACCCAGCGTGCGCTCCTCGCGCCGGACCTGTCGGCCGAGCAGCTCGCCGAGCTGTATCCCGCGTATCCATACGACCGCAATCCCGTCATCGTGCCGACGATCACACCTCCGCCGACCGAGGCCGTCGCGCCCGCGAGCGTCCAGACGACGACGGGTGCCTCGCCCACCGTGGAGACCGCCTCCGTGGAGTGGACGACGGTCGAGGGGGTGGTCGAGGCGGTGTCCGAGCTCGTCGGCGGGGTCGGGGAGGGGATCGGATCGAACTCGTGGGTCGTCTCCGGCGACCTCACGGAGTCGGGGATGCCTCTGCTCGCGAACGACCCGCATCTCGGCGCGAGCCTGCCGAGCGTCTGGCATCAGATCGGCCTGCGGTGCCTGCAGGTGACCGAGGAGTGCCCCTTCGACCTCGCCGGATTCGGGTTCTCGGGGATGCCGGGGATCGTGATCGGGCACAACGCCGACATCGCGTGGGGCTTCACGAACCTGACCACCGACGTGACCGACCTCTACCTCGAGAAGCTCGACGGCGACGCGTACTGGAGGGACGGCGCCCTGGTGCCGCTCGAACAGCGCACCGAGACGCTGAAGGTCGCCGGAGGAGATCCGGAGCAGCTGGAGATCCGCTCCACCGTGCACGGGCCGATCATCTCGGACGTCTCGGGCGACTTCGGGTCGATCGCCGAACGGCCGTACACCGGCACAGCCGGCGGCGCGGTCGCCCCTCCCGCCGACCCCCCGGCGGGTGAGGATGCGATCGCGCTGCAGTGGACGGCCCTGCAGCCAGGGACCACGGCATCCGCCATCTTCGCCCTGGGCACCGCCCGGAACTTCGACGACTTCCGCGCGGCCGCCGCGCTCTTCGACGTGCCCGCGCAGAACCTCGTGTACGCCGACATCGCGGGAAACATCGGCTACCAGACGCCGGGGCGCCTGCCGATCCGGGGTGCGGGCGACGGCTCTCTGCCGCAGCCGGGGTGGGACCCGGCCTACGACTGGAAGGGATTCATCCCGGCCGCCGAGCTGCCCGTCGCCTACAACCCGCCCGAGGGCTACATCGTCACGGCGAACAATGCGGTCGTCGGGGCGGACTACCCCTATCTCCTCACGCGCGACTGGGACTACGGGTGGCGCGCGGCGCGCATCACCGAGCTGCTCCAGCGCGCGATCGCCCTGGGACCTCTGACGGCCGACGACATGCGCGACATCCAGGCCGACGAGCAGTTCTGGATCGGCATCCGGCTCTCCTCGGCTCTCCACGACGTCACGACCGGCGACGAGAAGGTGGATGCCGCGCTCGAGCTCCTGCGCTCGTGGGACGTGCAGAACGACACCGACTCGGCGCCGGCCGCCTACGCCAACGCGCTGTGGGACGAGCTCGTGCAGAATCTCTTCGTTCGCGGGCGTGAGACGGGCGCGTCGCTCGCGAACCAGGGGAGGCTCTTCCTCGTGGTCGACCGACTGCTCGACGACCCCGAGTCGGCCTGGTGGGAGAACCCGGGGCTCGATGTGTCGGGGCGGGCCGAGATGCTCGAGCGGAGCGCCGTGGACGCCTACGAGCGCCTCGCAGAGCTGCAGGGCGACCGGCCGGACCGGTGGAACTGGGGGACCCTGCACGCGCTGCCGCTGCGGAACGGCACGTTCGGCGAGTCCGGCATCCAGCCCATCGAGTGGCTCTTCAACCGCGGACCGTATGCGGTCGCCGGCGGCAGCTCGGTGGTGAACGCGACCGGCTGGGACCTCGGCGACAGCTTCGAGACCATCACCGTGCCGTCGATGCGCATGATCGTCGACCTGTCGGACTTCGACGCCTCGCGGTGGAACCAGCTCACCGGCCAGAGCGGCCACGCCTTCCACGAGAACTACGTGGACCAGACGCCGGCGTGGCAGCGCATCGAGCTCACGCCCTGGGCCTTCTCGCCCGAGGCCGTGACCGCCGCGACGATGCATACGCTGACCCTCGTGCCGGCCTCCTGACCCGCCGGCTCCGGCTGTTCTGCGCCGGCGAGCGCCCGAGATCGCACGGATCACGGTTCCGACTTCGCTCAGAACGTCATTCGTGCGATCTCGAGGCACCTGCGCCTCGCCCCAGGGCGCGGCGCACCCGGGCGGCGAGGCGCGGCATGCCGTCGGGTGAGACGTCTTCGGCGCCGACGAGGATCGTCCGGTAGCCGGCATCCTCGAACAGCTGCACGCGCGTCAGATCCTGCCGCCAGGCGCGCGGATCGATCCGGTGCACATCCCCCAGGTACTCGATGAGCACGCGTTCGGGAAGGTAGGCGAGGTCGGGGTGCCGGTCACCCGCGGCGGTCGGGATCGCCGGCTGCGGAATCGGCTCGCGCAGACGCGCCGCGACGAGGCCCAGCCGGAGAAGCGTCTCGCGCGGCGAGTCGACCGGACGTCGCACGCGGGCGAGTGCCCAGGCGAGGGATGCCGCGCCTCGGCGCGAGCCGTGGAGCGCCACCGCCTCCGTGAGTTCGCGCATTGATGCGAGGGGGTCATCGCGGCCCCACCTCGTCCGTCGTCCTGAGATCAGGAAGTCGCCGACGGCGACGAGCCACTCGCGGGGCACGGCGCGTCCCCGGCCGTCGCTCATCATCGAGAGCATCGCCCACGTGTCGGCCGGCGAGGTGACCGGCAGTCCGTGCAGGAGCCGCACGGTCTGCGGGTCTCTTCGCGTCCAGCCGACCACGCCCGACCTGCGAATCGGGATCGAACCGGGCGAGACGACGTGGAGCGGTTCCGCGGCCGCGCTCCAGGGAAGCGGGAACTCCCAGAGGCGAGCGGCCGTCAGGTGGCTGAAGGAGGAGCTCGCGGGCAGGACGGCCCGCAGATCGTGGCATCGATCGATCAGACCTCCGTCGATGCGACCGCCGAGCCCGCGCACACGGACACCGTGGAAGGGGCGGGCCAGCTCCACCCGCCTCAGCTGCGCATCGGTGAGACCCGCCGCGCGTCCCTCCGCGGTGGTGAACGCGACGCCGTCCATCCATGGGGGAAGCTCGAGCACACGTCGAGGATGCGGGCCGCGGCCACCGCGCACGGCCGCGCCGCCGCCACACTTGGGAATCCGCCGACCCGGGCCGGCCTGGGGAGGAACGCAGCTCGCCGCGTCGAGATGACACGGATGACGGCATCCGAGCGGCTCGCGCGGTGAATCCTGCGATTTCGGTGGAGTGTGGGACCGGCGGCCCGGCGCGAGACGGGTCAGCCGCCGGCGGCGGGCGGGGTCTCCTGCGACTCGGCGATCTCGTCGGCGCGGAGGGACGGGCGGTCGATCGTGCCGTTGCGGTACGCCTGCCGGCCCACCATGTGAGCCGACAGCGGCGCCGTCGCGAGCTGGATGAGGACGATCGGCACGAGGAACGCGACCACTGCCCACGACCGGAGAGCCAGGGCGACAGCCAGGCAGATGAGGATGACACCGAGCACCTGCGGCTTCGTCGCGGCGTGCAGGCGGCTCGGCACATCGCGGAAGCGAAGGAGGCCGATGGCGGCCGTGAGGCACAGGAGCGCGCCGATCAGGATCAGGACGGCCGCGATGACATCGAGCACGGCGCTCACGATTGGCCCTCGTTGTCGCGCCGCGCCACCCAGCGCGCGACCGAGATCGATCCGAAGACGCCCACCGCGGCGATGACGAGCAGCACGGGCAGCGTCCGGGTGTGGTGGTTGATCGCCATGTCGGCGCCGAGCACGCACACGACGAGGGTCATGAGCACGTCGGCCGCCACGGCGCGGTCGAGGATCGACGGACCCACGACGATGCGGTACATCGTCAGCAGCGCCGAGACGGCGAAGACGACGTAGATGACGACGAGCAGGGCGGTCATGCCCGGCCTCCTCTGGCGGGGTGATCGGCCCGGATCTTCTCCAGCTGGGCCCGCGAGCCCACCGCGCGGACGATACGGGCCTCCCAGCGCAGCACGCTCTCGCGCTGCAGCTCGAGATCGCGGTCGTTGCTGACGCCGATGACGTGCAGGTAGAGGATCCGCCGATCGCGATCGGCGTCGATGAGCAGCGAGCCGGGGATGAGGGATGCCGTGACCGCCGTGTGCGACATGATGAGGTCGTCGTCGACTCGGAGCGGGACGGCGATGATCGCCGGTCCGGGGAGGGTCCGGACGTCGAGCACCTGCCAGGCGACGACGAGCGAGCCGCGGACGACGGCGAAGAGGAACGCCAGGACGAACACGAGGCCGTACCAGAGGTTGACCCGGCCCGACAGCTCGACGGGCGGCAGGCGGAACACGCGCGTGACGAAGGCGGCGGCGACGAGCCCCGTGAGGAAGGCCAGGAGGGTGAACTGGCCCCACAGCAGCATCCACAGCACGACGAGCCACACGAAGAACGGCAGCTGACGCCAGGCTTGAGCGAGCACGCGGCGCGTGCCGGTGCCGGAGTCGGGGCTCACTGTCCGGCCTCCTCTTGCAGCTGGGTGAGGCTGACCGGCTCGAGGAGCGACGCCCCGATGCGGGCGCACACGTCGTAGAGCGGCCCGGCGAAGATGGTGAGGGCGAGCGTCACGGCGACCATCCCCGCCGTCGCAGCGGTCATGATGCGCGGGATCACCCGCCGCTCGGTCTGGACCGCGGCGGCGGGCGCGTCTCCGAGGTACGAGATGCGCGACTCGGTCTCGGCCGAGTCATCCTCGTCCTCCCGCCAGAAGGACAGGTTCCACGCGCGCATGAGCGCGTAGAGCGTCAGGAGGCTCGTCACGATGCCGCCGACGATGAGCACCATCATGATCGGCGTGCCGACCTGGGCGGCCGCGTCGAACAGCGCGTACTTGCCGATGAAGCCCGAGAAGGGCGGCAGACCTCCGAGGTTGACGGCGGGGATGAAGTAGAGCACGGCGATGACCGGCGCCGCGCGCATGAGCCCCGTGACCCGCAGGATCGACGTGCTGCCCGCCCGGCGTTCGACGAGCCCCACCGCCAGGAACAGGGTCGTCTGCACCACGATGTGGTGGACCATGTAGTAGATCGTGGCGCCGATCGCGGCGGGCGTCGCGATGGCGAGACCGAAGACCATGTAGCCGATGTGGCTCACGAGGGTGAACGACAGGATGCGCTTGAGCTCGGCCT
Source organism: Microbacterium sp. BK668 (assembly GCF_004362195.1). NCBI lineage: Bacteria > Bacillati > Actinomycetota > Actinomycetes > Micrococcales > Microbacteriaceae > Microbacterium > Microbacterium sp. BK668. The sequence goes on from NZ_SNWG01000001.1 coordinate 573,570, forward strand.
GCGCGACAGCGCCCAGCACGCCGACGATCATGGTGGCCAGCGCCACGATCATGAGCAGCGTGTTGATGTCGTTGTCGGCGAACAGCTGCGTCTCGGTGCGGATGAGCGCGTAGACGCCCACCTTGGTGAGCAGTCCCGCGAAGACCGCCGTGACCGGCGCCGGTGCCGTCGGGTAGGAGTCGGGGAGCCAGAACGACAGGGGGAAGACGGCCGCCTTGATGCCGAAGGCGATCAGGAGCATGAGGTGCAGCACGAGCTGCGTGTCCTGCGGCAGCTCGCTCATCCGCTCGGAGATCTGCACCATGTTGACCGTGCCGAGAGCGCCGTAGATCACGGCGATGGAGGAGAGGAAGAGGATCGACGAGACGAGCGAGACGACGATGTAGACGACGCCCGTGCGGATGCGCGACTCTGTGCTGCCGAGGGTGATGAGCACGTACGACGCGACGAGGAGGATCTCGAACCCGACATAGAGGTTGAACAGATCGCCCGCGATGAAGGCCGTGAAGATCCCCGCGGCGAGGATCAGGTACGACGGGTGGAAGATCGAGACCGGCGTGTCGTCGTCGCCGTCGGCGGCACCCTGCCCGACCGAGAAGAGGAGGACGGCCAGCAGCACGACGCTCGAGACGACGACGAGGAGGGCCGCGAGCCGGTCGACGTACAGCACGATGCCGAACGGGATCGGCCATCCTCCGACCGACACCGCGATCGGCTGGCCGCCCGCGTCGACTGCGATGAGGAGGATCGCAGCGATCACGAGCACGATCGTGAGGGTCACGATGGACACGCCCACCTGGGTGCGGCGGTGCCGCCCCGCGATGAGCGCGATGGCCGCGCCGAGGAGCGGGAGCGTGACCAGGAGCGGCACGAGGGCGCTCATGGGCGGTCACCTCCCTCGTCACGCGGCGGACGGCGGGTGAGCGGGCGATCGGAGGGAGCGTCGTCGACCAAGCCGGGCACGTCGCGGCTGCCGAGCACGGTGATGGGAGAGGTGTCCACGCCGACGAAGTCGGTCGTCGCGCTGTCGGTCAGGAGCTCGGCCTCGTCGTCCATCGTGTCCTCGGTCGTGCGGCTGCGCTGCCGGACGGCGCGGTCGGCCTCGTCATCCGTCACCGAGTCGGCCTGCCCGAGCTGCCAGGAGCGGTAGATGAGGGCGAGGAGGAACGCCGAGATGGCGAAGGTGATGACGATCGCCGTGAGCATGAGGGCCTGAGGGAGGGGATCGGATACCTCGCCCTCTGCGCCGTAGAAAGGCGCGAGTGCGGGCTGCCCCATGACGATGAGGAGCAGGAGGTTCGCCGCGTTCCCCAGCAGGAGGAAGCCGATGAGGACGCGCGTGAGGCTGCGCTCGAGCATGGCGTACACGCCGCACGCGAAGAGCACGGCCATGATCACGATGAGGACGAGGGAGACGTTCATGCGGTGCCCGCCCCCGCTCGCGCGCCCCGCTGCTCCAGCCGCTGCCGGTCGACCTCCGCGCCGAGACTGCGCAGCACGTCGAGGACCAGTCCGATGACGACGAGGTACACGCCGATGTCGAAGAGGGTCGGGGTGACGAACTCGACGTGGCCCAGCCACTCCAGCTCCGCCTCCACGAAGGCGCTCTTGAGGGGCGGCGCCTGGAACAGCAGCGGCACGATGGCGCACAGGACGGCGATCGTCATCCCGACGCCGAGGAGCCGGCCGGCGTCGGTGGGCGCCGCGGCGCCGAGCTCGTACCGTCCGCCCGCGACGTAGCGCATGACAAGGGCCATCCCGCCGATGAGGCCGCCGGCGAAGCCGCCGCCGGGCAGGTTGTGCCCCGCGAAGAGGACGTAGAGCGAGATGAGGATCACGGTGTGGAAGAGGATCCGCACGATCACCTCGAGGACGATCGAGCGGTTCTCGGGCCGCACGCGCTGCCCGCCCACGAGCCAGGCGCGCGGTCGGTGGCGGAGGTCGGCCGTCTGAGGCTGCGGACCGTCCTCGGTCTCGACGAGCGGACGCCGAGTGCGCGAGGCGGCGCGCGGCAGCGGTTCGGTCAGCGCCGACAGCATGTCCGCCCGGTGCGTGACGAAGACGAGCGATGCCACGCCCGTGGCCGCCACGATGACCACCGAGAGCTCGCCCATCGTGTCCCAGCCGCGCAGGTCCACCAGCGCGACGTTCACGACGTTCCGGCCGTGTCCGATCTCGTACGCCAGCGACGGCCACTCCGTCGAGATGCGCTCTGCCGCCCGCGCCCCCGTCGCGACGATCGCCACCATCGCCATCACCGCGCCCGTCGCGATGCCGAGCACGGCGCGCGCGATCGGCGCGACCGAGGCGTTGTGCTCCCCGAGCCGGGAGGGGATCCGGCGCAGCACGAGGGCGAAGGCGACGAGCGTCACCGTCTCGACGAGGATCTGGGTCAGCGCCAGGTCGGGAGCGCCGCTCGTGGCGAAGAGCACGACCATGCCCAGTCCCGTCACCGACACGAGGACGACACCGGTGTAGCGCTTGCGCGCCCGCGTCGCGATGATGCCCGCGATGATCATGATCGGAGCGACGAGCAGCTGCGACGGCGTCTGGTACGCGTCGAGCTCGGCCCGCCACTCGCGGCCGGCGAGGAGCACCGTGCCCTCGGCGGCGACGAAGACGATGAAGATCGTGCCGACGTACACCGGGAGCGAGCCGCGCTGCGTGAAGCTCGTCGTCAGCACCGACAGGCGGGCCACTGCGCGCAGTGTCGCGTTGTACGCGTCCGCGGCGGTGAAGGGGATGACCCGGCGCGGCGTCCTCCGCGCGGTGAGGACGAACAGCGCCGCACCGGCGGCGATGGTGCCGAGCGAGATGAACAGCGCCGGCTCGAGGCCGTGCCACAGGGCCAGGTGGTAGACGTGGTCCGGCGGCGGCACGCCGGGCGTCGAGGGCGGCGCCGTCTCGGCGTACGGCAGGAGGACGAGGTCGAGGAGGGGCGCGGCGAAGCCGAGGACCACCGAGAGTGCCGACAGGAAGACGGGAGCGGCGAGGAACCCGATGGGCGGGTCGGGCCACTCGGTCGCGGCGACGGGCCGGCCCTCGGCATCCCGTTTCGTCCAGAACGCTCCCCACAGGAACCGGATGCCGTACGCCGCGGTAAGCACGGATCCGAGAGCCACTCCCGAGAACGCCACGATGCCCCCCGGCGAACCCGCCGTCGCCTCGTACAGCAGCGCCGTGAGCGCGCCCTCCTTCGCGACGAACCCGATCGTCGGGATGATGCCCATCATCGATGCGACGGCGATGACGGCGAACGTCGTCATGACGGGCGCCTGCCGGGCCAGGCCGCTCAGCTCACGGATGTCGCGGGTCGACAGCTGGCGGTCGATGACACCGACGATGAGGAAGAGGCACGACTTGAACAGCGCGTGCGCGAGAAGGAGCGCGAGGCCCGTGAGCGCGGCGTCCTGCGTGCCGAAGCCGAGGACGACCGTCAGCATGCCGAGCTGGCTCACCGTGCCGAACGCGAGGATGCGCTTGAGGTCGGTCTCGCGCAGCGCCTGCCACCCGCCGAGCAGCATCGTGAACACGCCGAGCGAGATGACGATGGGCCGCCACGGCGGTGCGATCGCGTAGATCGGCGCGAAGAGGGCGATGAAGTAGATGCCCGCCTTGACCATCGCCGCCGCGTGGAGGTAGGCGCTGACGGGCGTCGGCGCCGCCATGGCGCCGGGCAGCCAGAAGTGGAAGGGGAAGATGGCGGACTTGCTGAGCGCCCCGACGAGCAGAAGCACGAGCGCGGCATCGACGACGGGTCCGGTCGGCGCATCGGCGAGGATCGTCGACAGGCTCGAGGTGCCCGCCTCGACGACGAGAAGGACGACCCCGATGAGCATCACGAGGCCGCCGAGCGTCGTCACGAGGAGGGCCTGGAGGGCGGCGCGGCGGCTCGCGCCCCGGCGGTGGTAGTACCCGATGAGGAGGTACGACAGGACGCTCGTGACCTCCCACAGGATGATGAGGATGACGATGTCGTCCGTCAGCACGAGGCCGTACATCGCACCGGCGAAGGCGAGCAGCACCGCCGAGAACTGCCCCACGCCCTGGCTGGTCCCCGAGCCGGTGGAGGGGTCGCGGAAATACCAGCGGCAGTAGAGCATGACCAGCGCGCCGACGCCCGTCACGATGAGCGCCATCACCCACGCGAGCGCGTCCATGCGCATCGACAGCTCGACGCCCAGCGCAGGGATCCAGTCGTAGCTCTCGAACGGGATGTCGCCGTCGAGCACGGCGCCGGTCTGGAGCGCTGCCTGCACGAACGCGACGAGCGGCAGGAGGGCGGCGACGTAGAAGGCGCGGGCGCCGATCCGCCCGACGAGCCACGGCAGCAGGATCGGCACCACCGTGAACGCGCCGAGGAGGAGGAGCATGCGCGGCCTCCTCGGGGGTCGCGGCCAGAGGCACGGCGTTCGGGGTCGTCGGCAAGTCTATCGGCGCACCGCCAGGCGACTCCCGGGAACCTCTCGGCTCAGGACGATACGCGCGCGGGCGCGGTCGTGTTGCCCTCGCGGAAGACGCAGGTGAAGGTGATGGATGCCGCGTCCTCGCCCTTGAGCATCGCGACGACGGCCTGCCCCGCCGCGCGGCCCTTCTCGACGGTCGGCTGGACGATGGTCGTGAGCTGGTACGGGGCCAGCCCGTCGACCTCGATGCCGTCGAATCCCGTGACGCTGACGTCCTCGGGCACCCGCAGCCCGGCCTCCTCGGCCGCCCGCACAACTCCCGCCGCAAGCAGATCGCTCTGCGCGAGCACCGCGGTCGGCCGCGACGCGGGGTCGGCGAAGATCACCCGTCCCGCGGCGAGCCCCTCGTCGATGAAGCTTCCCGCGGCCGCGTAGGCCGGCGCATCCGGGAACACATCTCTCGCGCCGCGCAGCCGGTCGCGCGTCACGTCGACGGTGACGTCCTCGTCGGGGCGGATCCATCCGCCCGTCCAGCCGGTCCGGACGGGGAGCGCGACGAGGGCGACGCGCTCGTGACCGAGGCTGCGCACGTGGCTCGCCGCCTGGCGCTGCGCCTCCCGGTTGTCGAGCCCCACCCGCGGGACGTCTGCTCCGGCGTCGCCCTCGATCACGACGACCGGGATGCCCCGTGCCTTGACGGCCGCGAGGGACTCCCGGACCAGTCCGGAGCAGCCGACGAGGACGGCGGCGTCGACGGGCGCCGTCGTCAGCGTCGGGGCGCCGGTGTCGGCGGCCTGGTCACGCAGCAGCAGGAGTCCCGCGCCGATCCCGGCGACGCTCTCGGTGAGGCCGTCCATCATGAGGATCTTCACCGGATCCTGGAAGGCGCGGCCGAGGTGCTCCTCGAAGACGACGCCCACGATTCCCGAGCGGCCGCGGCGCAGGGATGCCGCTCGCGGGTCTGGGCCGGTGTAGCCGAGCGCCTCGGCGGCGGCGAGGACGCGCCCGCGCGTGGCATCCGACACCGGAGTCTTCCCGCTGAACACGACCGACGCCGTCGACGGCGAGACGCCAGCCTCGCGGGCGACGTCGGCGATCGTGGCACGTCGCGAGGTCATCCACTGATCCTACCCCGGACGGTTGGCGTGTCTCGAATCGATTCGATACAGTGGTCGGATGGACACCGCACTCACCCGGGCCCAGCTCGTGCGCTGGCGCACGGCGATCTTCGCGATCTTCTTCGCCAGCGGGCTGAGCATCGCGACGTGGGCATCGCGGGTCCCGGCCATCAAGACGACGCTGGGCGTCGACAACATCCAGATCGGCCTGATGCTCCTGGGCGCCGGCCTCGCCTCGATCGTCGGCCTCTCTCTCGCGTCGGTCGTGCTGGCGCGGTTCGGGGCGCGGCGCGGGATGCTCGTGGCGATGTTCGTCTTCGCGACCGGCGTGCTGCTCATCGGCATCGGCACGGACGTCGCGAACTCGTATCTCGTGGTGATTGCCGGGCTCGCCCTGTTCGGGCTCGGCAACGGCTCGCTCGACGTCATGATGAACGTCGAGGGCGCCGCCATCGAGAAGCACACCGACAAGACGATCCTTCCGCTCTTCCACGCCTTCTTCAGCTTCGGCACCGTCATCGGCGCCGCGCTCGGTGTCGTCGCGGTCGCGTGGCGGTCGAACGTCCTGCTGCACACCTCGGTCATGGCGGCCTTCATCGTCGTCATCGCGGTGTGGAGCATCGCGAACGTGCCGGCTCGCGAGGTGTCGATGGACCCGGATGCCGAGGCGCCGAAGCGGCCCTGGCGCGAGCGCCTGCACGAGTCGATGTCGGCCTGGCGCGAGCCGCGCACCTACGCCCTCGGCGTCATCATGCTCGGCATGGCCTTCGCGGAGGGTGGGGCCAACGACTGGCTCGCGCTCGGCGTCGCCGAGGGGCACGGCGCGGGACAGGCACTCGGCGCCGCCGGGCTGGCGGTCTTCTCCGTGAGCATGACCGTCGTCCGCGTGTTCGGCGGACCGCTCGTCGACCGCTTCGGCAGAGTCGCCACGCTGCGGGTGCTCGCGGGCCTGGCCACGGTCGGACTCCTCCTGTTCATCCTTGCGCCCAACGTCCCGCTCGTCTTCGTCGGCGCAGCGCTGTGGGGCGCGGGAGTCTCGCTGGGCTTCCCGCTGGGCATGTCGGCCGCCGCCGACGACCCGGCGCACGCGGCGGCGCGCGTGAGCGCGGCCGCGACCATCGGCTACATCGCCTTCCTCGCCGGCCCGCCGCTGCTCGGCCTGATCAGCGAGAACGTGGGCCTGCTGAACACGCTCTACATCCTTGTGCTCCTCGCGATCGCCTCGGGCGTCGCCTCCGGCGCAGCCAGGCCCATCGCCGGATCCAAGGTCGGCGCTGGGCACCAGTCGGCGCGCTGACCTCCGACGCGGCGCCCGACGCGGCACGTCCGCGGGCGCGGTTAGGCTCTTCGGGTGCGTCTTGTCATCGCCCGCTGCTCGGTGGACTACACCGGACGCCTCACGGCGCATCTGCCCCTCGCCACCCGTCTGCTCGTGCACAAGGGCGACGGCAGCCTGCTGGTCCACTCCGACGGCGGCTCGTACAAGCCCCTCAACTGGATGAGCCCTCCGTGCACCCTGACGGTCGAGACACCGGATGCCGAGGCCGCTGAAGAGGGCGTGCTCGAGCTGTGGCGGGTCACCCACGCGAAGTCCGGTGATGCGCTCCTCGTGCGGATCCACGAAGTGATCTCCGACGCCTCCCACGACCTCGGCGTGGACCCGGGTCTGATCAAGGACGGCGTCGAGGCCGACCTGCAGCGCCTGCTCGCGGAGCAGGTCGACGTCATCGGCGACGGGCTGGCGCTCGTGCGCCGGGAGTTCCCGACGGCCATCGGTCCGGTCGACCTCATGCTGCGCTCGGTCTCTTCGGGCGTCTCGGTCGAGATCGAGGTGCCGCCCGGCGTCCAGGCCGACGTGCACGTGTCCGCCGCGCCGGCGGCCCCGGCCTCCGCCCGGCACGTCGCCGTCGAGGTCAAGCGTCGCGCCGGAATCGACGCGGTGGAGCAGCTCACCCGGTACCTGGAGCTGCTCAACCGCGACCCGCACCTCGCCCCGGTCCGCGGCGTCCTGGCGGCCCAGAGTATCGCCCCGCAGGCCAAGACGCTCGCCGGAGACCGCGGCATCGACACCGTGGTCCTCGACTACGACGCCATGAAGGGCGTCGACAGCGGGCTCCCGACGCTCTTCTGAGCAGCCGAGCGCAGCGGCCGCGGCCTGCCCGCCCGCACGCCCGGTACGATTCCGGCCATGACGGTCCTCGAAGTGCTCAACACGATCTTCGCGGGCATCGCGTCGTGCGCCGCCGTCGCCGGCGCCCTCATCGCCTACCAGGCCCTCCTCATCTCCCGGCGCAGTCGTGAGAAGGCCGAGAGCGCCGAGAGGACGGCGACGGATGCCGCGGCATCCGATCTGCACACCCGCACCGCGGTCGCCGAAGCCCTCGAGGGACTGGCCGCCGGGTATGCGGTGGCGAGGCAGTCGGTCGCACCTCCCCCCGTCCCGGCGCCGACGCCGGACGAGCAGGCCCGGCGCCTGGATGACATCGCCGCGCGGCTTCGCCGCGGCCGGTAGCCGAGGCATCCTGGCCGCGCGGGCACCGGGGCATCCTCTCCCCGGTCCGGCGGAATTCGTCGTGGCTGCCGGGACGCGCGCCACCCGTAGGCTGGCTCCATGCCGACCCGTACGCCGTGGACCTGTGTGCTCTGGGACGTGGACGGAACGATCGTCGACGCGTCGGACGGCATCCTGCGTCGGCTCACGATCACGCTGGAGCACTTCGGCCGGCGGCCGCCGACGCGGGCCGAGCTCGTGCACTGGATCGGGCCGCCGATGTACGACTCGTTCCAGGCGAATGTGGGCATGACCCCCACCGAGGCCACGGAGGCCGTGGCCTTCTACCGCACCCTCGGCAAGGCCGACGGATACACGACGGGGGCGAAGCTCTTCGCCGGTGTCGCCGAGCTCATCCACGAGCTCTCGGACCAGGGCATCCCGCAGGCGACGGCGAGCTCGAAGCCCGAGATCCAGGTCGACGCCCTCATGGACCACTTCGGCCTCGCCCCCTGCTTCACGACGATCGTGGGTGCGACGCTCGACGAGAAGACGCTGAGCGCCAAGTCCGACATCGTCGCCGAGGCGCTGCGGCGCCTGGAGGTCGCCGGGGTCGACGTCTCGCGGCCCGTGCTCATCGGAGACCGGCACCACGACGTCGAGGGCGGCGCCGAGAACGGCGTGCCGGTCGTGTTCGTGCGATGGGGATTCAGCTGGCCCCACGAGGCCGACGGAGCGCAGGCCGCGGTCGAGACCGTCGATCAGCTGCGATCCCTCCTCCTCGTCGAAGACGCCGATGCCTGAGTTCCTCACGGGCGCTCTGGGGTGGATCATCCCGGCGCTCGTGGTGTTCGGCGGCACGGCTCTCGTGATCACCGCCGCGGCATGGGCGATCCGGCGCGCACGCCGGTCGCCGAAGCGCCGTGCGGCGGCGCTTGCAGACCGCGAGCGCGCCGGTGCGGCGCTCGTGCGGCTCGACGACGCCGTGCAGGAGCTCGAGCTCGAAGTCGGGCTCTCGGGAGCGCTCTACGGCGGTGAGGCGCCGAACTCGCTGCGCCGGGCGCGCATCACGGCCCAGCATGTGCGGGACGCGTCGTTCGAGGAGTACCGCTTCTCGGGGGAGCCCGAGACGACGCCGGACGACATCCGGCGCACCGCGTCGCGGATCCAGCGGAAGACCGCCGACGCCCTCGCGGTCATCCAGCGCGCCCGGGCCGAGCACAGCGGCTGGATGCGGGAGAACGTCACCGCCGCCGAACAGGTCGCCGGCGAGCGTGCGCGGCTGGCCGCTCTGCGTGCGTCGATGGGCGACCCGCGAGCGCTCGTCGCCGATCTCCGCGCCCGCTATGCACCTGAGGAGTGGAGGGATGCCGCGCGAGCCGGCGATTCGGCACTGGCCGAGGCGGACGAGGCTCAGCGCCTGCTCGACCGCGCTGCTGCGGAGGTCGCCGACCCGTCCCGCAGCGCTCTGGCCGATCTCGCCGCCGCAGAGCGGGCGCTCCGCCTCGCCGAGGCCGACGCCCGGACGCTCGAGGAGACCCATCGTCTGGTGACGCAGGCCGCCCTGGCCGCGCCCGGCGAGATCGCCGCGGCCCGCGCGGCGCTGCGGCAGGCGCTCGTCACGCGCGAGCAGCTCGAGCCCGCCGACGCCGCACGCCTCGGCGCCGAGATCCGTGCCATCACAAGTCAGCTGGACGCTCTGGAGACGGATGCCGCAACGCGCCCGACCCGGACGATCGACCGGGTGGCGCGCCTCCGCGACCGGCTCGACCTTGCGCTCGGCGACGCCCGCACCGCGCAGCAGCGTCTGCGCGGCGCGCGCACGGCGCTTCCCGGCACGCTCGCCGCCGCGCGCGGCGCGATCGCGCAGGCCGAGGCATCCGTCGCGCATTCCCGCTCCGGCGCCCCCGCACGCCTTCGGCTGCTCTCGGCCCAGCGCGAGCTGGCCGAGGCGCGCCAGACGCAGGACCCCGTCGAGGCGCTGGATGCCGCTCGACGCGCGATGCGAGATGCGGAGGACGCGAAGGCACTGGCAGACTTCGACCACACGGAAGGCAGCTGATGCGCACACTCGCCCGCGTTCCTGCGACCCTGACGCTCGTCGTCCTGCTGCTGGTCGCCGGTGTCGTCTGGCAGGGCCTGTGGCAGCCGTTCGAGGACAGCGCCACCTTCGACGTCGTCGCCTACGGCCTGCCGGCGCTGAGCGAGGGCCGCTGGTGGACGCCGGTCACCGGCACCTTCTTCGTCGATCAGCCGTGGGTCTACATCTTCACCATCGCGAGCTTCGCGGGGATGGCCTACCTCGAGGTCCGCCGCGGCAGCCGCGTCGCCCTCGCCTACTTCGCGATAGGACAGCTCTTCGCGGTGCTCGCGTCGGCGCTCTTCCTGCTCGTCTTCTCCATGACGCCGTGGCCGTGGGCCCAGGAGCAGGCCTTGGCCCTTGATGTCGGGGCCTCCGGCGGCACGATGGCCTGCATCGCGGCGGCGGTCGGCCTCTTCGTGCAGCCGTGGCGGGTGCGGGCATGGCTCGTGCTGCTCGGGTTCGTCGTCGTCGCCCTGCTCTTCTGGGGGACGCTCGCCGATCTCGAACACGCCTTCGCCGTTGCGCTCGTGCTGTTCGCGGACCGGTCGCTGCGCATTCAGCGCACGACGATCCGGGAGCAGCGGCTCATCGCGTTCGTGGTGTCGCTCACGCTGGGCGCCATCGCCGTGCTCACCGTCCTCACGCCGACCGACGGAGTCTTCGGACACACCGCCCCCGTCGACGGGCCCTGGCTCGACGCCGCGCTCGATGCGGCCGTGGCGCTCGTCTTCGCGAACGGCCTGCGCCGGGGCAGGCGGTGGGCGTGGGGCTGGACCGTCGGCTACGCCATCCTCAACGTCGTCGTCGCGGTGCTGCTGGTCGTCCTCCTCCTCTGGGGAGGGGGCGACGTGCAGAGCACGACGGGCGACTTCAGCGTCACGATCGCGACCTCGTTCCTGTGGCTGCTGTTCCTCATCTACCTGCTGTGGGTGCGGCGCGCGTTCCGCGCGAAGCGCAAGGCGGGCCTCGGCGAGCCCCCGATGCCCACCGTCGACGACGTCAAGGAGCAGCTCCGGCAGCACGGCGGAGGCACGCTGTCATGGATGACGACATGGGAGGGCAACGATTACGCGCGCACGAGCGGGGGGATCGTCGCCTACCAGCGCCGGTCCGGCGTCGCGATCGTGCTCGCGGACCCGCTCGGCCCCGAGGCATCCCGTCCCGGATCCGTCGCCGAGTTCATCGATGCGGCGGAGCGCGCCGGCCTCATACCCTGCTTCTTCAGCGCGGGTGCGGCGACCAGGGCGGCCGTGCCGTCCGGATGGCGAAGCCTCGTCGTCGCCGACGACACCATCGTTGACCTTCCAGGTCTGCAGTTCACAGGCAAGCGGTGGAACTCTGTGCGCAGCTCCCTCAACCGGGCAGGCCGTGAGGAGATGACCTTCCGGATGACGCGGCTCGCCGACGAGCCGTGGGGGATCCAGCAGCAGCTCCGCGCGATCTCGGAGATGTGGGTGGGCGACAAGGGCCTCCCCGAGATGGGGTTCACCCTCGGGACGCTCGAGGAGGCGAAGGACCCCGAGGTCCGGATCGCGCTCGCGATCTCCCCGAGGGGCGACGTCGACGGCTTCCTCTCCTGGCTGCCGGTCTACGGCGGCGGGGGACGCGTCCGGGGATACACGCTCGATCTCATGCGCCGGCGCGAGGGCGGCTTCGCACCCGTCATGGAGTACCTGATCGGCGCCTCGGCGCGGCACTTCTCCGACGAGGGAGCAGAGATCCTGTCTCTGTCGGGTGCCCCGCTGACGCACGAGTATCCCGCGGATGCCGGACCCATCGCCGAACTGACCGACAAGCTCGCCGAGATCCTCGAACCGGTCTACGGCTTCCGGTCGCTGCACCGCTTCAAGGAGAAGTTCCACCCGCGATACGAGACGATGTACCTGCTGTTCCGCGACGAGGCCGACCTCACGCGCATCGCGGCGGGGCTCACGCGGGCATTCCTGCCCGATGCCACCATCCGCCAGTTCGCGAGCGCGGGCCTGGAGCTCATGCGCGGCGACAGGGACTGACCGTTCGCGGCCCGACCGCCGCCTCACGCCTGTCTCTGTGACGCGACGGGCTGGCCCGCCGGCGACGTCGCCCGGGCAGCAGAGAGCCGCCGCATCCGCCACGACCGCACGCCGAGCGGCGGACGGGTTGAGAGGGCGGATGGGCGGCTGCGCGCCCGCGCGTCAGGCGAGGGGGCGGATGTTCTCGGCCTGGAGGCCCTTGGGCCCCTGCGCGATCTCGAACTCCACGCGCTGGTTCTCCTCGAGGGAGCGGTAACCACCCGCCTGGATGGCGGTGTAGTGCGCGAAAACGTCCGCACCACCCTCATCCGGCGCGATGAAGCCGAAACCCTTCTCCGAGTTGAACCACTTGACGGTGCCCTGCGTTGCCATGAAATGCCGTTCTTCGCTCATGTCGACAACGTGCATGCCGACAGCTCCACGCTATCGAAGGCCGGCGACCCTTCACACCCTCGTTTCGGATGGTGACGGAAACGTTGCACGACCAGGAGCTCGGCCCCTCGACCATCGAACGCCCGGGCCGAGCAGAAGCTTCGAGGCCCGGGCGTCGACGGATCCCCCCGGATAGGCCACGCCGAAGCGTGACAGCCCACACTCTACCGATATATCGGTCCCGGGCGAAGGATTCCAGGCGGCGGGAATACACTGGGGACGCCCATGACCACCGTCCCGCTCATGCCCGTGGACCCGCGCGGCACCGTGCTCGGCGACGAGGTGTACAACGCCATCGGCGAGGCGATCCTGGACGGACGACTCGCCCCCGGCGAGCACCTCCGCGATCACGAGCTCGCGCGGTGGCTCGGCGTGTCACGCACTCCCGTGCGCGAGGCCCTCCAGCGTCTGGAGCGGACCGGTCTCGTCGAGGTCTCGCCCAATCGCTTCACGCGCGTGACCCAGCCCGACCACGGGCTGGTGGGCGAGACGCACGAGTTCGTCGTGCTGCTCCTGGGAAACATCGTCCGGCTGGCGGTCGAGCGCTGCTCCGATGAGACCCTCCAGACGCTGCTGGATCAGGTCGACGCGGTCATCGCCGCCTCCCGCGCCGACGACCGCATGGGCATCATCGACGGCAGCGCCGCGCTCTTCTCCACGTTCACGCACGCCGCCGGCAATCGCGCTTTCGTGCGGGTGATGCGCGAGGCGGAGCTCGTCATCCGCCGCAACCTCTCGGGGTGGCATCCCTTCGTCGAATGCCCTGTCCAGCGGAGCGTCGGCTATGAGCAGTTCCGCATCGCCGTCGAGGCGCGGGATCCGGATGCCGCGGAGTACGCCTTGCGCGCGCAGCACGGCCTCGTCCAGCCCCTCCGGGAGGTCGGCGCCGACGGCTAGCGTGGGACCGTGAGTTCCATCGAGCTGCGTGCCCTCGACGACGACGACCTCGACGCGATCTTCGAGATGATGCGCGACCCCGAAGCCATCGAGATGGCGGCGTTCACGGCATCCGATCCCGACGATCGCGGCGCCTTCGACGACTGGATCGCCCGCCACCGCGCATCGGCGGACGTCGCGGACTTCGTCGTGACCGAGCGCGGCGCCTTCGCCGGGACGGCGGCCCTTTTCAGCGTCGACGGCGACCGCGAGCTCACCTTCTGGATCACCCGGCACGCGTGGGGTCGGGGCGTCGCGAGCGAGACCGTGCGGCTCCTCGTCTCGCACGAGCCGATCCGCCCGCTGTTCGCTCGCGCCGCCGCGCACAACGGCGCCGCGCTCGCAGTGCTTCAGCGCAACGGCTTCACCGAGGTCTCGCGCAGCACCGCCTACGCCCCCGGCGTCGGTCGCGAGGTGGAGGAGGTCGTCCTGACCCTCGTCCCGACGCTGGACGGCATCTGACGGCCGCGTTCGGAGAAGACCCTCCCCACGAACGAGAGAACGCGGCCCCTTTCGGGACCGCGTTCTCTCGTTCGTGCGCGAGGGGGGAGTTGTCCCTACCGCCACTCCACACGCCGCTTCGCGGCGCGCGGAGCCTCCGGCGGCAGGGGCCCGCCCCCGGAAGGCGTTCGCGGCAGCCCTCCCGCAGAAACGAGAAACGCGGCCCGGGGGGGCCGCGTCTCTCGTTCGTGCGCGAGGGGGGAGTTGAACCCCCACGCCCTTTCGGGCACTGGCACCTGAAGCCAGCGCGTCTGCCTATTCCGCCACTCGCGCGAACCGCAGCGACAGAAGGCACCGCGGATCAACTTCCCGAGGATATCACGGCGTCCTCCCCCTCCCGAATCCACGCCTGGCGATCGCGGCGATAGGAGTCCGAGCGGAGGGAGGACGATCCGGCGTTGGATGAGCCTGCCGTCGCGCGATCTCCTACCCTCGCGCCGTGAGGCGGCGACGCGAACGAGGGGATAAGTTCTCGGGCGGCGACGTCGACGGCCGCCGCGCGGCATCCACAGACGTCCCCGAACACGGGGATCTCAGGGTCGATGATTAGCATGTACGCACCGGCCAGCCTGCCTGAGGAGTCGTGTGGGACTACTTGACAGCTTCGAGAAGGGACTCGAGCGCGCTGTGAACAGCGCGTTCGCGAAGACCTTCCGCAGCGGCATCCAGCCTGTCGAGATCGCATCCGCGCTGCGGAGCGAGCTCGACAAGAAGGCTGCTGTCGTCAGCCGCGACCGCATCCTCGCACCCAACACGTTCGAGGTGCGCCTCGCGCCTTCCGACGACGACCGAATGAAGACGATCGGCCCGGCGCTGGGCGACGAGCTCGACTCGCTCGTGAAGAAGCACGCGAAAGCGCAGGGGTACAGCTTCGCCGGGCCCGTCACGATCACCCTCGTGCGCGACGACCAGCTGTCGACCGGGACGCTGCGCGTCGAGTCGTCGTCGGCGGAGGGCCGCGTGTCGTGGCGCGGCGTCGTGGACGTCGAGGGGCGCAGGGTCGCGCTCACGAAGTCCCGCACCGTCATCGGCCGCGGAAGCGACGCCGACATCACGATCTCCGACGCCGGCACCAGCCGCAAGCACGTCGAGATCCTCTGGGACGGCGAGCGCGCGATGGTCCGCGACCTCGGCTCGACGAACGGGACACTCCTCAACGGCGCCAAGGTCTCGGAGGCGGCACTGCCTCCCGACTCCACCGTCACCATCGGCCGCACCGATATCGTCTTCCGCGTCGTGGCACAGGCCGCGCCTCCCCGACCCCCCAAGCCGCCCCTGCCCGCCGACGTCACCCGCGCGTTCGACGTGCGCGAAGGAGGACCCCTGCCGTGAGCGAGCTGACGCTCCTCCTCCTGCGCATCGGCTTCCTCGTGCTGCTGTGGGCGTTCGTGTTCGCCGTGGTCTACTCGCTGCGCGCCGACCTCTTCGGCGTGAAGGTCCGCCGGATGCCGGAGCCCCAGGCTGCAGCCGTGCCGGCGCCCGCACCCGCGGCGTCCGCGGCGGCTCCCACGGCCGCCGCGCCCTCCGTCAAGCCCAAGCCTTCGGTCAAGGGCGGCAAGGCGACGACCGGCACCGTGTCGCGCATCGTCATCACGAGCGGCCCCAAGGCAGGTCTCGAGCTGCCCCTCGGCACCGAGCCGCTCACGATCGGCCGCTCCAGCGAGTCGGGTCTGGTCGTCCGTGACGACTACACCTCGAGCCACCACGCGCGCCTGCTGCTGTGGGGCGACCAGTGGATGATCCAGGACCTCGACTCGACCAACGGCACGTGGCACGACGGCGTCCGGGTGACCACGCCCGTCCCGATCGTCCTCGGAGCGCCCATCAAGGTGGGCGCGACGACGTTCGAGCTGCGGAAGTAGCGAGCGGTCCACCGGCACATGGTCTTCCAGGGCTCGAGCGCTGCGATCTCGCACACCGGCAAGGTGCGCTCCAACAATCAGGACTCCGGGTATGCCGGGTCGAACCTGTTCGCCGTCGCCGACGGCATGGGCGGCCATGCGGGCGGCGACGTCGCGTCGAGTCTCGCCATCGCGCGGCTCGAATCGCTCGACCACCCGTACGAGTCGACCTCGCAGGCCGAGCGGGCCCTGCGGGATGCGATCTCGGATGCCGCGGCGGAGCTCATCGACACCGTGCGTCTGCGGCCCGAACTGGCGGGCATGGGCACGACCGTGAGCGCGCTGGTGATGGTCGACCAGTACGCCGTCATCGCGCACATCGGGGACTCGCGCATCTACCTCTACCGCGATGAGACGCTGACGCAGATCACGACCGACCACACCTTCGTGCAGCGCCTCGTCGACTCGGGCCGGATCACGCCGGAGGAGGCCCGGTACCACCCCCGGCGTTCCGTCCTCATGCGCGTCCTCGGCGACATGGATGCCGAGCCCGAGCTCGACACCTTCATCATGCCGACGCAGGCAGGCGACCGCTGGCTGCTGTGCTCCGACGGGCTTTCGGGGGTCGTCGACGACCCCCACACGGCGAAGGCCCTGGGGATGGGGCTCCCGCCGGGCCGAACCGCCGACAACCTCCTCAAGCAGGCGCTCGACGGCGGAGCGCCGGACAACGTCACGATCGTCCTCGTCGACGTCGGCGGACAGCATCCGGTCTTCTCGGGCACCGCGACCATCGTGGGTTCGGCATCCAACCCCATCGGGATCGAGGTCCCGGCAGCGCGATCCGGACGCGGCGGCGGGGGGTGGCTGCACCCCGCGCGCACGGCGGCGAACGAGCCGACGCACTACGAGCCGGCGCCGGAGTTCCTCGAGGAGCTCATCGAAGAGGACCGGCGGCGCGCCCGCCGGCGCCGGATCGGGTGGATCGTGGGTGTCGTGCTCGCTCTCGGCCTGCTCGCCGCCGGGCTCGTGCTCGCCTACCAGTGGACGCAGACCCGGTATTTCGTCGGCGCGGATGAGGACAGCGTCGTGATCTTCCAGGGCATCCAGCAGGACATCGGCCCCATCTCGCTCTCGACGCCCTACCAGGACACCGGCATCCCGCTCGACGACCTGTCGGAGTTCGCCCGCGCGACCATCGAGCAGACCATCTCCGCCTCGTCGCTCTCCGACGCGCAGCGGATCGTCGCGAGCCTCACCGACTCGGCCGGAGGTGGCACGGGATGACCGCCGAGAAGGCCTCCACCGGCGCCCCGACGGGCGTCGTCTCGACCGACACCGCCGTCGTCCGGGCGCTGCGGCGCATCCGCGTCCCGCAGACGCAGCGCAATCGCGAGCTCGTGCTGCTCGTCTTCGCCTTCGCGATCAACGCGTCGGCGGTGGCGCTCGTGCAGCTCGGCGCCACGGGCGCGATCGACGGGATGTTCCTCGTCTTCTGCGGAGGCCTGACGGCGCTCGTGCTGGCACTGCACATCGTGCTGCGGCTGCGGGCCCGGGATGCCGACCCCTTCGTCGTGCCGATCGCGACGCTCCTGACGGGCCTGGGTCTGGCGATGATCTACCGCATCGACATCGCCCGCAAGCTCGAGAGCTGGGATGCCTTCTCCACGCGCCAGCTCGCGTGGGCAGCCATCGCCCTGGTCGGTGCGATCGCGGTCGTGCTTCTCCTCCGCAACTACCGCGTGCTCTTCCGCTACACCTACATCGCGGGATTCGTCGGCCTCCTCCTGCTCGTCCTCCCGATCATCCCGGGGCTCGGCGCCGACGCGAACGCGGACGTGTGGGTCGACCTCGGCTTCTTCACCTTCCAGCCGGGCGAGCTCGCCAAACTCGCCCTCGCGATCTTCTTCGCGGGCTACCTCGTGCGCACGCGCGAGTCGCTGACGTCGGTCGGCACGCGGTTCCTCGGCATCACCTGGCCGCGGGCCCGCGAGCTCGGGCCGCTCCTGGTGATCTGGATCATCTCGCTCGCGATCATCGTGCTGCAGCGCGACCTCGGAACCGGACTCCTGATCTTCGGCATGTTCGTCGCCATGCTCTACGTCGCGACAGGCAAGACGAGCTGGGTCGTGATCGGTGTGGCCCTCGCCGTCGCCGGGGCATTCCTGGCTTCGCGCGTGCTGCCGTACGTGCAGGGGCGCTTCACCAACTGGCTGGATGCCTTCAACCCCGAGGTCATCGATGCGAACGGCGGCAGCTATCAGCTGGTCCAGGGGATCTTCGGCCTCGCTCAGGGCGGCCTGGTCGGCACGGGGCTCGGCCGCGGGCGGCCGTACATCACGCCGCTGTCGCAGAGCGACTACATCCTGCCGAGCCTCGGCGAGGAGCTCGGCCTCATCGGGGTCTTCGCGATCCTCTGCCTCTACATGGTCTTCGCGAGCCGCGGCATCCGCATCGGCCTGGCAGGGCAGGACGACTTCGGCAAGCTCCTCGCGACGGGCCTGTCGTTCACGATCGCGCTGCAGGTGTTCATCATGGTCGGCGGGGTCACGCGCATCATTCCGCTCACGGGCCTGACGACGCCGTTCCTCACAGCGGGCGGCTCGTCGCTCATCGCCAACTGGCTCATCGTCGCGCTCCTCCTGCGCATCTCCGACGCCGTGCGGAGCCGGCCGAGGGTGGTGATCGGATGACGGATGAACGCCCGGTCACTCGGGGTGCGCGCCGGCGCACCCGTCGCCCGAAGGGGGCGACTCCATGACGAAAGAACTGCGACGGCTCAGCATCCTGATGCTCCTCATGTTCCTCGCGCTGTTCGCGTCGACGAGCTGGATCCAGGTGGTGCAGGCCGAGGCCCTCGCCGAGAACCCGCGGAACACGCGCGCGCTCTACGACTCGTACCAGGTGCAGCGCGGCTCGATCATCGCCAGCGGCGCCGCGATCGCGTCATCCGTCCCCTCCGACGACGTCTACAGCTGGCAGCGCGTCTACACCGACGCTCCGATGTGGAGCCAGGTGACCGGGTGGATCAACCCCGCGCTCGGCTCGGCGACGGGCATCGAGCTGGAGATGAACCAGGTGCTCAGCGGAACGGCCGGCTCCCAGTTCCTGGCGCGCATCGAGCAGATCGTGACCGGTCAGCCGCAGCGCGGCTCGAACGTGGAGCTGTCGCTGGATGCCACGGCTCAGCGCGCCGCATTCGAGGCCCTCGGCGATCAGCAGGGCGCCGTCCTCGCCATCGAGCCGTCGACCGGCCGCGTGCTCGCGATGGTCTCGAGTCCGACCTTCGACACGAATCTCCTCGCCACCCATGACGCCGATGCCGCGAACGCCTACTACGACGGACTCGAGGCCGACCCCGTGCATCCGCTCTTCAATCGCACGATCGGCGGAGACCTGAACCCCCCGGGCTCCACCTTCAAGCTCGTCGTCGCCTCGGCCGCGCTCGCGTCCGGCGACTACACGCCCGAGTCGACGCTGCCCAACCCCCCCTCCTACACGCTGCCGCAGTCGAGCAGCGTCGTGTACAACTCGACGGGCGGGGCCTGCGGTCCCGGCGAGACCGTGACGATCGCCGAGGCGCTGCGACTGAGCTGCAACATCCCGTTCGCCGAGCTCGCGGTCGAGCTCGGCGACACGGCGATCCGCGAGGAGGCCGAGAAGTACGGCTTCAATCGGTCCTTCGAGCTCCCGCTCGTCTCGACGCCGTCGGGGTATCCCCGCACCATCATGGACGACGCCCAGACGGCGCTCAGCGGATTCGGTCAGGGACAGGTGACGGCCACGCCGCTGCAGATGGCGATGGTGTCGGCCGGCATCGCGAACGGAGGAGTCGTCATGAATCCGCGCATGGTCGATCGGGTGATCGGGCCCGATCTCTCGGTGCAGCAGACGTTCGAGAGCACCGAGTTCAGGCGGGCGCTCGAGGAGGATCTCGCGGCGCAGCTGACGACGATGATGGTCGCCGATGTCAGTGACGGGGCGGCATCGGGTGCAAGAATAGACGGCGTCGAAGTGGCCGGGAAGACCGGGACCGCGGAGAACGGGAGCACAGCGCCTTTCTCGCTGTGGTTCACGGGGTTCGCCCCCGCGGACGACCCGCAGGTCGCCGTTGCCGTCGTCGTCGAGAACGGCGGCGGGCAGGGCCAATCGGGCAGCGGCAACACGATCGCGGCGCCCATCGCGAAGAAGGTCATGGAGGCGGTGCTGGGACGATGAGACCGACGCAGGGTGCGACCTTCGGTGGACGGTACGAGCTCGATTCGCGGATCGCGATCGGCGGCATGGGTGAGGTGTGGGAAGCCACCGATCACGTCATCGGCCGCACGGTGGCCATCAAGATCCTCAAAGACGAGTACATGGGCGACCCGGGCTTCCTCGAGCGCTTCCGCGCCGAGGCGCGGCACGCCGCCCTGGTGAACCACGAGGGCATCGCGAGCGTCTTCGACTACGGCGAGGAGAACGGCTCGGCCTTCCTCGTGATGGAACTCGTCCCCGGCGAGGCGCTCTCGACGATCCTCGAGCGCGACGGGCAGCTGTCGACGGACAAGACGCTCGACGTCGTCGCCCAGACCTCCGCCGCGCTCCAGGCCGCGCACGCCGCGGGCCTCGTGCACCGCGACATCAAGCCCGGGAACCTGCTGATCACACCCGACGGACGGGTCAAGATCACCGACTTCGGCATCGCCCGCATCGCCGACCAGGTGCCGCTGACGGCCACCGGGCAGGTCATGGGCACCGTCCAGTACCTCTCGCCGGAGCAGGCCTCCGGCCACCCGGCGTCCCCCGCGACCGACATCTACTCGCTCGGGATCGTCGCCTACGAGTGCCTGGCCGGCAAGCGCCCCTTCACCGGCGAGTCGCAGGTCGCGATCGCCATGGCGCAGATCAACGAGCAGCCTCCCGCCCTGCCGCCCACCGTCGCGGTCCCGGTGCAGAACCTCGTCATGGCGATGATCGCCAAGAAGCCCGACGACCGGCCGGCCTCGGCATCCGCCGTCGCGCGGGCGGCCACGGCCCTCCGCCGCGGCGATGTCTCCGCGGCCGCCGCCGCCGTGCCGGCGATCGCCTCGGGGTCCGCCGCCGGCGACGACATGACGCAGCTGCTCGGAGCCACCGACACCTCCGCCGCGACGCGCCTCCTGCCCGGAGCGGCGGCGGCAGGCGTGGCCACCTCGACGAGCACCGTGACGGCGGTCGAGGACGAGCCGCAGAAGCGCAAGCGTAGCCCCTGGACGTGGCCGCTCATCGCGCTCATCGCCCTGCTCCTGCTCGTGCTGGGCGGCACGTTGTGGGCGATCTTCGCCAACAACAACGACGATCCCGCTCCGACGCCCTCGTCGCCGTCCCCAACCGTGACTTCGGCCTCGGCGACGCCGACCGAGACCGAGGTGCTCATCGACATCGACGCCCTCGCACTGACGGGCAAGCAGTGCGACGCCGCGAGCGCCGAGGCGAAGGAGGCCGGCGTCGACGCGGTCAACTGCACGGCCGGCAACGCGGCCCCCAGCGCCGACCAGGTCGGACAGGTGTACCAGGTCTCGCCCAGCGGCCGCATCCCCGCTTCGCAGCTGCTGACGCTGACGTACTACGGCGACCAGACGCCGCTGTCGGCACCGTCGGCCCCCAGCCTTCCGACACCGGTCGCGCCGGGAGAGACGACGCAGCTGACGTGGACGGGTTACTCGTGCCCGTCGGGCACCGGGTCGCCGAGCGCCTACAACTTCACGGCGACGCGCGGCCAGTTCGCGAACGGCCAGTCGACCAGCTCCTTCCCCGCCGACGCGCGGTCGGCTCCGCTCACCGTGACGGGCGCCGGCGGAGAGACCGTCATCGTCACCTACACCGTCGACTGCACGGGCAACAACGAGAAGCGCACGTCGCCGGCATCACCCGAGGCCAACGCCCAGATCCAGGCCCCTTCGACGCCGACCCCGGCGCCGTCGTCCTGACGTCGGAGGGGGGTCGGGTCGGTCGGTTAGGCTGGCTCTGATCCACCCAGGGAGTGACCGTGACAGCTGAGCCGCGCGTGCTTTCGGGGCGCTATCGCGTCGACGAGCTTCTCGGCCGCGGCGGCATGGCGAGCGTGTACCGCGGGTACGATCTGACGCTCGGACGTGTCGTCGCGATCAAGATCCTCAAGCGCGACCTGGCGAACGACAACACCTTCCGCACCCGGTTCCGGCTCGAGGCGCAGGCCGCGTCGCGCATGTCGCATCCGACGATCGTGCGGGTGTACGACGCCGGAGAGGACAGCGAGTCCAGCCCCGACGGCTCGGTGCACCCGGTGCCGTTCATCGTCATGGAGCTCGTCCAGGGCCGCCTCCTGAAGGACGTCATCGCGGCAGGTCCCGTCCCGGTGACGGATGCCGTCCGCTACGTGGACGGCATCCTCGAGGCGCTGGAGTACTCGCACCGGGCCGGCGTCGTGCACCGTGACATCAAGCCCGGCAACGTGATGGTCACCCCGTCCGGGCAGATCAAGGTCATGGACTTCGGGATCGCCCGCGCCGTGTCGGACTCGTCGTCCACGGTCGCCGAGACGACGCAGATCCTCGGCACGGCGGCGTACTTCTCGCCGGAGCAGGCCAAGGGCGAGCCCGTCGACGCGCGAGCCGACGTGTACTCGACCGGCGTGGTGCTGTACGAGCTGCTCTCGGGCCGCCAGCCGTTCCGGGGCGAGTCGCCCGTCGCCGTGGCGTACCAGCACGTCAGCGAGACGCCCGTGCCGCCGTCGGAGATCAACGAGACCGTGCCGCGCTCGCTCGACACCGTGGCACTGCGAGCGCTCGCGAAGGACCCCTTCCAGCGCTACCAGGACGCGGCATCCTTCCGCGAAGCGCTCGACGCCACGATCGACGGCAAGTCGCCCTCCAAGCGGCAGGTCGGCGCGCTCACGAGCGAGCTCTACGGCCCCAACCCCCGGCAGGCGGCGGAGACCGCGCGGTCCCTTCGTCAGCTCAGCACCGACACGACGATGAAGCGCACGCAGGCGGGCCCTCCGGTCGCCTGGATCTGGGCCGGCGTCGCCGTGCTCGCCGTGCTCCTCATCTCGGTGCTGTTCTGGGTCGTGACGATCCCGCGCGAGAACCAGGTGCCCTCCAACGCCCGGATCGTCCCGGACGTCACCGACATGTCGTACGACCGGGCGAACGAGATCCTCGGCGAGGAGGACCTCCTGGCGTTCCGGCAGGACGAGCCGAGCGGCGAGGTCGCGGAGGGGAACGTCATCCGCACGGATCCGGCAGCCGGAACGTCGGTCTCGCCCGGCCAGCAGGTGAGGGTCTACGTGTCCGCCGGTCAGCAGACGGTCGCGGTGCCGCCTCTCCAGGGCCTGAGCGAAGAGGCGGCGCGAGCGGCCATCGCCGACGCGCAGCTCGCCGTCGGCGCCGTGACCCCGCGCAACGACCCCGACCTCGCCCAGGGGACCGTCCTCTCGTCCGACCCCGCGTCCGGCTCGGAGCAGCCGGTCGGCAAGGTCGTGAACCTCGTCGTCGCGACGGGACTGGTCACGATCGTGGATTACACCGGCTACACGGTGGATGCCGCACGAGCCGCCCTCGAGGCGCCTGAGGTCGCACTCACCGTGGAGACGGCGGAGGACACGTCGTGCCCGGCCAACAGTCCGCCCACGGTGCGGCAGCAATCGCTGGCGCCCGGGGATGTGCCCGTCCACTCCACGATCGTCCTGACGTTCTGCTCCGGGCCTACGGGCTGATCCGCCGCGACCGCGGCCTCGGGCGGCTGCTCAGCGAGGCGCGCTCAGCGACGTGCGGTCAGCGACGCGGGCTCAGCGACGCGGGCTCACCGACGCGGGCTCAGCGCGGCGCCGCGGCGCGCGGCATCCGGAACACCCGTCGAGGCCAGCCAGTTGCCGAGCAGTCGGTACCCGCCCTCGGTGAGCACGCTCTCGGGATGGAACTGCACGCCCTCGATCGGCAGCGTCCGGTGTCGCACCCCCATGATGACGCCGCCGTCGGTGCGACTGGTCACCTCGAGGACGGCGGGGACCGTTTCGGGGACGATCGCGAGGGAGTGGTAGCGGGTCGCCACGAAGGGGTCGGGGAGACCGTCGTAGAGCGGGTCGCCTCCGTGATGGACGAGCGAGGTGATGCCGTGCATGAGCTCGGGCGCGTGGTCGACCGTCGCGCCGAAGGCGGCGCCGATCGCCTGGTGGCCGAGGCACACCCCGAGCACAGGCATGCCGCGCTCGGCCGCCGCCTCGATCACCGGGATCGAGGCGCCGGCGTGCTCGGGCGTGCCCGGCCCGGGCGAGACGAGCACGGCGTCGAACGGGGCGATCACGTCGGCCACGGCGTCCCGATCGATCGCATCCGCCTCGACGAGCCGGGTATGCGCCCCCAGTTCGTGCAGATATCCCACGAGGGTGTGCACGAAGCTGTCGTGGTTGTCGACGACCAGGATGCCTCGGCCCGCGGTCACTCGACCGTCACCTCCTGGGGGTTCACGAACTGGCTCACCCAGGGGAAGACGTAGAAGAAGAGCCCGTAGAGCACCGCCGCGATGAGGATGATCAGGATGAGCAGCCGGAGCCACCAGGGCCCGGGGAGGACGTGCCACAGGGCGGCGTACATCAGGCGGCTCCGTTCAGCGACGACGGCGGTCCGGCGGAGCGCGGTGTGAAGAAGTCGAAGACGCTGTAGGCCACGATCCTCTCCGCGAGGGAGTACATGGGGCTGCAGCTCGTCATCGTGAGGTAGCGGCCGTTCGCCTCGACGCCGGTCTGCTGCGGGACGGGCAGGAGCACCTCGACCGCGCTGGGCTGCACGTATTCGAGCGTTCGGAAGCGGTACGTGTACCAGCCGTCGGCGGTCTCGATGACGACGGGGTCGCCCACGTGCAGGTCGGCGATGCGATTGAAGGGCTTGCCCCACGTGGTGCGATGAGCGGCCAGCGCGACGTTTCCGACGTCGCCGGGCATCTGCGTGCCGGGGTAGTGGCCGATGCCGATCGGGTCGAGCGTCCGGGCACGCGTGATGCCGCCGGCGATGTTCACGCGATAGTCGGGACCGAACCGCGGGATGTGCATGACCCCGAAGATCTCGGCGTCATCGGGCTCGGCGGCGATGACGGGCTCCGCCGTCGTGTCGGCGGGTGCGGGCGTCTCGGTCGCCTCCGGGGAGGCGGCGATCTCGTCCTCGTACTGCTGCTGCCAGAGCTCGCTCTGCTCCTGCGCCTGCGCCTCGCGTTCGGCGCCGTAGATGATGTCGCCGATCCACAGCTGCCATCCGACGTACAGCAAGGTGACGACGCCCGCGGTGATCAGGAGCTCGCCGAGCACGCCGACGAACGTCGCACGGCGCCGCGGCTTCGGAGCGCGCGCGCGACGGCGCGTCCGTGACCGGGATCCGGCCGCGTCCGCACCCGCCCCAGCCGGGGTCGCCGCGTCATCCACAGTCGGATTCTAGGTCAGCCGGATCGACAGAACCCTGGCAGTTAGAATGGACGAATGGCACGTTCTGGCAAAGACGAAGACCTCGTCGAGCGAAGCGAGGGCGAAGCGGCCCCCAATCCCGTCTGGTTCAAGCCCGTCATGATCGGGCTGATGCTGGTCGGGCTCGTCTGGGTGCTCGTCTTCTACCTGAGCGGCATGCTCTACCCGATCCCGGGCATCGGCGCATGGAACCTCGTGATCGGGTTCGGCATCGCCTTCGTCGGCTTCTTGATGACCACCCGCTGGCGCTAGCGCCGGCATCCACCCGCGGAAGGATCGGGACACGCGCGACGTGTCCCGGTCCTTCCTCTTTGTGTCTCGGGAAGCTAATTACACCGGTGTGATTTCTCCCCACCTGTGGACGAGCCTGTGGATAACCCTCAGCGGTAGAGCAGCACGGGGATGGTCAAGAGGGCGAGGAGCACCACGCCGGTCCCGACGAGGAGCCAGATCTGCAGAGCTCGCCGAGCCGCCGTCCGCGTTCGCGCGAAGATGAAGCCGACGAGAGCCCCGACGAGGAATCCGCCGAGGTGCGCCTGCCACGAGATCTGACTGGACGCCAGCGCGTCGGCGAACGACCCGCGTCCGATGCTGCCCACCAGCGCGAAGACGAAGGGCAGCGCGAAGTTGATCGCGATGATGATCGCGATCGAGGTGATGTTCGCCCCGATGTGCCGGCCGATCACGAGCAGGGCGCCGAACAGGCCGAAGATCGCCCCCGACGCGCCCACGACCCATACGCCCGGAGCGAGCAGGGCGACGGCGACCGACCCGCCGAGCCCGCTCAGGAAGTAGAGCGCGAGGAAGCGTCCGTGGCCGAGGAGGGGCTCGAGACTGCGCCCGATCAGCCACAGGGCGAGCATGTTGAGCGCGATGTGCCAGAAGTTGCCGTGCACGAACAGCACTGTGACGAGCCGCCACGGCTGGAAGGCGGCCTCGCTGCCGGGGATGACGAACAGGCTGTTGAAGGCCAGCCAGCCCTCCACGAAGCGACCGGGGATGAGCTGCTGGAGCAGGTAGACGACCGCCGTCGCGAGGATGATGCCGTAGGTCGCGTACGGCCGGGCGTCGGACAGGGTGACGGCGCGCACCGGTCGCGCCGCCCGCCGTTCGGTCTTCTTCTGCACTTCGGTGCGCGCCTTCTGCTGATCCCGCATGCACTCCGGGCAGATGACGCCGACGGCGGCCTGCGTCTGGCACTCCGGGCAGATCGTCCGGAGGCACCGCTGGCAGAGCACGAAGCTCACGCGGTCGGGATGCCGGTAGCAGAAGTTGTCGCTATTCCGAGCGAAAGCGTCCGTGGTCACGGGCGAGGGCGTCTCGTCTCCTCGTGCGGCGTCAGGCCGCAGCGATGTCGATCGACTCGATGACGACGGGCTCGATCGGACGGTCGCCGGCCGCGGTGGGCACGGCGCTGATGGCGTCGACGACCTGGCGCGAGGAATCGTCGGCGACCTCGCCGAAGATGGTGTGCTTGCCCTGCAGCCACGGGGTCGGGTCGGTCGTGATGAAGAACTGCGATCCGTTCGTGCCTTCGGGCTGGCCGGTGATGGCGTTGCGGCGCAGACCCGCGTTCGCCATGGCGAGGATGTAGGGCTTCTGGAAGTTCAGCTCGGGGTGGATCTCGTCGTTGAACGTGTAGCCCGGGCCTCCCGTGCCCTGACCGAGCGGATCGCCGCCCTGGATCATGAAGCCCGGGATGATGCGGTGGAAGACGACATCCTTGTAGAGCGGGCCCTCACCGGGCTTGCCCGTCGAGGGGTTCTTCCACTCGCCGGTGCCGTCGGCGAGGCCGATGAAGTTCTGGACCGTACGGGGAGCGTGGTCTCCGAAGAGGTTGACGACGATGTCGCCGTGGTTGGTGTGCAGGGTCGCGACCGCGGTAGGCGTGGGCATGCCTAACATTCTCTCAGAGTTCCACGCAAGCCCTCCCGGCCCAGGCCCTGTCTGGCAAGATGGGGAGAACCACACCCCCGACGACAGGGAGGGCCCCGTGAGCCTCAGCCGTAAGCGCAAGAAGGAACTCCGCAAGCTCCAGAATCAGGCGAATCGACTGTGGGAGTCGCAGCAGGTCCTCGTCGGTGAGGCTGCCTCGGTCGCGCGGGAAGCGCGTCGTCAGCTCGGCAACTACCGGCGCGAGCAGCTGGTCCCCCAGGCCCGGCAGACGTACGGGAAGTTCGCCGCGCCGTATGTCGACAAAGGGGTGAGCGTCTCGCGTCAGGTGCTCAACGACCGCGTCGTCCCCGCTGCCGGTGCCGTGGTCGGCTCCGCGATGTCGGTGTGGGATGCCGCGAGCGAGCAGCGCGACCGCCTCGCCACCGGCCGCGGCCTCGACCTCTCGGGCTACGGCAAGAAGCTCGATCAGTACGGATCAGCCGTGACCAAGAAGCTCTCCCAGCGAGTCGCCCCCGCCCCCCCGCCGAGGAAGGGCATCGGCGCAGGCGGCGTCATCGCCATCATCTTCGGCGTCGCCGCGGCGATCGGCGTCGCGTACGCCGCGTGGCAGACGCTGCGGGCCGACGACGAGCTCTGGGTGGCCGACGACCCGCTGCGCGCGCCCGACGCGTAGATGACGGAACCCACCGACCGCGTGCGGAACGCGGCGGCCGAGCGCGGCCTCGAGGTGGAGATCCGCGAGAGGCCGGCCGCCAGGAGTCTGCACGAGGCGGCCGAGCTTCTCGGCATCCCTCCCGCGGGCATCGTCAAGACGCTGGTCGTGAAGCGCAGCGACGACACGTATCTGTTCGCCCTCGTACCGGGCGATCGGGCCATTTCGTGGCCGAAGCTCCGCGCTGTGGTCGGGGTGAACAAGCTCCAGCTGCCCGACCCTGCCCGCGCGCTCGCCGCCACCGGCTACGAACGCGGAACGATCGTGCCGGTGGGCAGCACGACGGAGTGGCCCGTCTACGCCGACGAGCGCATCCGCGGCGAGCGCATCGCCATGGGCGCCGGCGCGCACGGCTACAGCATGTTCGTGCAGGCCGACGATCTCATCGCGGCGTACGACGCCACCGTCGCCGACATCTCCCAGCCGATCGACTGATCCGCGGGAGGGGCGTCTCCGCCCGCTCGTGCTCAGGCGAGGCCGGCCATGTCGATCGCGATGTCGACGAGCTTGACCCGTTGAAGGCCGGCGACGGCCTCGAGGGGGAACCACTCCGCACGATCGGTGGACCCGTCGACCTCGTTGCGCAGCTTCCCGCCCGTGATGCGTGCGCGGTAGACGATCCGGAGCGCGTGCAGCGGATCAGTCGCGTCTTCCGTGATGCGGCGGGAGACGGGGATGACACGCGAATGGATGCCGAGCAGCTCCTGGATCTCGACCCGGTAGCCCGTCTCCTCCTTGACCTCCCGTCGCGCGGCGCGTTCGGGGTCTTCGCCGGGCTCGAGGCCTCCGCCCGGCATCGTCCACGCTGATCGGCGTCCTTCGTTCCAATGTGCGAGGAGGATGCGCTTCTCGTCATCGACGACTACGGCGTAGGCGGCGACCCGGATGTCCATGCTTCACCCTATGCGCGACGACTCCGTTGCGCGCCCTGTCGAACGCGGCTCCGCCGCGAGTTCGAATCCCAGCATCCGATATGTGGAAGGCCCGCCGAACGCGGCTGCGCCGCGAGTTCGAATCCCAGCATCCGATATGTGGAAGAAGCCGGCCCCTTCGGGACCGGCTTCTTCCACATGGTGGAGCCTAGGAGATTCGAACTCCTGACATCCTGCTTGCAAAGCAGGCGCTCTACCAACTGAGCTAAGGCCCCGGGGCTGTGGTGGTGGGGCTACCAGGACTTGAACCTGGGACCTCTTCATTATCAGTGAAGCGCTCTAACCGCCTGAGCTATAGCCCCGTCTGCGCCGGCGCCGTGCGCCGTCAACCTGCAAGACTTTACCCGACACGCGCCGTTTTCTCGAATCGAGCGCGCACCCTCGCCCTGCCGATCGGACACGGGTGCTTGACTGGGGCCGTGACCGACGGAACCCACGCGGGAGAGGCCCACACCAATGGCATCAGCCAGCGCCTCAACTGGCTGCGGGCGGGGGTGCTGGGCGCCAACGACGGCATCGTCTCGGTCGCGTCACTCGTCGTCGGAGTGGCGGGTGCGACGACCGATACACCCGCGCTGCTGCTCGCGGGCGTCGCGGGGCTCGTCGGCGGCGCGATCTCGATGGCGCTCGGCGAGTACGTCTCGGTCAGCAGCCAGCGCGACTCCGAGCGGGCGCTCATCGCGAAGGAGCGGCGCGAGCTCACCGAGATGCCCGATGAGGAGTTCGAGGAGCTGACCCAGCTGTATCGCGACCGGGGACTGAGCGACGCGACGGCGCGCCAGGTGGCGAAGGAGCTCACCGAGCACGATGCTCTCGCGGCACACCTCGAGGTGGAGCTGCGCATCGACCAGGATGACCTCGTCAACCCGTGGCACGCCGCGATCTCGTCGGCGATCTCGTTCACGCTCGGCGCCCTGCTGCCGCTCCTGGCGATCCTCCTGCCGCCCCCGCAGTGGCGCGTTCCCGTCACCTTCGCGGCGGTGCTCGTCGCGCTCGCCATCACCGGCACGGTGTCGGCGCGCCTGGGCGGCGCCCCGCGGGGCCGTGCGGTCGTGCGCCTGGTCGTGGGCGGGGCGCTCGCCCTGGCCGTGACGTGGCTCATCGGCACGCTCCTCGGGACAACGGTCGCGTAGTTACTTGCACGACACCAGCGAAGACGTTTCACTGGTGTCATGTCATCCTCCGCCGTGGCTCCCCACTCATCGGCCGGTCCGTCGCCCTCCGTCGCGTTCGTCCGCGATCTCGTGAACACCGTCGAGTGGCAGGTCGACGACGAGACGTGGACGGATGCCTCGTCGCTCCGCACATGGCTGGGCGCCCGGCTCGAGACCGAATTCCCCGAAGTGACGCACGGGCAGCTCGTGCTCGCGCGCCGGATCCGCGAGGGCATGCGCGAGGTGCTGCTCGCGCATGCCGGACACACTCCGCTGACCGCGGCCATCGACGACCTGAACGACGCGCTGCGACGAAGCCCCCTCGTCCTGAGGTTCGACGCGGACGGCGCGGCCGACCTCTCGATCGCCCCCGGCGACGACGCGGTCGCGCGGATCGTGCAGGCCCTCGAGACCGCGCGCAGCGATGCCGGCTGGTCCCGGCTCAAGGCATGTTCGCGCGACTCCTGCCGCTGGGCCTACTGGGATGCCTCACGCAACCGGTCCGGCCGCTGGTGCTCCGCAGCCGGGTGCGGCAACTACATCAAGATGCGCCGGCGCAACAACCCGGGCCGGCAGCTGCGCGACGCCATCGCCCTCCCCGCCGAGGGTGGGCGCGACGCGACCCTCGTCGATGTCGCAGCACGCGCGGGGGTCTCGATCAAGACCGTCTCGAACGTCGTCAACGACAAGCCGTTCGTCGCCGATGCCACGCGGGCCCGCGTGCAGCGCGCGATCGACGAGCTGGGCTACCGTCCAAACCTCGCGGCACGCGCGCTCGCGAGCGGCGGCCGGGGCACAGCATCCGTCGCACGCGCCTGAGACGAACGGATGCCCCGCCTCGGCGTCGCGCGCTGAGACGGGGCATCCCCGGAGATCTGCGACCTAGTTGCTGGTGAAGCCCACCAGCAGACCGCCCGTGATCTTGACGGCGAGGTTGTAGATGCCGGCGATGACGGCGCCGAGCACCGTGACGACGATCAGGTTGAGGATCGCCACGATCGCGCCGACCGCCATGACCTGCGGGAGACCGATGAAGTCGGTGAGCGAGACGCCGCCGTCCGAGAAGCTCTGGAAGAACTCGTCGACGCGACCGATGAGACCGGTCGTCTGGACGACCATGTAGACGAGGAAGAACGACACGATCGTCACTATCGCGAGCGCGACGGCTGCCAGGAACGACAGCTTGACGGCCGACCAGAAGTCGACGTAGACCAGGCGTAGGCGCACCTGCTTGGCGCTGGTCTTGTGGCTGGATTTCTTCGCGAGCTTGTCGGCTACCGTGCTCATGCGTCAGTACTTCCTTCGGGGGTCTCGGGGGAAGCCTCAGGTTCGGCGGACTCCTGGTCGGCGCCGCCCTCTGCCTCCACGGCCAGGCCACGCTCGCCGTTGCGGGCGATCGCGATGATGCGATCGTCTCCGCCGGGGCGGGCGAACACGACACCCATGGTGTCGCGGCCCTTGGCGGGCACCTCGGCCACGGCAGAGCGTACCACCTTGCCGCTGGCAAGAACCACCAAGACCTCGTCGTCCTCCGACACGATGAGACCGCCCGCGAGGTCGCCGCGATCTTCGCTCAGCTTGGCGACCTTGATCCCCAGACCGCCGCGGCTCTGCCCGCGGTACTGGTCGACCTCGGTGCGCTTGGCGTAGCCGCCCTCGGTCACGACGAAGACGAATCCGTCGTGGTCGACCAGGGATGCCGAGAGCAGGCTGTCATCGCCCCGGAAGGCCATGCCCTTCACGCCCTCGGTGGAGCGGCCCATCGGCCGGAGGGCGTCGTCGGTCGCGGTGAAGCGCAGCGACATGCCGTGCCGCGACACGAGGAGCAGGTCATCGCCCTCGTCGACGAGCAGGGCGCTCACGACCTCGTCGTCCTCACGGAGCTTGATCGCGATGACGCCGCCCTGGCGGTTGGTGTCGTACTCGGTGAGCCGCGTCTTCTTCACGAGGCCCCCGCGGGTGGCGAGCACGAGGTAGGTCGCGACCCGGTAATCGCGGATGTCGAGGATCTGCGCGATCTCCTCGTCGGGCTGCAGGGCGAGGAGGTTCGCGACGTGCTGACCCTTGGCATCCCGCCCGGCCTCCGGCACGCGGTAGGTCTTCTCGCGGTAGACGCGGCCCTTCGTCGTGAAGAACAGGAGCCAGTGGTGGGTCGTCGTGACGAAGAAGTGCTCGACCACGTCGTCGGCGCGCAGCTGCGCACCCTTCACGCCCTTGCCTCCGCGGTGCTGCGAGCGGTAGTTGTCGCTGCGCGTGCGCTTGATGTAGCCGTCGCGCGTGACGCTGACGACCATCTCCTCCTCGGGGATGAGGTCTTCGTCGGTCATGTCGCCGTCGAACCCGAACTCGATCGAGGTGCGGCGCTCGTCGCCGAACCGTTCGACGATCGCCGTGAGCTCCTCACGGATGATCAGGCGCTGACGCTCGGGCGTCGCGAGGATGTCGCGGTAGTCCGTGATCTGCGCCTCGAGCTCGGTCGCCTCGTCGATGATCTTCTGCCGTTCGAGGGCGGCGAGACGGCGCAGCTGAAGCGACAGGATCGCGTCGGCCTGGATGTCGTCGACCTCGAGCAGGTTGCGCAGGCCCTCGCGCGCCTCGTCGACGGTCGGCGATCGCCGGATGAGCGCGATGACCTCGTCGAGCGCGTCGAGCGCCTTGAGGTAGCCGCGCAGGATGTGCATCCGCTCCTCGGCCTTGCGCAGGCGGTACTGGGTGCGCCGGACGATGACGTCGATCTGATGGTCGACCCAGTGCGCGATGAACCCGTCGATCGAGAGCGTGCGCGGCACGCCGTCGACGATCGCGAGCATGTTCGCGCCGAAGTTCTCCTGCAGCTGCGTGTGCTTGTAGAGGTTGTTGAGCACGACCTTGGCGACGGCATCCCGCTTGAGCACGATGACCAGGCGCTGGCCCGTGCGGCCCGAGGTCTCGTCGCGGATGTCGGCGATGCCCTGGATCTTGCCGTCGCGCGCCAGGTCGGCGATCTTCAGGGCGAGGTTGTCGGGGTTCACCTGGTAGGGGAGCTCCGTGATCACGAGGCACGTGCGGCCCTGGATCTCCGCGATCTCGACCACGGCGCGCATCGTGATGGATCCGCGGCCGGTGCGATAGGCCTCGTGGATGCCCCGCGTGCCGAGGATCTGCGCCCCGGTCGGGAAGTCGGGGCCCTTGATGCGCTGGAGGAGCGCGTCGAGGAGCTCTTCCCGCGAGGCATCCGGGTGCTCGAGCGCCCACAGTGCGCCCTCGGCCACCTCTCGGAGGTTGTGTGGGGGGATGTTCGTCGCCATCCCGACGGCGATGCCGACGGATCCGTTGACGAGGAGGTTCGGGAACCGCGACGGCAGGACGACGGGCTCGTTGGTGCGGCCGTCGTAGTTCTCCTGGAAGTCGACGGTCTCTTCCTCGATGTCGCGCACCATCTCGAGCGCGAGCGGCGCCATCTTGGTCTCGGTGTAGCGCGGCGCCGCGGCCCCCATGTTGCCGGGTGAGCCGAAGTTGCCCTGGCCGAGGGCCAGCGGGTAGCGCAGCGCCCACGGCTGCACGAGGCGCACGAGGGTGTCGTAGATCGGAGCGTCGCCGTGCGGGTGGTACTGACCCATCACCTCGCCGACGACGCGCGCGCACTTCGAGAACGACTTGTCGGGGCGGTAGCCGCCGTCGTACATCGCGTAGATGACGCGGCGGTGCACCGGCTTCAGCCCGTCGCGGACGTCGGGCAGCGCGCGACCGACGATGACGGCCATCGCGTAGTCGAGGTAGCTGCGCTGCATCTCCCCCTGCAGGTCGACCTGCTCGATGTGGCCGTGATTGTGACCGGATGCCTCGGTGGTGGTGCTGTCGTCAGCCATGCGTTTCTCTTCCGTTGGTGCGCGCCGTCATGCTCGTCCTGCTCTGCTGCCGTCCGTCGGCGCGAGCAGGGCGACGCGACGCTAGATGTCGAGGAAGCGGACGTCCTTCGCGTTCTTCTGGATGAACTGGCGACGCGACTCGACGTCTTCGCCCATGAGGGTCGTGAAGATCGTGTCCGCGGCAGCGGCGTCGTCGATCGTGACCTGGCGGAGCGTGCGCGTGAGCGGGTCCATCGTCGTCTCCCACAGCTCCTTGTCGTTCATCTCGCCCAGACCCTTGTAGCGCTGGATGCCGTTGTCCTTCGGGATCCGCTTGCCATTGGCGAGGCCGTCGGACAGGAGGGCATCGCGCTCCACGTCGCTGTAGACGTACTCGTGATCGGCGTTGGTCCACTTGAGCCGGTACAGGGGCGGCATGGCGAGATACACGTAGCCGGCCTCGATCAGTCCGCGCATGTAGCGGAAGAGGAGAGTCAGCAGGAGCGTCGTGATGTGCTGGCCGTCGACATCCGCATCCGCCATGAGCACGATCTTGTGATACCGCGCCTTCTCGACCGCGAAGTCCTCGCCGATGCCCGTGCCGAAGGCCTGGATCATCGCCTGGATCTCGTTGTTGCCGAGGGCACGGTCCAGCCGCGCGCGCTCGACGTTGAGGATCTTGCCGCGCAGCGCCAGGATCGCCTGCGTGTGCGGGTCGCGTCCCTGCACGGCCGAGCCGCCGGCGGAGTCGCCCTCGACGAGGAAGATCTCGCTGATCGCGGGGTCCTTGCTCGTGCAGTCCTTGAGCTTGTCGGGCATCGAGGCCGACTCGAAGACGCTCTTGCGGCGGGCGGTCTCGCGCGCCTTCCGCGCGGCCAAGCGCGCGGTGGCCGCGTCGATCGCCTTGCGCACGACGAGCTTCGCCTGCTGAGGGTTGCGGTCGAACCAGTCGCCGAGCTGGTCGCCGACGACCTTCTGCACGAACGCCTTGGCCTCGGTGTTGCCGAGCTTCGTCTTGGTCTGTCCTTCGAACTGCGGCTCGGAGAGCTTGATCGAGATGACGGCGGTCAGACCTTCGCGCACGTCCTCGCCCGAGAGGTTGTCGTCGCGGTCCTTCAGGAGGTTCTGCGCGCGGGCGTAGCGGTTGACCAGTGTCGTGAGCGCCGCGCGGAACCCCTCTTCGTGTGTGCCGCCCTCGTGCGTGTTGATCGTATTGGCGTAAGTGAAGACGTTCTCGGTGTAGCTCGTCGTCCACTGCATCGCCAGCTCGAGCGCGATCTTGCGGTCCGTGTCCTCGGACTCGACCTCGATGATCTGGTCGTTGACCACATCGGCGTGACGCGTCTTGTTGAGGTACTCGACGTAGTCCACCAGCCCGCGCTCATAGAGGAACGAATCCGCTGGCTGCGTGAAGCGCACCTCGCCCTCGATCTCGGTCTCGATCGCCTCGCCGGGGCGCTCGTCGGTCAGGTCGATGCGCAGTCCCTTGTTGAGGAACGCCATCTGCTGGAAGCGCGTGCGCAGCGTGTCGTAGTCGAACTCGACCGACTCGAAGATCGCCGGATCCGGCCAGAACGTGATCACCGTGCCGGTGTCCTCGCTCTCCTCGCCCTGCTCGAGCGGCGAGATCGGGACGCCGCCGTCGCGGTACGACTGGCGCCACACCGAGCCCTGGCGCTTCACCTCGACCTCGAGGCGCGTCGAGAGCGCGTTCACGACCGAAGAGCCGACGCCGTGCAGGCCACCGGAGACGGCGTATCCGCCGCCGCCGAATTTGCCGCCCGCGTGCAGCACCGTGAGGACGACCTCCACCGTGGACTTGCCCTCGGTCTTGTGCATGTCGACAGGGATGCCGCGGCCGTTGTCGACGACACGGACGCCGCCGTCGGCGAGCAGGGTGACCTCGATGCGGTCGCAGAATCCGGCAAGCGCCTCGTCGACGGAGTTGTCGACGATCTCGTAGACGAGATGGTGCAGGCCACGAGGTCCGGTCGACCCGATGTACATGCCGGGGCGCTTGCGAACCGCCTCGAGCCCTTCGAGCACCTGGATGGCGTCGGCTCCGTAATCGCTGAGCGGGGTGGTGCGGCTGGCCGATCCGGGTTCCCCGGCAACGCTTTCGGGATTCACAGACGTCATAGGTTCTCGAGCGCTCCAGGTCGGTCGTCGGGGTCTCTCCATTCTATCAAGGAGAGGTCCCGCCCGGCGGCTGTGCGCCCCTGTGGCGCCCGGAAAACTCGCGAGACAAGTCGGGATGTGGTTCAGCCGTAGGTATCGCGCGGACCGCGGCCTGGGACGGCTCTGGGACCCCATTTCCAGGAGGGGACGTCAGGGCCGATGAACCGGATCGTCTCGACGCCGGCCTCCGGATAGCGCCGGACGATCTCCGAGAGGATCTGCGCGCGCATCAGCTGGAGCTGCTTCGCCCACGCTGTGGAGTCGGCCTGGACGGTCAGCGTCCCGTCGGAGAAGGCCACGGGGCGCGTGTGCTGAGCCGTGTTCGCTCCGGCCACTTCGTCCCACGTGCGCACGACGTCCTCGCGGGCAAGCTGCGAGTCCCAGCCCGACTCCCGCGTGAGGGCGGACAGCACGTCTCCGACTCCGCGCGGGTCGCGACCGGAGGTGAACGGGGCGTTCTCGTCGTCGTCCTGCCTGCGTCGCCTTCGGCGGTATGCCCGCGCCGAAGGCTCGAGCCCGCGCAGGCGCAGGTAGGTGGCGATCGTCTCGGGCACGTCCCCGGCGTCGGCCTCAGGCATCCGTCGACTCCAGGATCCTGCCCGCCTCGACGCGCACGACGTGCGCGCGCAGCACCGACGGGACGTCCTGTTCGACCGCCGCCGTGACGACGACCTGCTCGTAGCCGCCGACGAGGTCCGCC
This sequence comes from Microbacterium sp. BK668, assembly GCF_004362195.1. Lineage (NCBI taxonomy): Bacteria > Bacillati > Actinomycetota > Actinomycetes > Micrococcales > Microbacteriaceae > Microbacterium > Microbacterium sp. BK668. Next base: position 610,243 of record NZ_SNWG01000001.1, read on the forward strand.
AGGCGAGCGCGTCGCTCGCTGTCCAGCTCGGCGAAGACGTCGTCGAGGATGAGCACGGGATCACCGAGCCGGGACTCCGCGCGCAGAAGCTCGGCCGAGGCGAGGCGCAGCGCGAGCGCGACCGACCACGACTCGCCGTGCGACGCGTATCCCTTGACCGGCAGGCCGCGGACGCGGAGCACGAGGTCGTCACGGTGCGGTCCCACCAGGGTGAGGCCGCGGTCCAGCTCCGCCGTGCGACGCGTGGCGAGCGCTGCGCGGAACACGTCGGCGACGCCGGTGGAGGCCGCGGCATCCGTCGTATCGTCCTCAGCGTCGTCCTCTTCGGGGTCGGATCCCCCCACCGACAGCGCCCACCGCAGCTCCGGCCGGTGGTCGGCGCCGGCGATGGCTGCGTACGCGGCCGCGAGCGGGGACGCGAGCTCGTCCGCGAGCGCGAGGCGCGCCTCGATCACCTGCGTCCCGAGCGCGACGAGCTTGTCGTCCCACACGTCGAGCGTCGAGAGGGCGTCGCCGCGGATGCCGCGCGCCCGCGCCGACTTCAGCAGTGCGGTGCGCTGCTTGAGCACCCGGTCGTAGTCGGCGAGCACGCCGCTCATGCGCGGAGCGCGCTGGACGAGCAGCTGGTCGGCGAAGCGGCGCCGGGCCGAAGGGTCGCCGCGGACGATCTGGAGATCCTCCGGCGCGAAGAGCACGACCTGCGCATATCGCGGGAGCTCGGAGGTCTTCACCGCCGCCCCGTTGACGCGCGCCTTGTTGGAGCCGGCGCGGTTGACCTGGGCCTCCAACAGCACGCGGCGCTCGCCGTGCGAGAGCCGTGCTCGCACGATCGCGGCATCCGCTCCGTCACGGACCATCGGGGCGTCGCTGGAGACGCGATGCGAGCCGAGCGTGGCGAAGAAGGCGATCGCCTCGGCCAGATTGGTCTTCCCCTGGCCGTTGCGACCGATGAACACATTGGGGCCCGGAGCGAGCGTGATGTCGGCCGCCGCGTAGTTGCGGAAGTCGACGAGACTGAGCTGCTCCACGATCACGGCCTCAACCCTAGTTCCGCCCCCGGACCTGAGAGCCGGGCCCCCGGGTCAGCGCAGCAGGAGGTTGGGCTGCAGGAGGTACTTGAAGGAGCCCTCGCCGTCCTTGTCGACCGAGGTCTGCGGCGTGATGAGCACGGGGCTGAGCTTGTTGGCGTTCTCGCTCGAGGTGAAGGTGATGCGTGCGAACTCGCTGCGCACCGCGCCGAGCGACTCCAAGAGGTACTGCGGGTTGAGCCCGAGCGTCACCTCCTCGCCGACGAGAGTGGCATCGACCGACTCCGACGCGCGCGCCTGCTCGGTGCCCGAGGCATCCATCGACACGCTTTCGGCGGTGAATGTGAAGCGCAGCGGCGCGCTGCGGTCGAGCACGAGCGACACGCGGCGCACGGCCTCGGCGAGCTCGGCGGTGTTCACGACGGCGTGGTGCTCGGTCGCGTCCGGGAAGAGCCGGCGGACCGGCGGGAAGTTGCCCTTGATGAGCAGTGACGTGACGGTCTTGTTGCCGGCGGTGAAGGCGATGATCTCGCGGTCGCCCGAGCCCGAGAACGCGATGGAGATGTCGCCGCTGTGCGAGAACGTCTTGCCGACCTCCGTGAGCGTGCGCGCGGGGACGAGCGCTGTGGTCGGCTCGTCCGATGCGGCCGACCCCCCGTCCCACGGGATCTCGCGAAGGGCGACGCGGTAGCGGTCCGTCGCGACGAGGCTCAGCTGCGTTCCCGACGCCTCGAGCTGCACGCCCGTGAGCACCGGCGTGACATCGTCGCGCGAGGCGGCGAAGGCCACCTGGGCGATCGCCGTGGCGAAGTCCTCCGACGGGACGAGACCGGAGTCGCCCGAGACCTCGGGGATGGCCGGATACTCCTGCACCGGCATCGATGCCAGGGTGAACCGCGCCGACCCGCACGTCAGCAGGATGCCGCCGTCGTCATCGACCGCGATCTGGATGGGTGCATTCGGCAGACGGCTGGCAATCTCGGAGAGCAGCCGCCCATGGACGAGGATCGTGCCGGGCTCGTCGACGGTCGCCTCGATCGTGGTCCGGGCGGAGGCCTCGTAGTCGAATGCCGCGAGCGAGAGGCCCTCGTCGTTCGCCTCGATCAGCACACCGGCCAGGATCGGCTGGGGGTTGCGCTGCGGGAGCAGCTTCACGACGAACGAGACCGCCTCGCTGAAGACATCGCGATTGACGTGGAACCTCATGCCGCTCCCTTGACGTCCGTGGGGCTTGGGCTACCCATGCTAGTGCCCTCGCGGAGCGCCACCCCAAGACCCGTCGCCGACGCGTCGAGGTGATCGGATCGTTCTCTTCTCAGAATTTCTCGTCATGGTGTTAACAGCTGTGGAAAGTGTGGATAAGTCGGCCGATCCGTGCCGGGGCATGGGAACTACACACGTGTGAGATGTGGAACGCGTGCGGATTGTGCGGATGCCGGGCGTCGGCGCGTCCTCATCGCGAGCGGCGGCCGTCCACAGGCGTTCGGGTGCTGTTCACACCTTTCCGCAGCAGATCCGAGTTATCCACAGGTTTTCCACACTGTGAAGAACGTGCATAATGGCGCGGTCCCGGGGCGAGTGTCAAGCACTTTCTGAGGCATATGACGGCTCGCGTCGACGAGCGCTCCGACCGGCGCGACGACGCGGCATCCACCCGTCCCCGTACCCAGGGCACGCCGGACGCACCTCCTGGCCGGAGGCTCGTCGGCGCGACGTCAGCGGCCGTTGCGGCCGAGCTGAGCGGTGATCTCGGAGACCTGGTTGTAGATGGAGCGGCGCTCCTTCATGAGGTCGCTGATCTTCTTGTAGGCATACATGACCGTCGTGTGGTCGCGGTTGCCGAAGAGCTGACCGATCTTGGGCAGCGACAGGCTTGTGCGTTCGCGGCAGAGGTACATCGCGATCTGGCGAGCCGTGGCGACCGCCTGGGAGCGACTCGACCCGTAGAGGTCGTCGACCGACAGCTTGAAGTAGGCCGCCGTGGCGGTGATGATGTCGGTCGGCGAGATGACGTTCGCGTCGTCCTGATCGACGATGTCGCGGAGCACCGTCTGCGCGAGCGACATGTCGAGGGTCGACCGGTTGAGGCTCGCGAACGCCGAGACGCGGATGAGAGCGCCCTCGAGCTCGCGGATGTTCGACGACACGACGGTCGCGATGTACTCGAGCACCTCGTCGGGGATGTGCAGGCGCTCGGACTGCGCCTTCTTGCGGAGGATCGCGATGCGCGTCTCGAGGTCGGGCGCCTGGACGTCGGTGATGAGCCCCCACTCGAACCGGCTGCGCATGCGGTCCTCGAAGCCGGTGAGGTGCTTGGGCGGGACGTCGCTGGTGATCACGACCTGCTTGTCGTGGTCGTGCAGCGTGTTGAAGGTGTGAAAGAACGCCTCCTGCGTCTCGGCGCGGCCCTGGAGGAATTGGATGTCGTCGATGAGGAGGATGTCCACGTCTCGATACCGCGCCTGGAATGCGGAGCCGCGGTTGTTCGCGATCGAGTTGATGAAGTCGTTCGTGAACTCCTCGCTCGAGACGTAGCGCACGCGGATGCCGGCATACAGGCTGATCGCGTAGTCGCCGATGGCGTGGAGCAGATGTGTCTTGCCGAGGCCCGAGTCACCGTAGATGAAGAGCGGGTTGTAGGCCTTCGCCGGTGCTTCGGCGACGGCGACCGCGGCCGCATGCGCGAAGCGGTTGGACTGGCCGATGACGAAGTTGTCGAAGGTGTATTTCGGGTTCAGCCGCGAATCGGTGCGCGCGGAGGTCAGGTCAACCGGCTCGTCGATGCGGGGACGGATGACCCCGGTGGGCGCGGGAGCGGGAGCCACCGCGCTATGTCCCGGCGTCTGGACCGGGATGGGCACCGTCAGGTGCTGATCGGCGAGGTCGGGATTGACTACCACGCGGAAGGTGGTCGCGACCGGATCGGCCTGCGGGACGCGCGAAAGAGCCTCCATGATGGGGGCCCGCATGCGCTTGTTGATCTGAGCGGCCGTGAGGTCGTTGGGCACATCGAGGTAGAGCGTCCCGCTCATGACACCCTGGGGCACGGCGAGGTTGAGGAAGCCGTGGAGCTGTGGAGTGACGCGATCGTCGACCGTCAGCTCATCCAGCACAGCCGCCCAGACGGGAACATCTGGAATGTCGTGCTGAGCCATGGCCCCCCCGGGTAGATCGATGCGCCTCAGGCTCAGGGAGAGTGGCATCCCGTGCCTGTGGATAACTGCCGGAGCCACGCTAGTTCCCACGGGTCTGTCGAGCAAACCCCACTGTAAAGCGACGGGCGTGTCGGTGCCAGCGTGGGCGGATCGGCTGTGCATAATGCCAGGCCCGGAGCCCGGTTTGAGTTCTCAGGCGACTCGACGTAGCCTTAATCGGTTGACTTATGCCCTCGCGGCAGTCCCTGTAACCCTTGTCTCCGGTCTGAGCGTCCCGGTGACACCCTGATCCGGAAGCGAATCCATGAGCAAGCGCACCTTCCAGCCCAACAACCGTCGTCGCGCCAAGAAGCACGGCTTCCGTGCCCGCATGCGCACCCGCGCCGGTCGCGCCATCCTCTCGGCTCGTCGCGCCAAGGGGCGCACCGAGCTCTCGGCCTGACACCCAGCGGTGCTGGCGAGGCCGAACCGACTCACCCGCGGAGCGGAATACAAGGCCGTCGTCCGTCGGGGACGCCGTTGCGCGGCCGCGCACACCGTCACCTACGTCATGACCTCGGCCGACTCCGGTGCGGCCCGGTTCGGGTTCATCGTCAGCAAGCAGGTCGGATCAGCCGTCGTGCGCAACACCGTGCGCCGACGGCTGAAGGCTGTCTGCCGCGAGGCCCTGGGCGACGTCCGACCCGGTGCGGAAGTCGTGATCCGCGCGCTCCCTTCGGCGGCCGGCGCGGACTACTCCGAACTGCGTGACGAAGTTCAGCGCTGCCTGGCCCGAAGGGCGGCCGCATGAGCGTGCTGCCGGCATATGCCGTCGGCGAGGGCCGGCTCGAGGCATCCACTGTTCCTGCTGCGGTGCCGCTCATCCCCCGCAACCTCGGCCTGTCTCTCCTGCACGCGTATCGCGCCACCATCTCGCACACGTATGGAGATGTCTGCAAGTACTACCCGTCGTGCTCGGCCTACGCGGTCGGTGCCGTGCAGCAGCACGGACTTCTGAAGGGCAGCGCCCTCACCGCGGCCCGGATCGCCCGCTGCCACCCATGGGCAGAGGGCGGCATCGATGACGTCCCGCCACACCGGCGGTTCCGTTACGACCTGACCCCGCACGGTTTCGTCGTGCCCCTGAGAAAGGACTGATCCGTGCAGGATCTGCTTCTGCTAGCTTCCAGTACCCCCGCGCCCCAGGCCGGCGGGGGCTTCGATCTCATCGGCATCATCCTCTGGCCGCTGAAGTGGCTCGTCGAGCTCGTGCTCGTCGCGTGGCATGCCCTCTTCACCTTCATCGGTCTTCCGCCGGGCGCCGGCCTCACGTGGGTGCTGGCGATCATCGGCCTCGTCCTCGTCGTGCGCTCGGCGATGATCCCGCTCTTCGTGCGTCAGATCAAGAGCCAGCGCAAGATGATGGAAATCGCCCCTGAACTGCGGAAAGTTCAGGAGAAGTACAAGGGCAAGAAGGACCAGCTGTCACGCGAGGCCATGAGCCGCGAGACGATGGCCCTGTACAAGAAGCACGGGACGACACCGGTGTCGAGCTGCCTCCCGCTCCTCGTGCAGATGCCCGTGTTCTTCGCGCTCTTCAGCGTGCTCAACGACGTCTCCCGGCACGCCCGCCAGGGGATCGGCGGCGTCGGCCTGCTGAACGCGGAGCTGACCCAGTCCTTCTACAACGCGAAGCTCTTCGGCGTGGCCTCTCTGCACGAGACGCTCATCGACGCCTTCAACACCGGCAACACGGCGGCGATCGCGATCCTCCTGACGCTCGTCGTCCTGATGATCGTGTCGCAGTTCTTCACCCAGCTGCAGATCATCTCGAAGAACCTGTCCCCCGAGGCCAAGACCGGCCAGGCGTACCAGATGCAGAAGGTGATGCTCTACATCCTTCCGTTCGCCTTCGTCTTCTCGGGTGTCTTCTTCCCGCTCGGCGTCGTCATCTACTGGTTCGTCTCGAACCTGTGGACGATGGGCCAGCAGTTCCTCGTCATTCGCGAGATGCCCACCCCCGGCTCGGAAGCGGCGAAGGCCCGGGAGGAGCGCCTGGCCCGCAAGGGCAAGGCGATCGACTCCTCGGGCAAGGTCGTCCCCATGGAGAAGTACCAGGCCGAGCAGCAGCGGCTCCTCGAGGAGGCCGAGCGTGCTCGCGCCGCCGCTCCGAAGCGTCAGCAGCCGGTCAGCAAGCAGCGCGCGAAGAAGCAGGGCCAGAAGGGCGGATCGCCGAAGCCCGGCACGGGCGGCTCAGGTGGGGCTTCGGGCAAGCAGCCCGGAACGGCGAACACCTGATCGCGGGCCGGGCGGCGACGTTCCTCGTCGTCCGGCTGACCCGGTCACACCGGTCGACGGCGGCCGGTGACCCCACGCCCGACATCAGCACCGCAGACCCCCGCACAACTCCGCAGAACTCCGCAGAACCCCCGCAGACCTTCGCAGATCATCGAGGACCAGATGACCACCACCGACCCCATCGAATCCGTCGCCCCCGAGCGCGCTGCCGCGACGGTCGAGCAGCTCGAGCAGGAAGGCGACATCGCCGCCGACTACATCGAGGAGCTCCTCGACATCGCCGACATCGATGGCGACCTCGCTCTCGACGTCCGTGCCGGCCGCGCGTACGTGTCGATCGAAGCCGAGGACGAGGCGTCGCTTGCGCTCCTCTCGGCGCCCGACACCGTGCAGGCGCTGCAGGAGCTTACCCGCATCGCCGTGCAGAGCCGCACCGGACGCTTCTCGCGCCTGATCCTGGACATCGGCGGATCCCGCGACACCCGCGAGCGTCAGCTTGCTGCCCTTGTCGAGCGCGCCATCGCCCGCCTCGACGACGGCGCGACGCAGGCGTCCCTGCCGGCGATGTCGAGCTATGAGCGCAAGCTCGTGCATGACATCGTGGCCGAGCGAGGCTTCGTTTCGGAGTCGTACGGCGAGGGCGCCGACCGCCACACCGTCATTCGTCGCGGCTGACGTTTCACGTGAAACGCTGATGGCCGACTTCGAAGCAGAGCCGGCGGCCGCCGCGGAGATATTCGGCGACCGCATCGACCAGGCACGTCGGTTCACGCGAGCCCTAGCCGACGAGGGAGAAGAACGCGGACTCATCGGCCCGCTCGAGCCCCCACGGCTGTGGACCCGCCATGTGCTCAACAGCGCGGTGGCGGCCCCGCTGTTCTCGGGCCGTGCCGCCGACGTGGGGTCCGGCGCCGGCTTGCCCGGCCTCGTGCTCGCGATCGCACGGCCGGACGTGGAGTGGATCCTGATCGAGCCCATGGAACGCCGGGTCACCTGGCTGAACGAGCAGGTGGCGGCCCTCGGGCTCGCAAACGTCGAGGTGCTGCGCGCTCGTGCCGAGGAGTGGAAGCGCGGTCCGATCCTGGATGCCGCGACCGCCCGCGCGGTGAGTGCCCTGCGCACTCTCGTCCCACTCACCGCTCCCCTGGTGCGCGACGGCGGCGAGCTGATCCTTCTCAAGGGCGCCGGGGCGGCGAACGAGATCGAGGCGGCAGCGAAGCCTCTGCGGAAGTTCGGGATCACCGATGCCCGGGTCGAGATCGTGGGGGAAGGTCTGCTCGCTGAGCCGACCCGCGTCGTGCGAGGCACCGTACGGCGATGATCTGACGCCGGGCGCCGGGTGTTTCACGTGAAACATCGTGCGGCGCCGAGGTCGCCTCATCGGCGCACGGTGGTCGTCGGCGGGTTTTGTGTCGTCCCCTCCTCTCGGTCGCTGGCGCTCCCTCGCTCGGGGACGGGCTCTACGGAGGCAGCCCGGCCTGGAGCCGGCTTGTTTCGGTCCCCGAGCGAGCGGAGCGAGAGGAGGGGACGGCGGTGAGCCCGGGTGCTCGTGGGTTCGGTGTCGTCCCCTCCTCTCGGTCGCTGGCGCTCCCTCGCTCGGGGACCGGTTCCAGGGAGGCTGCCCGGCACGAGCAGGACTGATCCCGTCCCCGAGCGTGCGGAGCGAGAGGAGGGGACGGCGGTGAGCATGCGGTCGACGTGGGTTCGGTGTCGTCCCCTCCTCTCGGTCGCTGCGCTCCCTCGCTCGGGGATCGGCTCCAGGGAGGCTGCCCGGCCTGGAGCCGGCTTGTTCCGGTCCCCGAGCGAGCGGAGCGAGAGGAGGGGACGACGGTGAGCATGCGGTAGACGCGGGCTTGGTGTCGTCCCCTCCTCTCGGTCGCTGGCGCTCCCTCGCTCGGGGACCGGCTCCAGGAAAGCTGCCCGGCCCGGAGCCGGCTTGTTTCGGTCCCCGAGCGAGCGGAGCGAGAGGAGGGGACGGCGGTGCGAAGAGGTGGCACGAGCGTTCAGATCGCGGGCAGTGTTTCACGTGAAACGGTGCGCGCGGCGACGCCGCATCGAGCGCGATTCGTGCTGAACAGCCCGCGACGGTGTGGATGGCGAGGAGGCGCGGGTAGGCGCGGCTAGAGTGGAAAGGAGCTTTGACGGCACGCGAACAGGGAGAGCGTTTCACGTGAAACAGCCCGAGAACACCGCGACCGCGGCCCCCTTCTCGCTCGATGACACCCCTCTTGCTCGCGAACTCGCCGACCTCACAGCGCGTCGACGGGCCCTCGAGGGCGTCGAGATCACGTTGAGCGGTCGTACCCGCGTACTCACCGTCTCCAACCAGAAGGGTGGCGTCGGAAAGACGACGACCACCGTCAACGTCGCAGCGGCCCTGGCTTCCGTAGGCGCGCGCGTCCTCGTGATCGATCTGGATCCGCAGGGCAACGCCTCGACGGCGCTCGGTGTCCCGCACACCGCTGACATTCCCTCGGTATACGACGTCCTGATCGACGAGTTCCCTCTGGCTGACATCGTCCAGACGAGCCCCGAATCACCGAACCTCCTGTGCGCGCCGAGCACGATCCACCTCGCCGGCGCCGAGATCGAACTCGTGTCGCAGGTTGCGCGCGAGCACCGTCTGCGAACCGCGCTCGACGAGTACCTCGCCAATTCCGGCGTGCGCCTCGACTTCGTGCTCATCGACTGCCCGCCGTCGCTCGGGCTCCTCACCATCAACGCCTTCGCCGCCGCGCAGGAGCTGCTCATCCCCATCCAATGCGAGTACTACGCACTGGAGGGCCTCAGCCAGCTGCTCGGCACGGTGCGGATGATCCAGAAGCACCTCAACCCGCGTCTTCACCTGTCGACGATCATGCTCACCATGTACGACGGCCGCACTCGACTGGCGCAGCAGGTGGCAGAGGAGGTGCGGCAGCACTTCCCGAAGGAGGTGCTCCAGACGGTGATTCCGCGATCGGTCCGGGTGTCCGAGGCGCCGAGCTTCGGCCAGACCGTCATCGCCTACGATGGGCAGTCGGCCGGAGCCGTGGCCTACCGTGAGGCGGCGGTCGAGATGATCAAACGCGACACAGCAACAGAAAGCGAAGTGGACTCCTGATGGCCAAGAGAACCGGTCTGGGTAGAGGCATCGGAGCGCTCATCCCGACGAGCGAGGCGACAGAGTCGCGTCCCGTGGACGTGCTCTTCCCGCGCGGAAGTGCGGCGACGGCCACCGCCGTGGCCGAGCCCGAGGACCCCTTCGACGACGACCCTGCGGTCGAGGAGCTCGTCACCGTTCCCGGGGCCCGGCTCGTCCACATCGACCCGCACTCCATCGTCCCGAACCCGCGGCAGCCGCGGACGCATTTCGATTCGGAAGACCTCGCGGAGCTCGTGCACAGCGTGCGGGAGTTCGGCGTTCTCCAGCCGGTCGTCGTCCGCGACACGGGCGAGGGCACCTTCGAGCTCATCATGGGTGAGCGTCGCACCCGGGCCGCCCGCGAAGCGGGACTCGACTCCATCCCCGCGGTCATCCGCGACACCGCCGATGAGCATCTCCTGCGCGACGCGCTGCTCGAGAACCTGCACCGCAGCGAGCTGAACCCCCTCGAAGAGGCATCGGCGTACCAGCAGCTTCTCGAGGATTTCGGCATCACCCAGGAGGAGCTCGCCAGCCGGATCGGCCGGTCACGTCCGCAGATCAGCAACACGATCCGCCTGCTCAAGCTCCCCGTACCCGTGCAGCAGCGCGTCGCCGCCGGCGTGCTGAGCGCGGGTCACGCTCGCGCCATCCTGTCTCTCGAGACCCCGGAGGCGATGCAGCGCCTGGCCGACAAGATCGTGAACGAGGACCTCTCGGT